>CAZGXT010000193.1:0-5535 GCA_964529675.1 uncultured Caulobacterales bacterium
TGACGGAGGAAGGGTAGCCGGCGCTTGCCGTAGCTTTGGTCAGAGCTTCGGCATTAGTTTTGGTGTCATCGAAAGTGACGACGCCTTCGAGGGTTTCTAAGCTCACCTCCACCTTCTGCACACCGTCCACTTTCGAGAGCGTCTTCTTCACCGTGATCGGACAGGCGGCGCAGGTCATGCCGGGCACGGAAAGCGTAACCGTCTTCGTGGCAGCCCACGCCGGTGTGACCAGGGTGGCGGTCAGGGCGACGAGGGCTGTGAATGTCTTCATGATGATTTCCAGTCAGTAGAACAGCGGAAGGACATAAGGGTAGGCAAGTGCGACCGCCACCAGGGCCGCCACGATCCAGAAGATGAACTTGTAGACCGTCCGCACCTGCGGGACGGCACAGACCTCACCGGGCTTACAGGTGTCCGCTGACCCGAAGATGCTGCGCGAGGCAAAGAACAGAGCGACCAGCGCCGCGCCGATGAAGACCGGCCGGTACGGCTCGAACACCGTAAGGTTGCCTATCCAAGCGCCGGAAAAGCCGAGCGCGACGAGCATGAGGGGACCGAGGCAGCACGTTGAGGCGAGTACGGCCGCGAGCCCGCCGGCGGCCAGTGCACCGAGACCGTTCTTGGGTTCCGACATGCGCACGTCTTTCGGGTGTTCGCTTGATGCTTTAACGTTACTTCCGTAGTCAACTACGGAGTCAAGGGGTATGGAAAGCGATGCGAACAGCTTGACCATCGGCGCCTTCGCGAAGGCCACCGGAGTCGGCGTGGAGACGATCCGCTACTACCAGCAGCGGGGACTCTTGCCGACGCCCGACCGACCCTACGGCGGCATTCGCCGCTACGGCAGCGCCGACGTGGCGCGGGTGAAGTTCGTGAAGGCGGCACAGAAGCTGGGCTTCAGCCTCGACGAGGTTGCGCAACTGCTGAAGCTGGAGGACGGCACCCATTGCGGCGAGGCGGCCGCGTTGGCCGCGCTGCGGCTGGCCGACGTGGAGGAACGACTTTCGGACCTGGCGCGAATAGCAGCTGCGCTGTCGAAGTTGGTCGGCGAATGCGAAGCTCATGAAGGAAGGGTGTCCTGCCCGCTGATCGCCGCCCTGCACCGCAGTTAACCGCCGCAACTGCGCGTGACGATCAAGAAAAGCTGTCCCGAAGCACTCCGCTCGCATGATGACCACGCACCCGCGGTGTCTTTCCTGTGCCGGGCATGAACGATCGGACGGGATCCACAGGCAGGCATCGATGCGTTATCCTGCGTTGCTGCGTCGAATGCGGCCCTATGCTCGGGTTCTTCGGCGACCGTTCACGATAACCAGGATCGACAGATGAACGCTGAAGGCATTCGCGAAGCAATCGAACGACTATCGACCACGATTGCCGCCCAGCCGGAGAAGGCTCGTGCCAAGAATGCCTCGGCGACGGCGCGTATTACCGAACGCCTTCAGTGCGAGATCAGCGGACCACACGGCGAACGGTTGGTCACCGATATGCCGCCGGCGATGGGTGGCGCTGCGTCAGGCCCGAATCCTGGGTGGTTGCTGCGAGGCGCCCTCGCCTCGTGCACGGCCACGGTCATTGCGATGCGAGCCGCCAAGCTGGGGGTGCAACTGAACCGTCTGGAAGTGACCGTCGAAAGCGATTCCGACAATCGCGGCATTCTCGGCCTCGACGAGGACGTCTCCGCTGGTCTCGCAGCGATTCGCGCTACGGTGAAGATCAGTGCGCCCACCGCATCGGGCGACGAACTGAGAGACATCGTGAGGTGGGCTGATGCCCACTCGCCGGTTGGTTGCACCCTCAGGAATTCGCCTGCGTACTCGCTCGAGATCGAAGTCGCATGAGGCACGCGGGCTGATCAGGGCCCGCGAGTAGCGCACTTGGGAAGTCCGCTGGAGTTCGCCGCGACTCCAGATCGTTTTCTCGATCGTCGTGCCCCTTGGAATTGATGCCCCCCCATGCTGGGGTGCCCCATTCGTCGGGTCATGGGCCTAACTACCGCTCACTTCGTGTCGACGGTAGTGGACCTGTGCGCTTTGGCCAACTCCAGGTATTCCCCAGCCGCTTCCTCGTAGAGGCTTGCGAGATTTTCACAATGGGATGCCATCCCGAGTGCACCCGCGCCGCGAGCGCCTGGCGTACCGAGATAGGCCTTCGCGAGGTCGCGATGCTTCTGCGCTTCTGCCCTCGCCGTCGCCGCGGACCGGTCATAAGCCTGCGCCACAGCCTCGTGATCGGACTTGGTCTTGGCGTTCGCCACCGCTTTCTCCAATGGCGACGGCATCTGGACTATCGTCGCACATCCCGCTGATCCGAAGACGATCCCCGCGATCACGATGCTCGTTACCAGAACCGTTCGAGACAATTTCATTGCAGACTCCCTTTCTCGCCATCGACAGCGTCGCCCCACTGATAGACCCTAATCACCTCGCTATCGGGAGCCGACCACGAGTGGATCGGGGACAGCGCATGATGGGCCGTTTCGGCGCCCTCGGCCGTACTTATGTTCAGGACGCATCGCCGCAGATTCATGTCATCGACCTGCAACTCCTGGCGCAGCTCCGACATTCTTCGGCGCACTCGCGCATGTCGCCGATCTCCTCGCAGCTCTTGGCGCACGCCTCGCACGCCTCCGCACAGACGGCGCAGACCTGGCCGTGCAACGGCGAATCGCTCAGCATGAAGTTGGCGGACGTCTGGCAGAGTTCGGCGCAGTTGAGCATCAAGCGAATGTGTCGTGGCTCTACGTGGCCCCCACCCCGTTCAAGGCAGTAGCCCATCGCCATGCGAACACACATGGCGTGGCAATCGAGACACGCTTCGATAGCGTCTTTCATGGGCGAGTCCGTTCCGCTGCGGATCGCGGGAGATGATTCCCGCGACGCCACTACCGCTCCTCGCTCCGACGTGGCGGTGCGTGCGTCCGCCCAAGCCATGGCCTGGAAACCTCCGCTGGCGGTGACCGCAAGCGCCATTTGCGGCAACGCGCGCCGCGGTACGTGCCGCTCTGCATTTCCCCCGGACGTTTCCTGTGGAACGACGTTTTCCATGTTCGTCCTTTCCATATCAATCTCCATCAAAGAAGCCAGATCCCGCTCGAGTTGTGCTACGCCGCGAGTTCTTTCCGTTCATCGAAGGCGACGCGCGTTTGTCGAGCAACGTTGCAGCATGAAACGGGGTGTCAGCCTCCTTGGCGGCTGGCACTGCTGAACCAGTTCCGTGGAACGAATGCGGGTGTCTGCATCGCGTAGCGCTCATACGCCGCGCCGAAACGCTGCTGCGCCTCGCGCTCCTCCGTCCGTGCCAGCCGCCAATACATGAACACGAGGATCGGGAACATGGCGATCGTGAGCAGCGTGGGCCACTGAAACAGGAAGCCGAGCAGAATGAACACGAATCCCACGTACTGAGGATGTCGGATGCGCGCGTAGGGGCCTTCTACCGCGAGCCGGTCAGCTTGCTGGGCGCGATACAGCACCGGCCAAGCGCGCGCCAGCACCCAGAAGCCGCCGCCAATCAACGCGAAGCTGAGGATGTGGAATGGGCCAAAATGCGGGTTGGCTCGCCAGCCGAACAGAGTTTCCAGGAGGTGGCCGGCATCGTGAGTCAGGAAATCGATGCCGGGATACTGATGCACCAGCCAGCCCGAAAGCAGATAGATGGTTACCGGGAAGCCGTACATCTCCGCGAACAATGCCACGATGAACGCCGAGAACGCACTAAAGGAGCGCCAGTCCCGGCTCGTCAGCGGTTTGGCAAAGCTGAACGCAAACGCGACGAATACCACCGAATTGAGTACCACGAGCGACCAGAGCCCGTAGGCCGGCGAGATCGCATCGCTCATTGACGCGCTCCTCGCACGGGATCCTTTCGTTGTCCAGCCTGGCTATCCTTCGGAGCATGTGCTCCGTGACCGCGGTGATGAAACAGGTGCATGAGCGGGCAGGCAAGTACGAGGACAAAGGGAAGGAACCCGAGCAGGTGTGCCCGATGCTCCGTGACCAGAAAGAAACCCGCCACGCCCAGGAATCCCAGCCACATCCAACTGTTCCTGGAGAGCAACCACGACCCGCGAAGTCGTTGGTGCCGATGTCCGTCATCTGTGTCCATGACTCTTCCCGATTCGATCTACCGGGGATGCCGATACTCGAAGTCCACCCGGTGCCAATTCCGCTCGCCGGGGCGACGCAGCTCGACCGCGATTCCGAATGGATTTCCGCCTGGCATTGAGAAATAGTTCCCGTCGGTGTCGGTGCTTCCCACGCGCATGGGCTGCAGGACTTTCACCTCTGGGGCGAGCCCCAGCGGCCTCACGGTCGCCCGCACCTCCATGTTCTCCGAGTGATGCGGTCGGGTGTCCACGAAAAAAACCACCACATGATGAAAACCCGAGCCTGAAGGCACACCACCGTGCATCGTGGTCTCTTCGTGCCCGGCAGAGTACCCCTGAATCAACTCCGTCGGCACCACCCCGAGATACACGGTGATGCCGTCCACGACCTTCGGATCCCCCGGCGCGGCGGCCACGCAGCTTGCCCAAACGGCGATTGCCGCAGCACAAAGCACCGTGGTTGTCCGCGTCATGAGCGTCGAAACTGCGTGGTCTCGATCCGCAGACCCGCATGCACTCACTGCGTCGACTTCATCAAGTCCTGCGACTTCATCATCTGGTCCGTCATCATATCCATCATGTCGATTCGCTTTTCCAGCAGGTGCTGACGCATCTTCTCCCCTTCCGGCAACGGTCCGCCCCTTCTCGCCCCGCCGCCCATCATCCCCATCTTCATGTCTCCACTGCTGCTGCGCATGTTCTTCATCATTTCGCGCATGCTTCTGGCGTGCTCGTCCATCAGCTTGCGCCGCTCCTTCGCATCCTTGGTGCCCTGCATCCTGTCCATCAGCGTCTGCATGTCCTTCAAATGCGACTCCATCTCGTCGTTATGTTTCTTGATGCGGTCCAGCTGTTCGGGACGGATCGCTTCCGGCGCGACCTCCTGTGAAGCTTCCTTGCGGTGTTCTTCCATCTCGTCCGCGATGGCGGGCATAGCCGCAAATGCGCTGCCCACCAGAACCATGAGAATCCACTTGTTCATCACGTTCTCCTCCGGTTGAGTCGAGATTCGTCGTTCAGGCCAACGGCGGCACAGTTGCCGACGGTCGACGGCGTGAATTCAGTTTCGTCACGATTGGTCACGCTCCGGTCACGCCTGCCCGCTTGCGTTTGATCCAGGTCAATGAAGTGTGGCGTCCAGGCTTCACCGCCACCCACCTGAGCCGCGACCGATGGCTGTCGGTCAATTCTGCTACCGCCGGTTCCGCCCATGGCCCGGGACAGGCATGCCGGCGTGCGTGACAGGGAGGACGCGTTACGAGGTTGCAGTCTTACCTTCCGGACAATCGAAGACGGCTCAACCACTCCCCGGCTGACTGCCGTGAACCCCATCCAGGAGACGCCCAAGACGCAATGCGCCCCGCGACCCCGTTCCGGTGCTCTCGCAACGCGCTTGACCTTCCCATGGTCGGAAGGTCCATGGTTGC
>CAZGXT010000194.1:0-5518 GCA_964529675.1 uncultured Caulobacterales bacterium
GAGCTGGCGGCTCATAACCGCTAGGTTGGGGGTTCGAGTCCCTCCAGGCCCACCATCCTCCGGTTGCAGTTCGCCCCGGTGCGTCGGCGCCAAAGTGAGCGACGGCGCAACGACGATCGGTCTGCGCCTTATCGGCGGTTGACCGGCGCGCGCGCCGGGAAAGAATTGTTAATCATGCCGCCGTTAAGTCGCCGAAGGCGAGGCCGGGGATGGCGGCATGACGACGATCGGGAAGTCGAACGAGGCTGCAGCGCCCGACGAGGCGATCAGCGTCTCGATCGTCATGCCGTGTCTTAACGAACGCAACAGCCTGCCGCATTGCATTCTCAACGCCCGCGCCGCGCTTGCCGAAATCGAGCGCCGCCATGGGCTCAAAGGCGAAATCATCGTTGCCGACAACGGATCGACGGACGGCAGCCAGATGCTGGCGACGGGGCTCGGCGCGCGCGTCGTCGACGTGCCGCGGCGCGGTTACGGCGCGGCGCTGATCGGCGGCGCCGAAGCCGCGCGCGGGCGCTTCCTTGTGATGGGCGATTCCGACGGCAGCTATGATTTCACCGACGGCGTCGCGATGGTCGGCAGGCTGATCAACGGGGCCGACCTGTGCATGGGATCGCGCTTTCAGGGCGGAATCGCACCGGGCGCCATGCCGTGGAAGAACCGCTACATTGGAAATCCCGCGCTGACCGGCATCCTCAATCTTTTCTTCCGCACCGGCATTGATGACGCCCATTGCGGCCTCAGAGCGATAACGAAGGACGCCTTCATGCGGCTCGGCCTTGCCGGCGCCGGCATGGAATTCGCCAGCGAGATGGTCGTCAAGGCGAGTCTTAGAAAGCTGCGCATCGAGCAGACCCCGGCGACGCTGTCGCCCGATCTTCGCGATCGCCCGCCGCATCTGCGTCCCTGGCGCGACGGCTGGCGGCATCTGCGATATCTCTTTCTGTCCAGCCCCACCTGGGCGTTCGGCGTGCCGGCGCTGCTTGCGATCGCGATGAGCGCAGCCGTTTTGGCGTTTGCACTCCTGCATTTCATCGGCGCCCTGCCGGGCCCTTCGCGCTTCGGCGCAAGCTGGACGATCGCCGCCGGATTCCTGTTCGCGAACGGCCACCTTGCGCTGATCATGGCGGTCGCAGGGCACCTGCACGGCGTGAAGTCCGGCGACCGTTTGCTGAAGCCGGTCATCAAGCGCCTTGCCGGCGTCCTGACGCTTGAAACGATGCTGGCGATCGGCGGGGCGTTGATCGCAGCGGGCCTGGTCGGATTCGCGGTGATCGCCGACTACTGGGCGCAAAGCGGGTACGTCGCCCTGCCCAACACGCTGCCGCTGGTGCTTGCAGCGCTTTCCTGCGCGATCGGCGTACAGACGATTTTCGGCGGATTCCTGCTCGGCGTCATTCTCGGCAACACCGCCGCCTTCGTCGACAAGAATGCGGCGACGGACGAGGCCTCGCTGCGCCGGTCCGGGGCCGTACGCCAGCCATTGCGAAAATCCGCCTGATGGATCACGCCTTCGTCGTCCTCGGGTACGGCAAGTCGCCCTTTCTCGGCGATGCGCTCGCCTCGCTCGCCGCGCAGACGCTGCAAAGCCGCATTGTCATCGCGACCTCGACGCCGAACGACCAAATCGCACAGGCCGCAGCAGCATTCGGCGCCCCGCTACTGGTCAATCGCATTCGCGACGGCATCGGCGCCGACTGGAACTTTGCACTCGAAGCGACCGACGCGCGCTTTGTCACGCTGGCGCATCAGGATGACGTCTATTTTCCGCGCTTCCTCGAAAGGTCGCTCTCCGCGCTCAATGAAACGGGCGCCGCCTTGTCCTTCACCGGATATCAGGAGATCGATGATTGCGGCGCGCCAAGAACGTCGAGGATTTCGGGCGTCAAGCACGCAATTGAAGCCGTTTTTCTCGGCCGTGCGCGCATCGTTTCGGACATTCGCCTGCGCGCGTTTCTGTCGTTCGGCAACCCGCTGCCCTGCTCGTCTGTCACTTATGACCGCGCGGCGCTCAAGGGCTTCAGGTTCTCAACCCACTTCAGGAGCAATCTCGACTGGGACGCCTGGTGGCGTCTGATGGCGGCGGGGGAGCGCTTCGCGCATGTCGCCGAGCGGCTGGTCGGGCGCCGGCACAACGCACTGACAGAAACTGCGGCGCTGACGCGCGCCGGCGTGCGGGCTGCGGAGGATGCGCAAATGTTCCGCCGCGCCTGGCCGCGACCCGTTGCCGATGCGCTCCACCTCGCCTATCGCGCCGGCTATCAGCGGGAGCCGCGCCGTGCATCGTGAGATTTCCTTTCGCCGCCTGGCCGCTTTTCTGACGACCGGCGCCGTCGCGACGGCGATAACCTTCGCGATCTTCATCCTGCTTGAGCCGCATGTCGGCTGGCTGCCGGCCGCGGCGGCGGCCTGGGCGCCGTCCGTCATCGTCGCCTTTCTCCTCAACCGGCGCTTCACGTTCGGCATCAAGGATCGCGCGCGCATCGAGCAGCAGTTCGGCCTTTACCTTGCGGGCGCGTTCAGCCAGCTCGGCTTGTCGTTTGCAGGTTATTTCGTCCTGATGGATGTGCTGCACCTCGCAGCGACGCCGGCCTTCTTCATCAATCTTGTTTTCACGACCGCCTTCAGCTTCGGTTACATGTCGCTCGTCGCCTTCGCCCGGCGTTCCCATCGGGCGGCGTGAGCCGCGCGACGCGCTATTTCCTGTTGCGACCGTATTTGTCGTGACTCTCGACCCAGTCGCCCGCAACGATCGCAGAAGCGAGCGACAATTCGCCGGCGAGCGCTGCGCCGGCGCAAATCTCTGCAAATTTCAGCGCCATTCCCCTGCCCGCGCAGCCGAGCAAGGCGAGGCATTCGCGCTGCGTCGGCAGGCCGGTGCCGCCGCCGAAGGTCGCGACGATGAGCGAGGGAATGGTCAGCGACCAATAGTAATCCCCGTTCGGCAGGATCTCGACGAAAGTGATCGCCGCATGGCTTTCCGCGATGTTGGCGACATCCTGTCCGGTCGCAATGAACAGCGCCGTCAGCCCGTTCGCCGAATGCATGCCGTTGTTGACGGTGCCGGCAAGCATGCCCCCGGCGTTCGAGACGAGGCGCGCGCGGAAAAGCGTCGCTGCGTCCGTTCCCATCAGCGCGCGGATGTTCGCGTCAGGGATGACCGCCTCGGCGATGACCCGCGCGCCGCGCGAATGCAGCATGTTCATGTGGCTGTGCTTCTTGTCGGTGTCGATCGCGCCGGAAAGCGTGAAGCGCGCGCCGCCCGGGTGATGCGCGGCGATCCACTCGCACGCCGCCAGGGTAGCCTTGCCCGACATGTTCTGCCCAGCGGCGTCGCCGGTCGCGTAATTGAAACGCAGATACCGCATCGGCCCGACCGACCATTGCTGTACATGGGAAAGCTTGCCGATGCTCGTCGTCGCCTCGGCCGCAGCGCGGATCGCCTCTATGTTTGCGTCCACCCAGGCGCCGAAATCGCGCGCCGCACGCGCATCCTTGAAGTGAAACACCGGCGCGCGCTGCATGTAGCGCTCGACGACCGTCGTTTTCACCCCGCCCGCCTCGCGCAAGAGCCGCATGCCGCGATTATAGCTGGCGACGAGCGTTCCCTCCGTCGTCGCCAGGGGCACATAGAAGGCCCCCTTCGCATGTTCGCCGTCGATAAGGAGCGGCCCAGCAAGGCCGATCGGCACCTGCGCGGCGCCGATGAAGTTCTCGATATTGCCGGGCAGGACGGCGGGATCGAAGGAATAGGCGCCGACATGCGCCAGCGAGCCGCCGGTCTTTTCCTCGGCGAAACGCCGGCGCGCGGCGGCGGCGTCCCTCGAATAGTCGTTTTCCTTATCCCGCGGGATGCGGTCGGTGACGTCTGACATGGGGTTAGCTCCTCCCGATGCGGGAAGTAGAGCGCCGACCGCGCGCGAGGTCGAGAGACTATTCTCACCCTGGCGCCGGCGGCGGGCGAGAGGACCCGCCTATGCCGCCCGCTTCGCCTTCGCGATGACGTCCATCGCCATCGCGTCCGCGATCTCGCCGGTCGGGCGCTGCTCGCGCGCGCTGCGTTCGAAAATCGCGGTCAGCGTGTCGCCGATCCGGTCGATCCGGCGCCCGAGCTCTTCGGCGTTCCAGGTCCCGAGGATTTCGAGCCCTACGGAAATGACCCCGGCGGCGTTGATGACGTAGTCAGGGGCGTAGAGAACGCCCCTCGCCATCAGCGCCGCGTTCATTTCGGGGACGCTGAGCTGGTTGTTCGCGGCGCCGGCGACGATCGGCGCCTTGAGGAGACCGATCGTCCGTTCGTTGATGGCGCCGCCGAGCGCACATGGGGCGAAAACATCGACATCTGCCGCGACGCAATCAGCCGGAGAAACCGCCGTCGCGCCGAAGCGCTCGACCGCTTCGCGCACCGCCGCCCCGTTCACATCGGCGACGACAAGCGTCGCGCCCGCCTCGTTCAGCAACTCGCACAGCGTCATGCCGACCGCACCGACGCCGAGGATCGCGACGCGGACGCCCTCTAAATCCCTGCGGCCAAGCTTGAAACGCACAGCGGCCTCTACACCGCGAAAGACGCCGCGCGCCGTGAAGGGCGAGGGATTGCCGCCTCTGCCGTCGCTCGGAAGCCCGGCGACGAATGTCGTTTCGGTGCGGACGATATCAAGATCATGTTCGCTGACGCCCGAATCCTCCGCGGTGTAATAAAGCCCCTCAAGGCTCTCCACCGCGCGGCCGAAAGCGCGCAACATCGCCTCGGTCTTGTCCGTCCTCGGATCGGCGATGATGACCGCCTTCCCGCCGCCGAAGGGAATGCCGCCGAGCGCGTTCTTGAACGTCATGCCGCGCGAGAGGCGCGTCACGTCGTCAAGCGCCGCCTCGAAATTCTCATATGGGCGAATACGGCAACCGCCGCAGGCCGGCCCAAGCGTCGCATCATGCACCGCGATCAGCGCGTTGAGGCCGGTGTCCGGCTCTTCGAAATGCACGACCTTCAACCACCCCTCGACGGGGATCAGGCGCGTCTTCATGCGTTCCTCCCGAGAACGTGTCGGATTCTAGGGCGGGACGAACGACGCTTCCGGCCAAAGGAGAGGCGATTCCGCTTGACACTTAGCATATCGTGCTAAATAGGGGGCGCAATCTGGCGCAAGCCCGGAATTTTCACGAAGCCCCACGGAAACGCCCTGCCATGAAACTCGACCAGATCGACTACAAGATCCTGCGCCATCTGCAGGAGGACGCGCGGATGACGAACGCCGACCTAGCCGAGAAAGTCGGACTTTCGCCGACGCCCTGCCTCAGGCGGCTGCGGCGGCTTGAAAGCGACGGCATCATCAAAGGCTATCACGCTGAGATCAACCGCGAGCTTCTCGGCGTCAACGTCACGGTCATCATCCTTGTGAAGCTGGAGCGCGAAGACGACGCGACGCTTCGCGAGTTTGAAGCCGCGATCAAGAAACGCCCCGAGGTGATGGAATGCTATCTCGTCACCGGCAAGTTCGATTATTTCATCCGCGTCGCC
>CAZGXT010000195.1:0-5485 GCA_964529675.1 uncultured Caulobacterales bacterium
CGCGCATTCTAGGTGGTTTGGGTCGTACGACCGGGTGGTTCGCTCACGCTTTCCCGGGGCGGCGGCGCGCCCCCCGTGCCGCCGCCCTTCGTCCCCTCCGTCAGAATCTCAGGGAAACGCCTGTGTGGACGAAAAGGAGGCAGGTCACCCCGCGCGCTGCGGGCTTCTTGTTTTCGATGGGGCGAACCGTTGGTCAATCGGGCGTTCGGTAGAGAACGGTCTGCGGCGGGTCGCTCACAATGCCCGCCAGCGAGGCGGGCAGCGGCGTCTCCCATTGCATGGCCGCCGACTTGATCAACGTCCGCGTCCATGACCGCGGACGTGGGCTGAACCGGCCGATCTCCCGCCAATCCGGAGCGACGTCGATCAGCGGCGTTCGGCCAGCGGGGGTCGCCTGGAAGACGAGCGCGCCGCGCGGCGGCGCCGAGGCGATCAACAGATGCTCCGCCTCGACTCTCGTCGCTCCCATAAGCCTTGCGAGGCGCTGTGCGCGCATGATCGTCAATTTGTCGCTGTAGATCGGTTCGTCTCGGGCTAGCGCTTCCTTTGCGAGCAGTTCAGCCTCGCTGTACTCATCATAGTCGCGGAAATCCGCCGCCGCAAAACTCGTCACTGTCAATCCCGCGAGCGCAATCGCAGCGATAAACTTGCGGCCGCCCGTGACGAGAGCGCCGAGCGCCGTCGCGCACGCCATTAGCGCGGCATAAACGAGCAGCGGATGGTAATCCGGATCTTCAAGACTGAGCGCATAGGCGCTGAGGACAAAAGAAAACAAGGCCGCCCCGGTGAAAACCGAAAGGGCAAGGGCGGCGTTTTGCAGAAGGGCGCGACGCCGCGTCAGCAGGAAGGCCCCGGCCATCAACGCCGCGACAACGAACGGCGTCACGGTCGGATAGGTGAAGAGCTCACTGAACGGCGTCCAGATAAATTCGGCGATCGGCTGGTCGCCGGCGGGGAGGCCGGGCTGCGTTCCTGCCTGTCCGCGACCATGACCAAGGTCGATCTTGTAGCGGTAAAACGGGTCTCCCGCAGCGACGGCGTAAGCCGCCGTTTCGACAGCGACGACGCCGACAAACCCCGCGCTCACGGCGATCGCCGGTTTCACCGATCCGCCGCTCCTGACGAGCGCGAGCAGCCCCAGAACCGCCGGCAGGACCAGCGTGGATTCGCGGCAGAGCCACGCGCCGCCCGAGGCAAGGCCGGCGAACGTCCAAAAGCGAATGGCCTTTTGGGGCGCCTGCACGGCGGCGAGCGCCAACCAGAGCGCCAGCGCTGCGAAGAAGAGTTCCGGCCCGTAAACCCTGATTTCCGCGGCCTGCATGACGATGTAACCCGATGTGGCGACCAGGATGGTCAGCGCATGGGCTGTCACGGCGTCAAAATGACGACGAGCGAAAAGGAAGGTGACAATGACCGTAAGTAGGCTGAAGGCGATATTCGGCGCCGCGGCCGCCAGCGGACTGACACCCGCGGCGGCGAAGGCGGCGGTCATCGGCGCCACCAACGGGAAGCGCAGCGACCAATGGGTCTCGCCGAGATGCGGCCCTTCCTCGATCCAGCGCAGCGACGCATCGATATAGCGTTCTGCGTCGCGCGGGCCGAGTCCGTCCCAGGTCGTGAGGGCGATAACCAAGGTCAGCGCCGTATAGAAGAGAAGCGGACCTGCGAGCGGCCCGCCTCGCAGTCGCGCGGTTGCGGCAGCTATCGCCTGCGCACGCGCCTGCACCGACATCACCTTGCCTCTGGCGCCGGACGACGCCTGGCCGACGGCGCCAGCATCGCGCGCGCCATGTAAAAGGCGAGGATCGCGCTCGCATAAAGATGATAGAGCCAGTGAAGCCCGGCCCCCGCCGCCGCCAGCGCTGCGCCCCCGCGCCGCATCAGCACGGCGAAAAAGGCGCAGTTCAGCACGGCGTAAAGCGTGACCGCCGCCGCCGCGAGCGCAATCAAGCGCGGTTCCAACAGCGCGCCGGCGAAGGCCGCCAGAACGAGCCAGGCGGCGAGCGCGCGCCAGCGTTCGGCTGTCGACGTATTCAGTTCAGCGTTGAGGACGCTCTGCGATGTCAACAACTTCGCCCACGGAATGGCGCGTTGAACAATGTCCGTTCGCCAAAGCTGAAGAAGGCGCCAATCCTTCAAATGCGCGCCTTGCGCGTCGGGAACGACCGCCACACGCGCCCCCGTCGCGGTCAGCCTTGCGCCAAGTTCGATGTCTTCAATGCTGGGCTGCGAAAATAAGGTCTCATCATAGCCGCCGGCGGCCAAGAAATCAGGGCGACGGACCGCGCCTAGCCCCGCCCAGAACGTCGTCACCTCAGGTCCGCTCTGTTGATGAATAAAATGATGCCGGAGATTGGCGTAGCGTGCGACCAGCGAGCGGCTCGGCGGGTCATCATCGTAAGATCCGAACGCAGCGACGATGCGGTCGGATCGGGCGATAGCCGCCTCAAGGCGCCCGATCGCTGCGGTGTCGACAACGACATCTGCATCGATGAAAACGAGGATATCCGCCTCGGCCTTTTGAGCGCATGCGTTCCGGCCGGCCCCCGGACCGCGCGGCGCGCCGTCATTGCGCAGGACTGCGGCGCCGAGCGAGGCTGCAATGTCGCCAGTGCCGTCCGTCGAGCCGTCGTCATAGACAAGAACCTGATCTGGTTTCCGGTCCGACTGAAAGATCGCGCTCAGAACCGCGCGAATCTCTCCGGCGGCATTAAGCGCAGGCGTGATGACGGCCAGCCGCGACGGTTGCGGCTGAACATCAGGCGGCCGCGAGGGGTTCACGCCGCGACCTTCGCCTTTTCCGCGGTCGTGAATTCCTCATGATAGGAACGCTCGACATTGACGTTCCAGAGGTCGTGCTCTTCGCCGAGAATATTGCGAGCCGCCAACAGGGCCGTCAGCATGGAGTGATCCTGATTGTTGTAGCGGTGCATGCCGTTGCGCCCGACGGTCTGGAAGTTCTTCAAAGTTTTCAGCCATTCCGAGATGACGTCAAGCGCCTCCCGGTATTCGCCGTCATAGACGGGATAGGCTTTTGGCTGGCGAATAATCGCGCCGTCGACGACCATGTCTTCGCGCGCAAGGCCGAGCGCGGCGAGTTCGCGCGTCGCGAGCTTGATGAGCTCGGCGTCCGACATCTCCCATAAACTGTCGCCGATGTTGCAAAAGTACTCCATGCCGATGCTGGACTTGCCGGGCTCTGGCACCATCTCTTCGGACCAGGCCCGGAAATTCTGGATCCGTCCGACTTTGACGCTGGGACTGTGGATGTAGATCCAGTTGTCTGGGAAAGGGTCGGCGCGGTTGAGGATCAGCGTGACGATGAGAAAGTCGCGATATTTGAGTTTCTTGGCGGCGCGGATCACCGGCGTCGGCGGGGCGGGCTCCATCGCGCTGATGAGGGCGGCGAGCGGCATCGACGAAATGAAGTGCTCCGCTTCAAGCGTATAGATCTTCGAGGTTTCGCCGTTGCGCTCGACGACGTCGATCGCGCGCACTCTGTCGCCGCTGAGATGAACTTTCGACACGGCGCTGTTCATCCGCACGTCGCCGCCGCGCTCGCGGACGCGGTCGCGGAACTTCTCCCACATCATGCCTGGACCGAGACGGGGGTACTGAAATTCCTCAATCAGACTCGCCGTGTCGTTAGCGCCGGTCAGCGCGTTCCAGACCGCCTTGGTGAGCGAAAGGTTCTTAATCCGTTGCGCAGCCCAGTCAGCGCGGATTTCCGTGCAGGAGATCCCCCAGACTTTCTCCGTATAGGTCTTGAAAAAATGCTGGTAGAGCCGAGCGCCGAAGCGATTGGTGACCCACTGCTCGAGATTTTCTTCTTCACGATGCGGCAAAAGACGCCATTTCATATAGCTCAGCATGATGAAGCTGGCCTCGATCGGGCCCATATTGCCGAGCGCATTGAAGATTTTCAGCGGATAGGAATAGTACTTTTCGCGATAATAGATCCGGCTCTGGCGCGGACGCGTGATGAAATCCTCCCCGCCCACTTCGCGCCAGAGCGCTTCGACTTCGCCGACCTTGGTGAAGAAGCGGTGGCCGCCGATGTCGAAGCGATACCCCTTATAGCTCTCGGTCCGCGCGATGCCGCCGACGAGGTCCGAAGCCTCGAGCACGATTGGCCTGTGCCGGGCGCTCTCCTTCTGGAGCACATAGGCCGCGGTCAGCCCTGCGGGACCCGCGCCGATGATCGCGGTCGAACCTGGGCCGCCTCTTTCGACGGATGACGGCGGCGCGGGGCGCGCGGATTTCGCGAACGGATTCAAGCCTTCCTCGCGGACGGGCGCCGCCGGCGAAGGCGCCTCATCGCTATACGCGAAGATCGACCGATACCAGGCGATCGTCTTCGCCAACCCCTCCCGTAGCGGGATTTTCGGCGTCCAAGCGAGCAGGCTCTGCGCCTTGTCGATGCTAGGCTGCCTGATTTTCGGATCGTCTTCGGGCAGCGGCAACATCGAGACCGGCGCTTGCGATCCCGTCATTTCGAGCACCATCGCGGCGAGAAGAGCGATCGTGAACTCAGCCGGATTGCCGAGATTGACAGGGCCGACACGCTCGCCCCCCGCTTCCATCAATCGGATCAGCGCGTCGACCATGTCGTCGATGTAACAGAACGAACGGGTCTGTCCCCCTTCGCCGTAGATCGTCAGCGGCGTTTCGAGCAGCGCCTGGGTGATGAAATTCGGAATGACCCGGCCGTCATCCGGCGCCATCCGCGGACCATAAGTGTTGAAGATGCGCGCGACGCGAATTTCGATCCCGTATTGGCGATGATAATCGTAGAACAGCGTTTCCGCTGCGCGCTTTCCTTCATCGTAGCAGGCCCGCCGTCCGGCGCAGTTGACGAGCCCGAGATACTCTTCCGATTGCGGGCTTACATCAGGATCGCCGTAGACCTCGCTGGTCGAGGCTTGCAAAACGCGAGCGCCGCGGCGGCGCGCATAGTCGAGCACATTCAGCGCGCCGAGAACGTTCGTACGCATCGTTGCGACCGGATCTTTTTGATACTGCAGCGGCGACGCCGGGCAGGCGAGATTGTAGATGCGGTCGAAGTCGCCTTCCGGCAGTCCGTCCTGAACGTCGCCCTCCACGAGGCGGAACCGCCCGGACCCGAGCGCTGCTGCAAGATTGTTTCGGGAGCCGGTGACGAAATTGTCGAGCACGGTCACTTCATGACCTTGCGCCAGCAACCGGTCGGTCAAATGGGAACCGATGAACCCGGCCCCGCCCGTAATCAGAACTTTCAACGCAGACATAAATCCTGAATGAACTCCCCCAAGGCGGACAGGCCCAGTTAAGCTCAGATGCAAGCGATAAGCCAGCGTTAGCTGTGCGAAAGCAAGACAAGTCCGCCGCTGACGGCAGAATTCGGCCAAGAGCGTCGGCGACGCCTCTGGCCGCCGGCACGTCAGGCGGGCGCGAAACGTTCCCGGTCTTTCTTGTTGAGGTGCTGAATACGGTCCATTTCAAAGGT
>CAZGXT010000196.1:0-5468 GCA_964529675.1 uncultured Caulobacterales bacterium
CCATGTCTCGTATCGGCAAGAAACCGGTGGCGGCGCCCAAGGGCGTCACCGTCTCAGTCTCCGGCCAGACGGTCACCGCCAAGGGACCGAAGGGCGAACTCAACTTCGTCGTCAATGATCTGTGCAAGGTCGCGCTCGAAAACGGCGAAGTCGTCGTGACGCCGGTCGACAAATCGAAGGAGGCGAAGTCGCAGTGGGGCATGAGCCGCACGATGATCGCCAACCTGATGACGGGCGTCACCGCCGCCTATTCGAAGAAGCTGGAACTGGTCGGCGTCGGCTACCGCGCGGCGATGAAGGGGACGAACCTCAACCTCGCGCTCGGCTACAGCCACGAGATCGACTTCCCGCCGCCGCCGGGCATCAAGATCGAAACGCCGAAGCAGACGGAAATCGTCATCTCCGGCATCAACAAGCAACTCGTGGGCGAGACGGCCGCGAAGATCCGGTCCTTGCGTCCCCCTGAGCCCTATCAGGGCAAGGGCGTCCGCTACGAGGGCGAGTTCATCTTCCGCAAGGAAGGCAAGAAGAAGTAACGCGCGCCGATCGCGCAACCCGAGGATACGGCCATGGCCACGAAGAGAGACCAGAAATCGAAGCGCGCCGGGCGCGCCCGCTTCAAGCTGAAGGCGGTGTCGGGCGGGCGTCCGCGCCTTTCCGTTTTCCGTTCCTCGAAGAATATCTCGGCGCAGATCATCGACGACGCCGCCGGCAAGACGCTCGCGTCGGCGTCCTCGCTCGACACGGCGCTGAAGGCCGACATCGGCAAGGGCGCGGACAAGGAAGCGGCGGCGAAGGTCGGCAAGGCGCTCGCCGAGCGGGCGATCAAGGCCGGCGTCAAGGACGTCGTCTTTGACCGCGGCGGTTACATTTTTCACGGGCGCATCAAGGCGCTCGCCGACGCCGCCCGCGAAGGCGGGCTCAATTTTTAAGGATTGATGGAGAACTGAATGGCGCGCGAAGACAGTCAGGAAAGCGGCGATCGTCCGGAACGCGGCTCGCGCCGTGAGCGCGGGGATCGCGGCGACCGGGGCCGCGGCCGCGGTCGGGGCGGCCAGGACCGCGAAGAGCGCGACGAATTCGTCGACAAGCTCGTCGCCATCAACCGCGTCGCCAAGGTCGTGAAGGGCGGCAAGAACTTTGGTTTCGCCGCGCTCGTCGTCGTCGGCGACCAGAAAGGCCGCGTCGGCTACGGCAAGGGCAAGGCGCGCGAAGTGCCGGAAGCGATCCGCAAGGCGTCGCAGGAAGCCAAGCGCAGCCTCGTCCGTATCCCGCTCCGCGAAGGGCGCACGCTCCATCACGACGCTTCCGGCCGCTGGGGCGCAGGCAAGGTCGTGCTCCGCGCCGCGCCGCCGGGAACCGGCATCATCGCCGGCGGCCCGATGCGCGCCGTCTTTGAGACGCTGGGCGTTCAGGACGTCGTAGCAAAGTCAATGGGCTCATCGAACCCCTACAACATGGTTCGCGCCACCATCGACGCGCTCCAGGCGCAGTCGAGCCCGCGCACGATCGCGGCCAAGCGCGGCAAAAAGGTTTCCGAAATTCTCGCGGGCCGCACCGGCGGCGGCGAGGCTTCGGGCGCCGACGCCGCTTAACAATTCAAGGATCTGACGATGGCGCCGAAAGCAAAGAAGACGATCAAGGTCCGCCAGACCGGCAGCCCCGCGCGCCGGCCGCAGGACCAGCGTGCGACGCTCGTCGGGCTCGGGCTCGGCAAGATCGGGCGCGAGCGCGAGCTTGAAGACACGCCCGCCGTGCGCGGCATGATCAACAAGATCCCGCATCTCGTGAAAGTGGTCGACTAACCGGCCGAACAAGGGCGAGGCGCGAGCGGATGGTCCCTCGCGTCGCAAGTCCAAGGAGACACCATGAAGCTCAACGACCTCCAGGATAACCCCGGCGCCCGCAAGGAGCGCATGCGCATCGGCCGCGGCATCGGTTCGGGCAAGGGCAAGACCGGCGGACGCGGCGTCAAGGGCCAGAAGGCCCGTTCCGGCGTCAAAGGCATCCGCCAGTTCGAAGGCGGCCAGATGCCGCTCTACATGCGCATGCCGAAGCGCGGCTTCAACAAGCCGAACCAGGCGAAATACGCCGAGGTCAATGTCGGCCGCATCCAGGCGGCGATCGATGCGGGTGCGCTCGACGCCGGCCAGAAGATTGATGCGGCGGCGCTGATCGGGGCAGGCGTTCTGCGCCGCGCGCTCGACGGCGTGCGCCTGCTCGGCGTCGGCGACTTGACGTCGAAGCTCGCGATCGAGGTCGCCTACGCTTCGGCGGGCGCGCGCGCGGCCGTCGAAAAGGCCGGCGGCAGCGTCACCATGACCGAGCCCCGGGAAGAAAAGCCGGCGAAGGCCGACAAAGCCGCGAAAAAGGGCAAATAGGAGAGAAAGCGGGTGAGGTTGCGCCGGCGGGCTCGCGTCTCCATATCGCGAAAGCCGCAGCCGGTCTCCGGACGGCGTTCTTTGCGGAGACGCTTTTGCGGCCTGCCCCTTTTTTCCTTCATCATGCCGGGCGAAGAGCGCCGGCGCGCGATCGGGATGCATAGACCGGTATGACTTCGGCCGCCGAACAGTTCGCCCAGAACATCAATCTCTCCTCGATCGCGAAAGCCGAGGAGTTGAAGAAGCGGCTGCTGTTCACGCTCGGCGCGCTGATCGTCTACCGCCTCGGCACCTATATCCCGCTGCCGGGCATCAATCCCGACGCCTTCGCCGCGCAGTTCCAGTCTCAGACCGGCGGCCTCCTCGGAACGCTCAATATCTTTGCGGGCGGCGCGGTCGAGCGCATGGCGATTTTCGCGCTCAACATCATGCCGTACATTTCGGCGTCGATCATCCTTCAGCTGATGACGTCGGTGATCCCTTCGCTCGAAGCGCTCAAGAAAGAGGGCGAGCAGGGGCGGCGCCAGATCAATCAGTACACGCGCTATCTGACGGTCTTCCTGGCGACCGTCCAGGGCTACTTCATCGCCGTCAGCCTGCAGTCGGGCGCTGGCGGCGGAACGCCGATCGTCGACGACCCCGGTCCGGTCTTCCTGCTGACCGCCGTCGTCACGCTCGTCGGCGGCGTCATGTTCCTGATGTGGCTCGGCGAGCAGATCACGTCGCGCGGCATCGGCAACGGAATATCGCTCATCATTTTCGCCGGCATCGTCGCGGAACTGCCGCGCGCGGCCGCCGGCCTTCTTGCGCTCGGCCGCGGCACGGCGGGGGCGCAGTCGCTTCCGATCTCCATCGTTTTCCTCGTCGCCATCGGCGCGATGGCGCTCATCACCTTCGTCGTCTTCATGGAACGCTCGCAGCGCCGCGTGGTCGTTCAATATCCGCGCCGTCAGGTCGGCATGCGGATGACGCAAGGCGAGAAGTCGCACCTGCCGCTGAAGCTCAATACGTCGGGCGTCATCCCGCCGATTTTCGCGTCGTCGCTGCTTCTGTTGCCGGCGACCGCCGCGGGCGCAGTCGGTCCTGATGCGCCCGAATGGCTGCAGAATCTGCAGATCCTCTTCGGGCCGGGGCGGCCGCTCTACATCGCCCTTTACGGCATCGGCATCATCGCCTTTGCGTTCGTTTACACCTCGGTCGTTTTCAATACGACGGATGTCGCCGACAACCTTAAGAAATATGGCGGCTTCATCCAGGGCTATCGCCCGGGCGCGCGGACGGCGGAGTATCTCGACTATGTGCTGACCCGGCTGACCGTCATCGGGGCGCTGTATCTGACGGCGGTCTGCCTGTTGCCCGAATTCCTGCGCGCGGCCTATCCGTCGATCCCGGTTTATCTCGGCGGGACGTCGCTGCTGATCGTCGTGTCGGTGACGCTCGATACGGTCGGCCAGATCCAGGGCCACCTGCTCGCCCAGCAATATGAGAGCCTCATCAAGAAATCGAAGCTGCGGGGCGGCAAGAAATGATCCTGATCCTGCTCGGACCGCCGGGGGCCGGCAAGGGGACGCAGGCGCAGCGCGTCGTTGAGCGCCGGGGAATCCCGCAGCTTTCGACCGGCGACATGCTGAGGGCGGAGCGCGACTCAGGATCGTCGCTCGGCAGGAAGGTCAAGGCGATCATGGACGGGGGCAACCTCGTCTCGGATGACATCATCGAGCAATTGCTGACGGCCCGGATCAAAGAACCTGACTGCCAGCGGGGCTTCATCCTCGACGGCGCGGTCCGCACCGTCGGGCAGGCTAAGATGATCGATCGCGTGCTCAAGAAGCAGAAGCGGGCGCTCGACGTCGTCATCGAGCTGGTGGTCGATGACGACGAACTGGTGAACCGGCTGAAAAAGCGCGTCGCCGACACGGTTGCGGCCGGAAAACCGGTCCGCCCGGACGACAACGAGGAGACTTTCCGCAAGCGCCAGGCGGTCTACCGCCAGGAGACTGCGCCGCTGATCCCTTTCTACCTGGAGCAGGGCAAGCTGAGGAAGGTTGATGGAATGGGCTCGGTTGCGGAGGTCGCCGCCGCTATCGACGCCATTCTGGACGAATTTGCCGCCGAAAAGCGGTAAATTCGCCCAGAAAGCGAGTTGACGGCAGGGGCCGCGCAGGTATAGCTACCGGCCTCCGCCAAACAGGCGATCGGCTCGTTCGGCCTTTCCGGCTCGTCGGGAAGGGCGCGCGGGCCTTGTGTTTTGGGTTTGGTCCGCGTGACGCGGCCGCCGACGGCTCATCGCCTCTCGTGCGGAACTGAAAGAAAAGAGGGTGGCCCCATGGCCCGTATTGCTGGCGTCAACATTCCGGCGAACAAGCGCGTCCTTATCGCGCTGCGCTATATTCACGGCATCGGACCGGCGAAGGCGAAGGAAATCTGCGACAAGGTCGGCATTCCGGCCGAGCGGCGCGTAAACCAGCTGTCTGACGCTGAAATCCTGCAGATCCGTGAAGCGATCGACGCCGGCTACACGGTCGAGGGCGACCTTCGCCGCGAAGTCGCCGTCAACATCAAGCGCCTCATGGATCTCGGCTGCTATCGCGGCCTTCGTCACCGCAAGAGCCTGCCCGTCCGCGGCCAGCGCACGCACACCAACGCGCGCACCCGCAAAGGCCCGGCGAAGGCGATCGCCGGCAAGAAACAAGCGACCGCGAAGAAGTAAGGAAAACACCTAAATGGCAAAGTCTCCTGCCGCTGCAGAAAAGGGCGCCGGCGCCCAGCGTGTTCGCCGCCGCGAGCGCAAGAACATCACCTCAGGCGTCGTGCATGTGAACGCCTCGTTCAACAACACGATGGTGACGATCTCGGACGAGCAGGGCAACACGGTGTCGTGGTCCTCCGCCGGCACGATGGGGTTCAAGGGCTCGCGCAAGTCGACGCCTTACGCCGCCCAGCTCGCGGCTGAGGACGCCGCCAAGAAGGCGATGGAGCACGGCCTCAAGACCGTCAACGTCGAAGTGATGGGCCCGGGTTCGGGGCGCGAAAGCGCGCTGCGCGCCCTCCAGTCCGCCGGTCTCACCGTCAACATGATCAAGGACG
>CAZGXT010000197.1:0-5394 GCA_964529675.1 uncultured Caulobacterales bacterium
GTTCCATAATGCGTCGATGGTTCTCCTTTCCGCCTGGCGCAGGATTTCTTTTATTTTTGCGAACATCATCTCGATCGGATTGATATCGGGGCTGTAGGGCGTAAGGAACAGGAGGCGTGCGCCTTTTTCAGCGACGAGGCGGGCCGCTGCGTCGCCCTTGTGGCTCGATAAATTGTCGAGGATGACGATGTCGCCCTTGCGCAATTCCGGGGCGAGGATTTGCTCGACATAGGCGAGGAAGCATTCGCCGTTGATCGGCCCGTCGAGGACGAACGGCGCGATGACGCCTTCGGTCGTGAGGCCTGCAAGGAAGGTCGTGGTTTTCCAATGCCCGTTCGGCGCATGGCCGAGGGCGCGCGCGCCGATGTCGGCCCATGCGTAGCGACGCGTCATCGCCGTCGACGTCCACGTCTCGTCGAGGAAGATCAACCGGCCGGCGAGACGGGCCTGATCGCGTCGCCACGCCTCACGTCGCAGAACGACGTCGGCGCGCGCCTGTTCGCTGGCGTGAACGGTTTTTTTTGAAGCTGATCCCCTCGGCGGCGAAGAACCGCGACAGCATCGACTTGTCGGCTTTCACGCCATGCGCCTGAAGAAGACGCGCGGCGATCGCGTCGAGCATCAGATCGTTCTCCGTGCGCCGAAGCGCCAGAAGCCAATCGCGGTGCGGATTCAGAACCGAGCGCCGGTCCCCGCCAGTCGGAAGCGCCGCGGTCCGTTGCGACTTCTCAAAAACATCCACCCAGCGGATCGCGCTCGCAATCCCCACCCGGAAGATCCGCGCCGCCTCATTCCGCGAGAACCCGTCCTCGACAACCGCCTTTATGACCCGTGTGCGAAGTGCCTCGCCATGCGCCATGCCTGCCGGCCTCCTCCCGGCCATCAGCATGAATCAGAGTTCGCCCCCCCCCTCGGGAATCCCCTACGATTCAATTCGACCCCAACGCGCGCTAGCTGATCTAATTGCGCTTTCGGACGTTGCTGGATTTTGCTGGACGGTGGACTGGTGCCGCTTGCGTGACTTGAACACGCGACCCCATCATTACGAATGATGTGCTCTACCAGCTGAGCTAAAGCGGCGATCCCGTTTGCGGGAAGGCGGCTTCCTAGCGGCTTGGCGGCGCCTTCGCAAGCGAAGGCGGGGGCGTGGCGCGTGACGGGCTGCTCAGGCCCGCAGCACGGCGCCCGTCGCCTTCTCCGCGGCCGCGATGATCGCCCTGCCGACCGCGTCGATTTCCTCGTCGGTCAGGGTTTTCTCCCGCGGCTGCAGAGTCACTTCGACGGCGAGCGATTTCTTGCCGTCCGGCACGCCTTTGCCTTCATAGACGTCGAACAGGGCGACATCGGCGATGAGTTTTTTCTCCGCGCCCCTGACCGCTTTGAGGAGCTGGTCGGCGGGAAGCGCGCGATCGACGACGAAGGCGAAATCGCGCCGCACCGGCAGCAGCTCCGCCGCGTCGAGAGCAGGCTTCGTTTTCGTCACGCGCGGTTTCGCCGCCGGGATGCGGTCGATGAACGCCTCGAACGCATAGACCGGGCCGTCGACATCCATCGCCTTCAAGACGCGCGGATGAAGTTCGCCGAAATGGGCGAGCGCAAGCTTCGGCCCCAGTCTGAGCACGCCTGACCTGCCCGGATGATACCACGCGGGCGCATCCGCCGTCGTTTGCATCTGCTCCGTCTTCGCGCCCGCGGCCTCCAGCGCCGCGATCGCATCGGCTTTCGCCGTAAAAAGGTCGGCGGGCCGCACGATCTTCGCCCAGTGGCGCGGCGGATTGGAAAGGCGCGCCCCGCCCGCCGCGGTTTGCTGACCTTCCGGGCGGTCTGAGGCGTAAACGGGCGCGACTTCGAACAGAGCGAGATCGTCGCGGCCGCGATCCGCGTTTTTCTGGAGCGCGGCGACAAGGTTCGGCAGGATCGACGGCCGCATTGATCCGAGGTCTGACGAAATCGGATTGGCTAGAATGAGGCCTTCGGCGGCGAGCCAATCGGGGCCGTCCGAAAAAAGCGCGGCGTAGCGTTCGTCGGTGAACGACCAGGTCACCGCCTCCATCATGCCGCGCGCGGCGAGCGCGCGCTTGGCGAGACGGCGGCGATCCTGCGCCATGGTGAGCTTCGGCGGCTCAACAGGCCCGCGCGCCGGCAGCGTTGCAGCGGGGAGCGCATCAAAGCCGACGATGCGGGCGATTTCTTCGGCGAGATCCGCCTTGCCCTCGATGTCAGGGCGCCAGGCGGGAACATCGACAAGCCAGGGATCGGCGCGGGAGACCTTGAAGCCAAGCGCCGTCAAGATTTCCTCCGCGCGCTCCGGCGCGACATCGATGCCGGTCAGGCGCTTCGTTTCGGATGGCGGGAAAGCGACCGTCTTGCGGGCGATCGGCGCGGCGCCGGCGACGCGCACCTCGCTCGCCGCCCCGCCGCAAAGGTCGAGAATGAGGCGTGTCGCCATTTCAAGGCCCGGGACCATGAAGGCAGGGTCGACGCCGCGTTCGAAGCGGTAGCGCGCATCCGAATGAACGCCGGTCTTGCGCCCCGTTTTCGCAGTGCGCAGCGGATCGAAATACGCCGACTCGATGAAGACGTTCCGCGTCTCGTTCGTGCATCCCGTCGTCTCGCCGCCGATAATGCCGCCGAGGCCGAGAACGCCATTGTCGTCGGCGATCACCGTCATCGTCTCGTCGACTTCATAGGTCTTGCCGTCGAGCGCCAGGAAGCTTTCGCCCGCCCGGCCGAGGCGCGCATGGATTTCGCCCTTGAGCTTGTCGGCGTCGTAGACGTGGAGCGGGCGCGCACGATCATAGGTCAGCAGGTTCGTCACATCGACGAGCGTTGAAATGGGGCGGAGCCCGATCGCACGAAGGCGATCGGCGAGCCATTTCGGCGAAGGCCCGTTCTTCACGCCGCGGATGAGGCGGCCGGCGAAAGCGGGGCACGCGCTTTCGGCGCCGGCTGGAAAATGGAGACCGATTTCTTGCGGGCACGCAAAGGCGCCGGCCGCCGGTTCGGGCGCGCGCGAGATCAACCGTCCGAGACCCGCCGCCGCGAGGTCGCGCGCAACGCCGTTGACGCCGTTCGTGTCCGGACGATTGGGCGTCACCTCGAATTCGATGACGGCGTCTGTCGCGCCGAGCGCTGCCGCGACCGGCTCCCCGACCGTCGCCGCCGCCGGCGCCTCGATGATGCCGTCATGGTCCTCGCCAAGCTCAAGCTCGCGCGCCGAACACATCATGCCGTGCGATTCAACGCCGCGGATTTTCGCCTTGGTCAGCGTGACGTCGATGCCCGGCACATAGGCGCCGACGGGGGCATAGGCGACCTTGATGCCGGCGCGCGCGTTCGGCGCGCCGCAGACGATCTGCAATACGCCGTCCTTCGTCGCCACCTTGCAGACGCGCAGCTTGTCGGCTTCGGGGTGTTTTTCAGCGGACAACACCTCGCCGATGGTGAACGCCTTCAGACGCTCCGCCGGGTCGTCGACATGCTCGACCTCAAGCCCCGCCTTCACCATGGCGTCGACGATTTCGGGGAGCGTCGCGTCGGTGTCGAGATGCTCCTTCAGCCAGGAAAGGGTGAATTTCATCAACGAGCTCTAGAAACTGACGGTTAGGCGGCCGAGCGCGATCATCACGCCGCGCATGACAACGGCGCTTAGATCGTCCTTCACGGCCGCCGACAAGCAAAGCGTCATCGCCTCAGAGCTCGCTCTCGACGCAAGGGTAAAGCCCGGTCGTGCGCGCTTCACTAGCTTCGTTGACGATCGTCAACGAGCCGTCGGCCTCGCGGATGAAGTGGAACGCGTCAGCGACATTATCGTTGTCGCCCTCGACCGTGCATTGGGAGAGGGTGCGGACGCCGGCGCTGAGCGGTTCAAACTGTTCGATCTCGCAACGCATTTCGAAGAGTTGAAAGGCTTGCGGCTCGATTTCCCAGCGCACCTGGTAATCGGCGCACTGGCCGGTTTCCGCCCACGAGCCTTCGAGGCGGGCGTAGGTGTCCGCAGCGGCGGAGGCGGGATCGATCGTCGGCGCTTCGACCGCGATTTCAGCGTCGGCGACGTCGGGCGCCGCCGGCGGCGCCGCTTCTTTTTTCTCACAGGCGACCGAAGCGGCCGCCAGCATCAGGATCATCAGCTTGCGCATGGTTCCCTCCCCTAGCGAGAAAGCGCCGTAGACAGATTCGGCTGGTCGAGCGGATCGAACCCGTAATGCTCGAGCCAGCGCACGTCCGCCGCGAAGAAATCGCGGAGGTCTGGAATACCATATTTGAGCATCGCGAGCCGGTCGATGCCCATGCCGAACGCAAAGCCCTGATAGTCGTCCGGATCAAGGCCGCAATTCCTCAGCACGTTCGGGTGCACCATGCCGGAGCCGAGGATTTCCATCCACTTCTCGCCCTGGCCGATGCGGATTTCGTTGCCGATGCGCTCATAGCCGATGTCCATTTCGGCCGAAGGCTCCGTGAATGGAAAAAAGTGCGGGCGGAAGCGCGTCTTGACGGCGTCGACCTCGAAGAACGCCTTGCAGAACGCCTCGAGGGTTCCCTTGAGGTGGCCCATATGGGTCTCGCGGTCGATGACGAGGCCTTCGACCTGGTGGAACATCGGCGTGTGCGTCTGGTCTGAATCGCACCGGAACGTCCGCCCGGGAATGATGATGCGGATCGGCGGCTTTCTCGTCATCATCGTGCGGATCTGCACCGGCGAAGTATGCGTGCGCAGCAGCATGCGCGAGCCGTCCGCCTTCGGATGAAAGAAGAAGGTGTCGTGCATTTCCCGCGCAGGGTGATCCGCCGGAAAATTGAGCGCCGTGAAGTTGTGAAAGTCATCCTCGATGTCGGGCCCTTCGGCGACGTCGAAACCCATGGCGGAGAAGATCGCGACGATCTCCTCCGTCACTTGCGTGACGGGATGAATGCGCCCCTTCGCTTCGCGCGGGACGGGCAGCGTGACGTCGACCTTCTCCGTACGCAGACGTTCATCCAGCGCGGCGTCTTCAAGCTTTTGCTTTTTCGCTTCGAGCGCGGCGGCGATCTTGTCCTTGAGGACGTTGAGCGCCGCGCCGGCGGCCTTGCGTTCTTCCGGCGGCAGCGCGCCGAGCGTCTTCATCCGCTCACTGACGACGCCTTTTTTCCCAAGCGCCGCGACGCGCACGTCTTCGAGCGCCGCTATGTCTGATGCGGCGGCGATCCTGGCGATCGTCTCGCGCTCTATGGCGTCGATTTCGGACATGCCGTGTCCGGGCTCCCAACAAAAAAGCGTCATCCGTTTCCGGATGACGCTTAATCGAATTCATCGGCTGACGTCACCCGGCTGTCTTGGTTTCAGGGCCGGGCCTGGCGCCTCAGGCGGCGAGCGCCGCTTTCGCCTTGTCGGCCAGGGCCTTGAACGCCTCGGGC
>CAZGXT010000198.1:0-5344 GCA_964529675.1 uncultured Caulobacterales bacterium
GTCATCGCGCCCGTATATTGCGAGTGCGGCGGCACGATGTTGCCGGCGTTGCGAAGGATGAACAGCTCGCCCGGCGAGGTCTGCGTCACAAGGCTCGGGTCGATGCGGCTGTCCGCGCAGGTGATGAACAACGCTTCGGGCGACTGGCCCTCCGCGAGCTTTTCAAAAAGGGCGCGATGTTCGTGATAGGCTTCCTGCTGGAACTTGGCGACGCCGGCGGCGATCTTATCCATGGCTTTCTCCATTGGGGGGTTTCGGCAAGGCCTCTGATCCGTTCGTAGGCTGATGATCGCGCCAGTGGCTGGCTGCGGCGTCGAGCGCCTGACGGTCGGCGAGTTCCGCGGCGACGCGCGCCTGCACGAAGCGCGCGCCGTCGAGCAGCCACGCGGCGAGCGTGCGGTCGACGAGACTGTATTCATGGTGACGCCCGTCGCGGCGTTCGGCGACGATGCGATGGGATTTCAGAAGCGCCAGATGCTGCGAGGCGCGCGTTGGGGGAATGCCGAGGCGCTCCGCCAGCGCCGTCACGTCAAGACCGCCGGACCTCAATTCCTCGACGAGGCGCACCCGGTCGGGATGCGCCATCACCTTCAAAAGGTCTGCGAGCTCGCGAGCAAGAACGTGGCGGAACGGCATAACCCCTTCACATTCTTGTTACTGCGAAAATACATGAATGCGCATTTTTGAATATATTGGGGCGCCTCAACAGCGGGCGCAAGGGGTCGCCCCGATTTTTGTTGTTTTTGAAGCGAAAGGAGCCGCCGCCCCCGCGGCGTTCGGCACGCCGCCCCGAAAAATTGTCCGGTTTCCAGCGCGTTGCGGCAGCCCCGCCGCACGGTCCAGGGCGTGCGTTAGACCGTCTCGCGCTGGCGACGGGCGAGGTCCGCGCAGCCTCCGCGCGCAAGGCTTAGCAGCGCGAGGAATTGCTCGTCGGAAAAGGGCGCGCCTTCGGCCGTCCCCTGGACCTCGACGAGACCGCCCTTGCCGGTGATGACGAAATTGGCGTCAGTCCCGGCGTTTGAATCCTCGGCGTAATCGAGGTCGAGCGCCGGGGCGCCGTTGACGATCCCGCAGGAGACGGCGGCGACCGAATCGATCAGCGGGTTCGCCTTGAGGACGCCATTCGCCGTCGCCCATTTGAAGCACTGCGCCAGCGCCACCCAGGCCCCCGTGACCGAGGCGGTGCGGGTCCCGCCGTCCGCCTGCAGCACGTCGCAGTCGATCAGGATCTGCCGTTCGCCGAGCGCCTTGAGGTCGACCACCGCGCGCAGGGCGCGACCGATAAGGCGCTGGATTTCCTGCGTGCGGCCCGACTGGCCCCCTTTCGCCTCGCGCTTCATCCGTTCATGGGTCGAGCGCGGCAGCATGCCGTATTCGGCGGTCACCCAGCCCCGGCCCTGCCCCCGCAGCCAGGGCGGCGTCATCTCGTCCCAGGAGGCGGTGCACAGCACATGGGTGTCGCCGAATTTGACAAGGCAGGAACCCTCGGCGTGTTTGGCGACGCCCGGCTCAAGAGTGACGGCGCGCATTTCATTGAAGGTCCGGCCTGACGGGCGCATCGCAAAGGCTCCTGCTATTCGGCGTGAGCCCTACTGCCCGCCCTTTCGAAAGTCGAGGCGGCGGCGCGATGACGAAATTGTCAGCGCGCGCGGCCTTCACCCGGCGCCGAACGCCCTCTAGAGACGCGGTCAACCGCTCAACAGGGGAACCCGTCATGAAAACTGTCACGCTGGCGCTCGCCGCCGCCGCTCTTGCGTCGCTCGCCGCCTGCGCCTCGGCGACGGCCTCGAAGGACGCCGCGGCTGAGAAGCCTGCCAAGGTCGATTTGGCGCTTGCCGAAGCCGTCGGCGGCGCGTGGCGTACACCCTCGAATGTCACGCGCGATCAGTGGCGCAAGCCGGCCGATGCGCTGTCCTTCTGGGGATTGAAGCCCGGCATGACCGTGCTCGAACTGCAGCCCGGCGGGGGGTACTGGACAGAGATCCTCGCGCCTTACGCGCGCATGACGAACGGCCAGTATATCGCGACGGCCGCTGATCTCGACAATCCGGAACTGTCGCAAGGCGCGCGCGAGGGCCGCGCCCGCTTCGAAGCGCGTTTCGCCGATGAAGCGCTCTACGGCAAGGTCGCTTATGTGAATTTCGGCGCGAAGACGACGAGCCTCGGCGCGCCGGCTTCGGTCGATTTCGTGCTCAACGGCCGCAACATCCACAACTGGATGGCGGCCGGCACGCTCGACCAGGTGCTGGCGCAGGCCTTCGCGGTGCTGAAGCCCGGCGGCGTTCTCGCCATCGAAGAGCATCGCAACGCAGAAGGGACTGCGCAGGACCCGAAAGCGGCGTCGGGCTATGTCACCGAGGCCTTCGTCATCGACGCCGCGACGCGCGCCGGATTCACGCTCGCGGCGCGCTCGGAAGTCCTCGCCAACCCGGCCGACGATCGCGACCACCCCTTCGGCGTGTGGACGCTGCCGCCGAACCTCAGAACCTCGCCCGCCGGTCAGGCGCCGAACCCGGCTTTCGACAGCGCGCCCTACGCCGCGATCGGCGAAAGCGACCGCATGGCGCTGCGTTTCGTGAAGCCGGAATAAGCCTGTGCGGGCGCCAGCCCCGCTGCTTTCCATTTCGGACGTGCGCCGTTACCCTCTGACGAGGTTCCGGCATGCGTTCCGGGACGGGGAGCTGCGCGGGGGGTCGCTATGACGCCGGTCCGGGCATTTGCCGCCGCCATCCTCGCCGCGATCATGGTGGTCGCGGGCGCGCTGATCGTCGCGCGCGCGTCAGGGCGCGAGGCGGCGTCCCTTTTCGAGATCCTTTTCGCCGGCCCTGCGCCGGGCCTTCTGTGTTTCCTCGCCGCAGCGGGCGCAGTCCTCTTCGGCGCCGGCGGCGTCCTCGCCGCCTTTCTCGCCTTCATCGCCCGCGAGGACGATGATGACGACGACCGGCGCTATCGCCGGCGCGGATTCCCGAAGTCCCTGCCGCTTGTCCTCGTCCTCCTTTCGCTCGCGCTCGTCTGGATCGCCCTGCGCTGCGCGCCGGCGCCGGCGCCCGAAGCCCCCGTCGCCGTCGCGGTCGAACCCGAAGCGACGCCCACGGATGATCTTGATGACGCGCTGGACGGCGGCGAGCCTGTACCGGCGCCGATCGAGGAAGAGCCGGTCATCGCCTTCGCCGAGACGGCGTTTGACTGGGCCTTCAAGGATCCGCTCATTCGCGGCGGGGGCCATCATTGGATGACCCGAGAAAGGCCGTTCTCGGACGATTCCGCCGCCGCGCTTCTGTGCGGCGCGGCATGGCTGGCGGTGACGGGCTCTGCTTCCGAGGAAGGCCCGGCCGATCGCAACGCCGAACGCTCCCGACTGCGCGCCCTCGCCGCCGCCGAAGCCGCGAAGCGCTGGCTCGCGCGCCATCCCGATTGCGGCGACCCCTTCGTCTTCGCGGTCGACCTCGGCCAGCACGCCAACGGGGCCGCGGACGAAACCGGCGCGGCGACGGCCTATCAACGCCGCGTCTTGGTCATCACGCGCGCACGCCGGAACGGCGAAACGCTGACGCAGGAAGCCGCGCGCGCCGAGCTTGCCGGCCTGCTTGGCGACGCCGCCGCGCGCGCTTCGCTGCTCGGCGGCCGGCGGTTCCCGGCCGAGCCCTTTATCCTGACGCCCTGATCCCCTTTGGCGAAAGGCCCGGCTGCGCCTATTTAAAGGTTCATGAGCGTCCTTTCCGATCTCGATGCGCGCTCGCGCGAGATTTTCCGGCAGATCGTCGAGTCTTATCTTGAAACCGGCGAACCGGTCGGCTCGCGCACGCTGAGCCACGACCGGCGCATCGCCGTGTCGCCCGCAACGATCCGCAACGTCATGGCGGACCTCACGGACCTCGGCCTTCTCCATGCGCCGCACATCTCGGCCGGGCGCCTGCCGACGGAAATGGGCCTGCGCCTGTTTGTCGACAGTCTTCTCCAGCTCGGTGATCTTTCCGACGACGAGCGCCGCGCGCTCGACGTCGCGGGCGAAGAGGAGAACGCGGGAACCGTTTTGGAACAGGCGGCGGCGAGGCTGTCCGGCCTCACCAAGGCGGCGAGCCTCGTCGTCGCGCCGAAGATCGAAGCGCCGCTGCGCCATATCGAATTCGTCCCGACCAATCCCGGCGAGGCGCTCGCCGTTCTCGTGTTCGAGGACGGGCGCGTCGAAAACCGCGTGATGAAAACGCCGCCGGGGCTCACAGTCTCGGGCGTAGCGTCCGCAGGCAATTACCTCGCCGCGCGCCTCAAGGGCCGGACGATCAGCGAGGCGCGCGAGGCGATCCTGAAGGAGATCGATGAGAACAAGGTCGCGCTCGACGACCTGACGGCGCGACTTGTCGCGGACGGCGTCGCGGAGATTTCAAACGCCGAGCGCACCTCGCTGATCGTGCGCGGGCGCGGGCGCCTGCTCGATGAGGGTGCGGGCGCCGACCTTGAGCGCGTCAGGATGCTGTTCGACGACCTCGAAAAAAAGCGCGACGTCATCGAAATCCTCAACGCGGCGCGCGAGGCCGAGGGCGTCAAGATCTTCATCGGCTCGGAGAACCGGCTGTTCTCGCTTTCGGGCTCCTCGGTTGTCGTTGCGCCCTATCGCGACGGGGCGAACAATATTGTCGGCGTGCTCGGCGTCATCGGGCCGACCCGGCTCAATTACGCGCGCATCATCCCGATCGTCGACTATGCGGCCGGCGTCGTTTCCCGGCGGTTGAAATAGCCCCCCGGGGCCCGTACATCGGCCCTTCCACGAAACCAGACGAGACCTGCAACGCCCCATGACGAGCGATAACGATTACGCGCCGAACGACGGCCAGCCGGAAGAGCAGACGACGCCTGAAGCCGCCGAGGCGAGCGCCGGGAAAATCGCCGCGCTGGAGGATGAGGTCGCCGCGCTCAACGACCGCATCCTGCGCCTCGCCGCCGAGCTTGAGAACACGCGCCGGCGCGCCGACCGCGAGAAGCAGGACGCCAGCCGCTACGCCATCGCCTCCTTTGCGCGCGATCTCGTCAATGTCGCCGACATTTTCGACCGCGCCTTGCAGACCCTGCCGCCCGAAGGCGCCGAGGCGAGCCCTGAAGCCCTCTCCAGCTTCGCCGCCGGCGTGCGCATGACCGAGCGGTCGCTGGTCGCCGCGCTCGAACGCCATGGCGTCAAGAAGATCGACCCCAAGGGCGAGAAGTTCGACCCCAACCTGCATCAGGCGGTCGCGCAGGCGCCCGCCGCCGGCGTCCCCGCCGGCCATGTCGCGGAAACGGCGCAAACAGGCTTCATCATCGGCGACCGCGTGTTGCGCGCCGCGATGGTCATCGTCTCGACCGGCGAGCC
>CAZGXT010000199.1:0-5284 GCA_964529675.1 uncultured Caulobacterales bacterium
AAGTGGCGGCCGTGACCATAATAGTACCCGCCGCCCGCGACGGCGGGGGTCGATGTCGCCGCAACCGACAGGGCGGCGGCGAGAATAAGCGCCGCCAGCCCTGTTCGGGCGGGGCGACCTTTGGCGGTTCGACCGGCGGCGGACATGACGGATTTCCTTTCACGCGACCACATCCCGACTGAAAAGACAGCGATAATTCGTGGCGAAAATGGGGCGTCCGCCGCTTCAGTGAAGTTTCCGACAGAGTTGTGATCGGCGGGAAGAAAGGGCGCTTCTTAACCGTCTCCTTCTCGCAAGCGGCGGAAATCGGTTCGGCCGCCAATTCTGGAGCCCCCCATGAAAACGCTCATCGCCGCCGGCCTCGTCATCGCCGCCGGTTTCGCAGCTGCGGCGCCCGCTGCGGCCCAGTCTTCGACGCGCCTCAGACTGCAGTGCACTGCGGAAGGCGCGACCGATCACAGTATTTCCGCGCGCTACGAACAGCGCAGCGCGCGCCGGAAATTCGATGCGTCCTTTGAAGCGGCCCCGGGGCTTGGCTTCGCCGCCGGCCAATTTCTGGAGGTGAGAGTGTCGGGCGTTCGCGTCGGCGCCATGCGCCTCATCCGAGACGCCGCGAGCGGAGACATTATCGGCGATCTGGAGTTCGACACCCGCGTCGATGAGGGCAATCCCTTCCCGGCGGCGTTCCCAGCAGTCAGCAGCGGCACGAATGTCCGCGTGGGCCCGCTCGCCTGCGCCCTGCGCTAAGGCGTCGGACGGGGCGCCCCTTTTCTCCCCCCGGGGGCGCCCCGCCTTGCCTTCAGACTGGAAAACACGCGATCATCCGCCCCGGAGGGCGTATGGTACGAGGACTAATCGCCGCGCTGCTCACTGCGCTTGTGTCAGGCTGCGCCGGCGGCATGACGCGGGCCGACTGCGAGTCGGCGGATTGGTCGGCCATCGGCTTCGCTGATGGGCGCAAGGGCGTCAGCGCCAGATCGGCAGAAAAACATTTGATGGATTGTTCGGGCGGCGGCTACGCCGTTGATCGGGCTGCCTACGCAGAGGGCCGATCCGAGGGCCTTAAAGCCTATTGCACGACTGCGGGGGGCTTTGACGCGGGTCGCCTCGGCCAGGAATATTTCAATGTCTGCCCTCCGGCCGAAGAGAAAAGTTTCCTTGCAGCGTTTGAAGATGGCGCAAGACTGCACGCGCTTATCCTCGCCGAACGGGACGCCGATCGCGCCCTAAAGGCGGCGGTCGACGGGCTCGACCAGAGCGCCTTTCACCTAAAGTCGATCGAAAAGCGAGCCGCCTCGCCGACAATCAGCTACGAAGGGCGCGAAAGCGCGAGGCAGGAAGCAGCGTCGCTGCGACGGGACCTTGCGCGCCTCGAACAAACCCTGCCGAGACTTGAAGCGGCGTTCGCCAAAGCGCGCGCCGATCGCGAGGCCTATGAGGCTTTTCTGCGCGCCTCAGGCCGGATTTTCTGACAATTCCCGTCGAGCGTCGATGCAGTCGGCGGCGATCTGCGCTTTGAGCGCATCGAGACTGTCGAATTTTCGCTCGTCACGGAGAAAAGCGATGAAGTCGACGCCGACCATGCGCCCGTAAATGTCGCCGGAGAAGTCAAACAAGTGAACTTCAAGCAGCGGCGAGACGTCGCCTACGGTAGGCTTTCGACCGAAATTGGCCACTCCGTCAAAGCTACGCCCGTCTATCGACGCCCGCACCGCGTAAACTGCGCGGCGCGGTTCAATGAGTTCTCCGAGCGTCAAGTTCGCCGTCGCAAAGCCGAGGGTTCGCCCAATCTGGCGCCCCCGCTCGACGCAGCCCGTAACGCGCCACGGCCGGCCCAGCATCTCCGCCGCACGGTCGACCGCGCCCGAAAGCAGAGCCTCGCGGATCGCCGTCGAGCCGATCTTCTCGGTGTGTTGCTGACCGGAAAGCGGCTCCACGATATGCGCCTGAACTCCGTTCTTCTTGCATAGCTCGGCAAGGCCTTCCGCGTCGCCTGCGCGCCCGGCGCCGAAGCGGAAGTCCTTTCCTGTCACGACGCCGGCGAGGCCGAGTTCTCCTTTGAGCACGTCGCGCACAAAGGCTTCGGGCGAGAGCATGGACAGCGCTTTGTCGAAGGTCAGCGAAAATACCTCGGCGGCGCCAGCGTCGCGCAGCAGCTGATTGCGCGCCGTCGCCGTCGTGATCAGAAAAGGCGGATCATTGGGGCGGAAATAACGACGCGGATGCGGATCGAAGACAACCGCCGCCGGTTCGGCGCTGATCGAGCGCGCGAAGACGATGGTTTGATCAAGGAGAAATCGGTGCCCGCGGTGGACCCCGTCGAAATTCCCAATCGCGGCCGCATAAGTTTTCGTCATCGCCAGGTGAGCCCTCTGGCGGCGAAGGCGGCGAACGCGCCCTCCTCTTTAAGCGCCGCCATGATCGCGGCGTCATCGGCGGCCCCGCTATGAACGCCGCCTTCCCCGGCGATGTAAAGCGCGTCAATTCCCTGCCGATTGGCTCCCGCTATGTCAGTCTTGAGGCCGTCGCCTATCGCCAGAATGCGGCCCCGCTCGATCTCCCGCCCGGCGCTGGCGTCGATCGTTCCTAGCGCGACATCGTAGATCGGCGCGTGCGGCTTGCCGCCGTAAATCACCGTCCCGCCGATCTCTTCGTAAACCTCCGCGAGCGCCCCGGCGCAGTAGACGAGTCGACCGCCCCAGCGCACGACGACGTCTGGATTGGCGCAGATCATCGGCAACGCCCGCGCGGCCGCGCGCTCCAGGAACTCGCGATAATCCGCAGGGTTCTCTCGCTGGTCGTCGAAAAGTCCGGTGCAGATGATGAATTCCGCAGCCTCCAGCGGCGCGAAAGAAACGGCGAGACCGTCGTAAAGACCATCGTCCTTTTCAGGCCCAAGCTTGAACGCAGCCCTCGGGAGCATTGCGGCGATCGCGGCGCGGGTAGCGTCGCCGGACGTGACGATCCCGTCATAGGCGGCGCGCGGCAGGCCGATGCGGTCAAGCTGACCTGGAATGACGCTGGAAGGGCGGGGGGCATTCGTCAGTATAAGGACCGGCCCGCGCGTGCGCCGAAACTCGATCAGCGCCTCGGCGACGCCGGCAAAAAGCCGCACGCCGTCATGAATAACGCCCCACGCGTCGCACAGAAGCGCGTCATAGCCGGAGGCGATTTCGTTAAGACCGTTGATAAACCTGGGGACGGGCATTCCCGAACGCCTATTGCCCCGCAGCGCCGTGCGTCAAGCGCTGGGCGCCGGTCAGGCTGCCGCCTTGTCGCCGGAGGGGGCGGTGTCGCCGAGATAATGATCGGCGCGCCGCGCCGGGCCGAAGAGGTTGCCCTGGCCGTAATCAATGCCGAGGCTCAGTATTTCCGGCATATGATTCTCATATTCGATTTTTTCGGCGATAAGATCGACGCCCGCCGCCGACAGGCGCTTGCGAAAGCCGCGCAGTCGCGTCGCCGCCGCCTCGTCCGCGCGGCTCGCGGCGAGAAGCAGGCTCGCCGGCGCTTTGGCGAAGGCGAAGTTGCGCGCGCGCAATCCTTCCCAGTCGAGATCAATCGAATGAATATGATCGATTGAGAAGACGAAGCCTTTTGCGGCGATTGCGTTCAGGTTCTCCGTGACGCGCGGATGCATGGTCTGGATCGCGGGGTAGGTGAACTCGAAAATGATGTTGGATGCAAGATCCGCATTCGCTTCGAGATAATCCGTCAACTGATTGAAGAAGTCCGTGTCGTATATCGTCGCGGGCGAGAGATTGCAGAACACGGCGAGCCGCGGCGCGCGCTGCAGCTCGACGCGGAGCGCCTGGATGCAACGCATCAGGATCATATTGTCGATGACGCCGATGTGGTTGGCGCGCTCCGCCGCCTCGAGATAGTCGGCCGGCTTCAGGACGCGTCCGTTCGCCTCCCGCAATCGGGAGAAGGCCTCGAAATAGCGCGGCTTTCTTTGGGGCAGGCTGACTATGGGTTGGAGGTAAAGATCGATCCGGCGGTCTTCAATCGCCTCGCGAACGCGGTCCAGCACTTGTCGGTCCTCGGCGCTGACGGCGGCGGCGACCGCAAAGGCGTCGTTAGGCGCGCCGTCCGCCGGCGCCCGCGTGGAAGTTCTCGCGGCAAGGCGGGCCATGATCTCGACCTCGGATTCAAGGCGCGACAGGGCGAACCCCATTCTTGCGTGAAGGATCAGAACGGCGAGCAGAGCGCCGCCGAGCGCATACTCGATATTGGGCGGCATTCCCTTAATGACGGCCGAAGCGAGCAGGATCATGCTTGTCGCGCCTGCCGCGAAGTGGACGGCGAAGCCGTATTTCGAAGCGCGCTGATTGATGTTCATCGCCCGTGTTCCAGCTGGCCTTCCAAGCCGCGACCCTCATTCGCAGCCTGAGAGATGATAAGCCGCACCCCTTGCAACAGGCTTAATGGCCTCAAGGAGCGTTCCGGAACGCGCCGTATAGGGACATTAAGAAAAGTGAAACGAAAACGCCCGGCCTCTCGGCCGGGCGTCTTTGCAACTTCAGTCTGGCGATCGATCAGCTCTGGAACTGGCTCTCGACCGGGTCGATCAGGATCTCGACGCGGCGATTGGCCGACTGGCCGGCCGCCGTCGCATTGTCGCCGATCGGGCGCGTTTCGCCGTAACCGATGGCGTTGAGGCGCCCCGGATTGACGCCTTGCGCGGCGAGGTAGTTCGAGACGCTGAGCGCCCTGCGCTGGGAAAGGTCGAGATTGTAGCTGTCCGAGCCGCGCGCGTCGGCGTGGCCGGCGACCGTCACGGTCGTCTTGTTGAATTCCTTAAGGACAATCGCGACCGAATTGAGCGTCTCATAAAAGCCGGGCTGAATGTCCGCCTTCGCCGTATCGAACGTGATGTCGGACGGCATGATGAGGCGGATGTTGTCGCCTTCGCGCTGCACCTGGACGCCGGCGTTGACGAGGCGCTCGCGCAGCTTCGCCTGCTGTTGGTCCTGATAGACGCCAATGCCGCCGCCGATAACGGCGCCCGCAACCGCGCCGATGGCTGCGCCCTTGCCGGGCTTGCCGGCGATCGCCCCGCCGATGGCGCCGGCGGCAGCGCCAGCGGCAGCGCCGGCCGCGCCCGAGGTTACGACCCGGCCCGCGCGCTTCTCGCCGGTGTAGGGGTTGGTGGTGCACGCCGCCGCGAAAACCGCGACCGACGCCAGAAGAAACGCCTTGCGCATCAAATTCTCTCCATTTTTAGGGAAGATCCCCGATCGGCTTCTCTAATGCCTCCCGGAAGTCACCCCCAGATTAACGC
>CAZGXT010000200.1:0-5264 GCA_964529675.1 uncultured Caulobacterales bacterium
TTCCAGCAGAATTGCTCGATCATCCGTGCGGCGAGCGGCAAGGCCGCCGTCGTCGATCCGGGCGGGGAACCCGACAAGATCATGGCGGCGGCGCGCGAGATGAACGCCGAGATCGTCAAGATCTGGCTGACCCACGGACACCTCGACCACGCCGGCGCCGCCGAGGAGATAAAGCGCCGCACCGGCGCGCCGATCGAAGGTCCGCAGAAGGAAGAAGTGTTCTGGCTGACTCAGATTCGCGAAAGCTGGCTGCGCTTTGGAATCGAAGACGGCGAGAACTGCGCGCCGGATCGCTGGCTGAACGACGGCGATACGCTGGAGCTGGACGGCCTGACCTTTGAGGTCGTTTACACGCCCGGTCACACGCCGGGCCATGTCGTGATCTTCAACCGCGACGCGCGGATCGCCTTTGTCGGCGACGTCTTGTTCGCCGGCTCAATCGGGCGCACCGATTTCCCGCGCGGCGAGCATGCGACGCTGATCCGATCGATCACGGAAAAGCTTTGGCCGCTTGGAGACGACATGCGCTTCGTGCCGGGCCACGGGCCGATGTCGACCTTCGGGCGCGAGCGCCAGACAAACCCCTTCGTCGCCGATCATCTTACCGGCTATCAAGGCGCAAAGGTCGAAGCGCCGGACGAGCTTGCGCAGCGTACGACGAAGCGCTGGACCTGATTGCGGCGACGGGCCGCGGCTGTTTGGGCGTTTTTGATGAAGATCATGAAATTCGTCGCCGTTTGCCTTATCTGCATCGCACTGGCGTTGGCGATCGGCCTCGTGATCGAGCAGGTCGCCTGACCACGCCGTCGAAAGAAGGGAGCGCGAAGCGATGAAAGCCAATATGGGAACAGTCGACCGGGTGTTGCGCACGCTTGTCGCCGCCGGCATCGCCTATTTCTACTTCACCGGGAAAATTGACGGGCCGCTTGGGACGGCCCTCCTGGTGCTCGCGGTCGTCTTTCTGCTGACGAGTCTTGTTGGAACCTGCCCGCTCTATTTGCCCTTCGGCCTGTCAACGCGAAAAGCGAAGGGCGCGTAAGGCCGCGCAAGCGCGCGGAATTCAGCCGAGCTAAATCTCGCGCCCGTCGAGCTTCTGGCGCAGGGTGCGCGCGCGCTCGCGCGCATGCGGTTCGTGCGGGTTCCACTCAAGCGCTTTCTGCAGCATCGCATAAGCGCCGTTTTCGTCCCCGCCCGCCAGCATGATTTCGGCGAGCGCGATGCGCGCCTCGAAATGGCGAGGCTCAAGCTCAATGGCGCGGCTGAAATCTTCGATCGCCCCTGCCTGGTCGCCGGACGCCGTTCGCGCCGCGCCGCGCAGCGCATGGCCTTGCGCGAAATTGGGGCTTAGCCCGACCGCATGATCAAGGAGCGCGACCGCCAGGTCGAAGCGCCGGGCCTCAAGGCTCTCCAATGCGCGGTCGATGAGGACGTCCACCGTGTCGCTCTGCGACTCCGTCCAGATGGCGTCGATCTCGGCGGCAAGGGTTTCGGCGTCCGAGGCCTCTCCGGTGCGCAGCTGCTCAAAGAGCGCGTCGAGACGGGCGTCGGTCTGGTCGGCGGAGACCGGACCCGAACCCGCAAGCACCCCCAGAAAAGCAAAGAGAAACAGCCGCATCATCCGCGAGCTTACGCCACCCGGCGAAACGCGGCTATCAATTTTTTCGCGATGAAGCGTTAACCAGCCAAAAGGCCTCAGCCCTGGCGGGCCTTGAAGCGCTTCTGGGTCTTGTTGATCACATAGACCCGGCCCTTGCGGCGCACGATGCGGCAATCCTTGTGGCGCGCTTTGAGCGACTTGAGGGAGCTGCGGACTTTCATGGGTCTACTCGGGGTCTCTGGAATAAGGAGCGCGGGGGATAGCCGCGAGCCTACAGCCTGTCAACCGGCCCGGCGCGCGACTGCCTGCCCCGGATCGGGCAGCAGGCCTGCGCCCCAGAAGGGATAGACCCCATCCCCGCCGAGGACATGGGCGACCGGCTCGGCGAAGAGCGGGGCGAAGGCCCCGTCGAGGACGTTAAGCCCGCCCGCATAGGCGCCGAAGGCCGGCATCACAAGCCTTGCCCCGTCGGTGACGTAGCAGCGCCGGCGCATCGCCCCGCGCTCGGTCCTGACGCGCGCGACGGGGTGGAGGTGCCCGGCGATCTCGCCCGCCTCCGCCGACAGCGCAGGCTCATGCCTGAACAGAAGTCCGCCGATGCGCGCCGCGGTTTCAACCGCGCCCGCGAAGCGCGCCGGCGGTTCCGGGTCGTGATTGCCGAGGATCCACAGCCAGTCGGCGGCGAGCGTTAACGCCGCGAGCAGCGCCGCATCCTCTGCATCCATCCGCGCCTCGGCGGCGCCGTCGTGAAACGCATCGCCCAGCGACACGACGCGCCGCGGCTTCAGAGTCTTCATCAGCGTCGCGACGCGGCGCAGCGTCGTGCGCGTGTCATAGGGCGGCAACAGCACGCCCCGCTGTGCGAAGTGCGAGCCCTTTTCGAAATGGAGATCGGAGAAGACGAGCGTCTCCGCCGCGTCGAGCCAGAGCGCGCCGGCGGTCAGGAGCGTTACGCGTTCGCCGTTGACGAGAATGAAAGGCCTATCACTCACTGTCCCATCGCTTCCCTGATGAGCGCGTCGGAGGCGTCTTTCAGCATCGCTTCGCGTCCCTCGCCGGCGACCATTTCCTTGTTTATTTCGAGCATCACCGGCACGGCAAGCGGCGAGACGCGCGAAAGCGGCGCGTGGCGGATGCGGCCCTTCACGCGGGCCAGCAACCCTTGCAGCCTCGCAAGGTCGAGATAGCCCCCCGCAGCGTCGGCCCATGCGGCCTTGAGCAGCAGATGGTCGGGCTCATGCTCCTTCAGCACGTCATAGATGAGATCGGCGGAGAACGTCACCTGCCGCCCGGTCTTGGTCTGCCCCGGATGGCGCCGTTCGATGAGGCCCGCGATCACTGCGCAGTCGCGGAAGGTGCGTTTCATCAGCACGGATTCAGCGAGCCAGCTTTCGAGATCATCGCCCAGCATGTCCTCGGCGAAGAGGGCGTCCATGTCGAGACCCGCCATGTCCTTTCGAGCCCACACCGAGAGCGAGTATTCCGTCGGTACGAAGCCGAGCGGCTGCACGCGCGCGCGTTCGAGCCGGCGCGTCAGCAGCATGCCGAGCGTCTGGTGGGCGAGACGTCCGTCGAACGGATAGCACACGAGATAATACCGCCCATTGTTGGGGAACGTCTCGACCAGCATTTCCTCCTTGTGCGGAATGACGGAGACGTCCCGCTGCACGGCGAGCCAGTCACGGATCTGTTCGGGCAGCGCGCTCCAGCGCGCGGGATCGGAGAGGAGCGCGCGCACGCGGTCCGCCAGAAATGTCGAGAGTGGGAACTTGCCGCCGTTCCAGCTCGGGACCTTCGGGTCTTCGCCCGGCGCGCGGCTGACATAGGCGTCCGTCCCTTCGACGCCTTCAAATCGCAGAACCTCGCCCGCGAAAAGGAAGGTGTCGCCGGGCGTCAGGCCCTCGACAAACCATTCCTCCACGGTCCCGAGCTTCCTGCCGCCGCGCCCCCTGCGGGCGAGGCGGATGGTGAAGGACGGGGCGTCGATGATGACGCCGGCGTTCATGCGGTGCGCTTGCGCGACATGCGCGTTGCGGATGCGATAGAGCCCCTCCGGCGTTTTCACGATCTTGCGGAAACGCTCATAGGACTTCAGCGCGTAGCCGCCGCTCGCCGCGAAGTCGAGCGTGCGGTCGAAATCCTCGCGCGGGAGCGCCGCATAGGGCGCGGCGGAGATAACCTCCGTATAAAGAGCATCCGCGTCGAAGGGCGCCGAGCAGGCTAGGCCCGCGACATGCTGGGCGAGCACGTCGAGCGCGCCCATGCGCTGCGCCTCGCCGTCGAGCGCGCCTTCGTTGATCGCTTCTTCCGCCGCGACGCATTCAAGCATTTCGAAGCGGTTGCCGGGAACGAGCAGCGCGCGGCTCGGCTCATCCATGCGGTGGTTGGCGCGCCCGATGCGCTGCGTCAGGCGGCTCGCCCCCTTCGGCGCGCCGATCTGGATGACGAGATCGACGTCGCCCCAGTCGATGCCGAGATCGAGCGTCGAGGTCGCGACGATCGCGCGCAAGGACCCCTTCGCCATCGCCGCTTCGACGCGCCGGCGCTGTTCGACGTCGAGCGAGCCGTGATGGAGCGCGATGGGCAGGTTGTCGTCATTCGCCGCCCACAGCGCCTGAAAGGTCAGTTCGGCCTGCGCGCGCGTATTGACGAAGATGAGCGCCATCTTCGACGCGCGGATCGCCTCATAGACTTCGCCGAGCGCATGGCGCGCCGAATGGCCGGACCAGGGGATGCGGTTTTCGGAATTGAGAATCGCGACGAGCGGCTTCGCCCCCGGCGCCGCACGCACGAGCGCTGCCCCGGCGCCGATGAAATCGAGCAGCGGCGCGGCGTCCGGCACGGTCGCGGAGAGGCCCGTCACGCGCAGGCGCGGGGAAAGACGGCGCAGGCGCGCGAGCCCAAGCGCCAGGAGGTGCCCGCGCTTTGTTGCGAAGATCGAATGGATCTCATCGATGACGACGGCGCGAAGGCCGCCGAAGAACTGCGCCGCATCCTGATGCGTCAGCATCAGCGCAACCTGTTCCGGCGTCGTCAGCAGGATGTCCGGCGGGGAATATTTCTGCCGCTGGCGGCGTGCGGCGGGCGTGTCGCCGGTTCGGGTTTCAACGCGAACGGGCAATCCCATTTCGGCGATCGGCGCTTCGAGATTGCGCGCGATATCGACCGCGAGCGCCTTCAGCGGCGAGACATAAAGCGTGTGCAGCCCCGCCCCTGCCCCGCCCGCCAATAAATCGGCGAGCGAAGGCAAAAATCCGGCGAGCGTCTTTCCCGCCCCGGTCGGCGCAATAAGTAGGTGCGAGCGTCCCGCCTCAGCGAGCGAAAGGCACTGAAGCTGATGGTCGCGCACGCGCCAGCCGCGCGCAGCGAACCAGCGCGCGAACGCCTCAGGCAGATGCGGAGCCTCGCCGTCCATGACCGCAGAAAGCGCAGGGCGAGCGCCCCCGATCAAGCCCCGCCGCGCCTGCCCCGGCGGGAACGCGCGCCCTTCGCTCCCCCGCGAGCGGGTGGAGCACTGCCGCCCCGTCCGCCGTCACCCCGGACGGCGAAGCCGATCCGGGGACCAACTCCCGACAATCGCCATCGCGCACGCGGATAATTCAGGAGCTGGTTCCCGGGTTCGCGCCAAGACGCGCGCCCCGCGATGGCGGCCAACCCATGACCCGCT
>CAZGXT010000201.1:0-5233 GCA_964529675.1 uncultured Caulobacterales bacterium
TGGCGGCGATAGAGCGCGACCCCGCCGCCGCTCTCAATCCCGGTAGTCGAGCGGCGGTTTGCGGTCGCCAAGCAGCGATTTGTACTTGTATTTGGGCCCTCGCGCCGCGTCGAATTCCGCGCGCGCGGCCTTGCGCAGCTCCGCGTCCTGATAGAGTTCGATCGCCGCCAGGCTCATCGCCTTGGCGGCGTTCGCCGCGCCCTTGTAGCCGATCGACATGCCGCTCGCCGCGACCGCCTGCCAGGAATGGGCCGAGGTTCCCGGAACCCACGTCGCAGTCCCGAGGCCGACGGTCGGGGCGGCCCAGGAGACGTCGCCGACGTCGGTTGATCCGTACCCCAATGCTTTCTCATAAGGCTCGATGCGGTTGGCGTCCGCCAGCTTGCGCGTCGGCTTGTCGAAGCTCGCATAGATCTTTTTCGCGAACGCCTCCTCATCCTTGGTGTAGGCGACGCCCCCGACCGCGGTGAGGTGTTCATGCATGCGCTTTGCGAGCGTTTCGTTGATGAGGAGCGGATTGTTGCCGTGGATGACCTCCCACTCGACTTTCGTGCCGGTTCCGAGCGCGGCCCCGCGGGCGGCGTCTTCAAGGCGCGCCCAGATCGCCTCGACGCCTTCGGGGCTGGGGTGGCGCACGTAATAGAAGCTCTCGGCGTAGTCGGGCACGACGTTCGGCGCGCCGCCCCCTGACGTCACGACATAATGCATGCGCGCGTCCTGCGGCATGTGTTCGTGCAGCATGTTCGCCATCATGTTCATCGCCTCGACGCCGTCGAGCGCCGAGCGCCCGCGCTCCGGCGCGCCGGCCGCGTGCGCGGAAACGCCGGTGAAGCGGAACTTCGCCGATCGGTTCGCCAGCGTCGTGCGCGCGTCGGCGGTGTTTTCGTCGCGCGCGTGCCAGTGAATGGCGAAGTCGACATCCTTGAAGAGGCCGTCGCGCACCATATAGACCTTGCCGGAACCGCCCTCCTCCGCCGGCGTGCCGTAGAGGCGGATCGTCCCCGGGGTCTTCGTCTCGGCGAGCCACTCCTTCACCGCGATCGCCGCGCCCATCGACCCCGCGCCGAAGAGGTTGTGCCCGCAGGCGTGGCCCGCCGCCTTGCCGTCGACGGGCGCGCGCGTCGCAAGCCGGTCCTGATTGATGCCGGGCAGCGCGTCGAACTCGGCGAGGATCGCGATGACGGGCCCACCAGAGCCGTAGCTTGCAATGAAGGCGGTCGGAATGCCCGCGACGCCTTCCTCGATCGAGAACCCTTCCGCCCGCAGACGATCTTTCAAAAGGCCCGAAGACTTCTCTTCCTTGTAGCCGACCTCCGCATAGTCCCAGAGTTTGGCTGCGACCTCGGCGATTTCGCCCTGCCGCGCATCGATCTTCTTGAGGAGCGCCTCGGCCGCAGGCGACAGCGCCGGCCTTTCCTCGGCGGAAGCGGGAATGGCGAGCAAGGCGGCTGAAAGCAGCAGGACGGCGAAGCGCATCGGAAGACCCCTCTTGATGACGGCCGCGACCCTGCCGCGCCTCGCTGCGCGCGACAAGGCTCGATCATCGGCGATGTTCGAGAAAACCCGCCCGATGGCGCGATCACCGATTATTCGTCTGACGCTCCCGGCGTCTTAATAGATGCTTTCGGCGATAGCTAAATTTCGCGGGGCCGCGCTTGCCGGGCCTTGACCCGGCGCGGGCAGGATGACGCCGCCGTCACCCAGCAGAGACCACTTGCGCCGCGCCCGTTTTGTCCGCCCCCTGTTCCTCGCCGTTGCCGCAGCGCTGACGCTCGCCGCGTGCGAGGACAAAAGCGCCGTCCCGGACGGCGACCCGCGCAAGGGCGCGGACCGCGACCTTCGCGGCCTCGCCTATCGCGAGGACGCGCTCGCCGACGCGGAGGGCCGCTTTCACTGGGCGCAGGCCGCGATCGCCGGCTACCGTCCCGCCGACCAGAACCTTTATCCCGCGCGCATCGAGACGCTCGACACCGGCTCCTGCTTTCTGTCGAAGCCGAAGGAAGGCGATCTCGTCCGTCACGTCATCGTCGCGCGCGGCGTCGGCGAGGCGCCGCTCTACCAGATGAGCGAAGAGGACATCGGAGCGCGCGCCAAGCGCTACGTCGACAGCTATGTCGCGACCGGCGGCAAGGCGAAGCCGAGCGTCAGCTATGACGACTCCGACGTGATGCGCCTCGTCAACGTCGTCGTCACCGAGAAATCGGCGCCCGTGCATCTCGTGCTGTCGTCCGAGACGAACGTCATCTGGAACATCCTGCCCGCCAACGGCGCGAAGATAGCCGCGATCGCCGTCATCAGCGGCGACGGGGTCGGCGTCGCCCATGCGCCCGAAGGAGCGGTGATCGAAGCGCTTTACGGCGAGGCGTTGAAGCGCTGCGACGTTCATCCCGCGCGCCGCCCGAGGGCTGACTGGTCTTTCGTGCAGAACGCAAAGGGCTCCGGCGGCTCCTATCTGAAGGAGGCTCTCGCCGACAACAATGCGCGCGCAAGCGCCTACGCTTCCTGGTTCAGCAAGCGTTTCGGGGCCTCCGCGGAAAACGGCGCGATCGCGCATCGCGGCCTCGGCGCCGTGCTGATCGGTCCGATGCCGGCTGGCGAGGGCGCGCGCGCGCCGATGGCGACGCTTGAAGGCGCGACGGTGCTTCTCTCCCGCAGCGATCATTTCGTGCTCGGCGCGCGCCGCGACTATCAGCGCGAATTGCGCGCCCTGACGGAGGCCGCGGCGGCGGCGGGCGCAGGCGGCGATCTCAAGGGACTTCTCGGATCATGAACCATCTTGACGGCGCGATACAGAAAGTCACCACGCTGTTCCTGGCTGCGGGCGCGATCCTCTATTTCGGGGTCAACGCTTATGTCTACGGAACGACCGCCGGCATCATGAACGAGCACCACGAGGCGCAGAACCCGCGCGATCCATGGATGACGCGCAACATCACCATCGTCGATCACCGCAACCCCGGGGGGCGCGGCTTCAAGCCCGGCTATCTCGAAATGACGAAGGGCGATGACATCCGCGCGAACCGCTTCGTGTCGATCACCGCTTATGTCAGGCTCGACGAACTTCTCGCCGAGGGCGAGAAGCCGCCGCAGAAATCCATGGAAGAAGTCTTCGCCAAATCGCGGGCGGTCATCTTCGCGCGCGAGGAGTGCGCGCGGCTTCTTGAAACGCTGGCGCGCGAATGCGTCGTCGCCGGAGCCGACGGGCGTATCGACGGCGGCCTGGTGCGCATGAACGCGATGTTCCGGTTCATCCAGCGCGACAGCTTCGGCGCGCTCGCTGAGGGCGAAACCTATGTCTTCACGACAGCCGACTCCGTGATCGCCAGAAACGCCAGCGTCTATCAGAGCGGCGCCGCCGCGGCGCGCGCCGCGCTCTACAAGAAGACCGCCGCCGAATGCGACGCCATCCGCCGCCGCGACGGCAGTTGCGCAATCACCAGGCTGACAGTCACGGCCCAACGGCAGGACGGCGGCGTCATCCGCCATACGGCGATGGCGGGCTATGCGTTTCTGCTGAAGGCCCGGGCCTAGAAGGGGCCGACCCCCGCGACCCACGGCCGCCCCCCGTCCGCCAGCATTGGCGCCCTGCCCGGGCCCCTCTATACCCCGCCGGCCATGACGCCGCTCAACCGCATCCGAAACTTCTCGATCGTCGCCCATATCGACCATGGGAAATCGACGCTCGCCGACCGTCTCATTCAGAAGACGGGGGGGCTCGCCGCACGCGAGATGAAGGAACAGGTGCTCGATTCGATGGAGCTTGAGCGCGAGCGCGGCATCACCATCAAGGCGCAGACCGTCCGCCTCGACTACAAGGCGAAGGACGGCGAGACCTACGTCCTCAACCTCATCGACACGCCGGGCCATGTTGATTTCGGCTATGAAGTCTCGCGCTCGCTGTCGGCTTGCGAGGGCGCGCTGCTCGTCGTCGACGCGAGCCAGGGCGTCGAGGCGCAGACGCTCGCCAATGTTTATCAGGCGATCGACGTCAATCTCGAGATCGTGCCGGTTCTCAACAAGATCGACCTGCCGGCCGCGGAGCCTGACCGGGTGCGCGCCCAGATCGAGGAGGTGATCGGCATCGACGCGTCCGAGGCGCTTGAAATCTCGGCGAAGACGGGCGTCGGCATTGATGACGTCCTGGAGGCGATCGTCACCCGCCTTCCCGCTCCGAAGGGCGACGCGAAAGCGCCGCTGAAGGCGCTCCTCGTCGACAGCTGGTACGACGTCTATCTCGGCGTCGTCGTCCTTGTACGGATCGTCGACGGCGTCCTGAAGAGGGGCACCCGCATCCGCCTGATGGGGACGGGCGCAGCCTACACGGTCGAACAGATCGGCGTGCAGACGCCGAAGAAGGTCCCTGTCGCCGAGTTGGGGCCCGGCGAGATCGGCTACATCACCGCCTCGATCAAGGAAGTCGCCGACACCCGCGTCGGCGACACCGTGACCGAAGACCGCAACCCGACGTCCCAGCCGCTCCCCGGCTTCAAGCCCGCCCAGCCTGTCGTCTTCTGCGGCATGTTCCCGGTCGACGCCGCCGAATTCGAGGACCTGCGCGAGGCGATGGCGAAGCTCCGCCTCAACGACGCCTCCTTCATGTTCGAGATGGAGACGTCGGCCGCGCTCGGCTTCGGCTTCCGCTGCGGCTTCCTCGGGCTCCTCCACCTCGAAATCATCCGCGAACGGCTGGAGCGTGAATTCAACATCGACCTCATCACGACGGCGCCCTCGGTCAACTACAAGGTTCACACCACGAACGGCGACGTGACCGAGCTGCACAATCCGGCCGACATGCCGGACCCGGTGCGTATCGACCACCTTGAAGAGCCATGGATCCGCGCGACGATCATGACGCCGGATGAGTATCTTGGCGGCATCCTGAAGCTCTGCGAAGAGCGGCGCGGCATCCAGCAGGAGCTGACCTACGCCGGCAGCCGCGCCATGGTCGTCTACGAACTGCCGCTCAACGAAGTCGTCTTCGATTTCTACGATCGCCTCAAGTCGATCTCGAAAGGCTACGCCAGCTTCGACTACCAGATTCTCGACTATCGCCCCGGCGATCTCGTGAAGATGCAGATTCTGGTCAATGATGAGCCGGTCGATGCGCTGTCGATCATCGTCCACCGCGAGAAGTCGGAAATGCGCGGACGCGCGATGTGCGAGAAGCTCAAGGACCTCATCCCGCGCCACATGTTCAAGATCCCGATCCAGGCGGCGATCGGCGGGCGCGTCA
>CAZGXT010000202.1:0-5123 GCA_964529675.1 uncultured Caulobacterales bacterium
TTCTTGAAAAGCACGTCCGGCAGGGCGAACGCAGTCCCGGGCGCCACGCGTTCGAGCGCCGCTTTCGCCGATGTCGGCCAGCGCTCCTTCGCGAGGTCCATCCCGAACACCGCCGCCATTTTCGCCGCCGTATGCGGGATGAACGGCGCCGACAACGCCGCGAACAGCGCGATCAGGTTCAGTCCCGCCCGGACACCCGCCGCAGCTCGCGCGGGGTCGGTCTTGAACGCCGTCCACGGCGCCGCGATCTGCAGATACTCGTTCCCCGCAACCCAGATGCCGCGGAGCTCCGAGCAAGCCTTCCGGAACTCCATCGCTTCGAGCGCGGCGGTGTAGGCGGCGATCTTTGTGTCGAGATCGGCGATCAGTTTTTCCTCGACCGCGCCATAGGCGCCCTCGCCCGGAACCTTCTCGCCGAACTTCGACGCGCAAAAACGCGTGATGCGGTTGACGAAATTGCCGAGCACGTCGGCGAGATCCTTGTTCACGACGGAAGCGAAATGTTCGAGCGTGAAGGAGGCGTCGTCGGATTCCGGCGCGTTCGCCATCAGGTGCCAGCGCCAATAGTCGGCAGGCAACAGCTCCAGCGCCTGATCCATGAAGATGCCGCGGTTCTGGCTCGTTGAAAATTTCCCGCCATACCAGGTGAGCCAATTCAGAGACTTCAGCGTGTCGACCAGCTTCCAAGGCTCCCTGGAACCGAGGATCGTCACCGGGAACGAAACCGTATGGAAGGCGACATTGTCCTTCCCCATGAACTGGACGTACCGAACGTCCGCCGCCCCTTGGTCGAGGCGCCACCAGCTGCGCCAGTCGCGGCCCGCCGCAGCGCCCGCCCATTCCTCCGTGCACCCGATATATTCGATCGGCGCGTCGAACCAGACGTAGAAGACCTTGCTCTCAAAACCCGGGCGCGGCTTTCCCTCATGGGCGACGGGGACGCCCCAGTAGAGATCGCGCGTGATCGACCGATCCTGCAGACCTTCCTTGATCCACTTGCCGGCGATCGCCTTCGTCAGATGCGGCCACGCGTCCTTCGTCGCGATCCAGGTCGCGATCGCGTCCTGCATCTTCGATTGCAGGAGGTAGAGATGCTTCGTCTCCCGCACTTCGAGATTGCGTGAACCGGAAATCGACGAGTAGGGATTTTTCAGCTCGATCGGGTCTAGCAGCGCGCCGCAATTGTCGCATTGGTCGCCGCGCGCCTTTTCATAGGCGCAATTGGGACATACGCCCTCGACATATCGGTCAGGCAGAAAGCGGGCGTCGTCGATTGAATAGATCTGCCGGTCGATGCGCTCCTCGATGAGGCCGTTCTTCTCCAGCACCGCCGCGAAATGCTGCGTCAGCCGCTTGTTGGGCGCATTCGACGAGCGTCCGAAATGATCGAAGGAAAGCCCAAACTCAAGGCAGGCGCGCTTCTGAATTTCGTGCTGATCGGCGCAATAGTCTTCGACCGACTGGTTTGCAGCGCGCGCGGCGAGTTCAGCCGGCGTGCCGTGCTCGTCCGTCGCGCACAGGAACAGGACCTCTTCGCCGCGCGCCCGCTGGAAACGCGCATAAACGTCCGCCGGCAGCATCGACCCGACGAGATTGCCGAGATGTTTGATGCCGTTGATGTACGGAAGCGCGGAGGTGACGAGGATGCGGGTCATGACCCCTTCAAGCGGCCTTTTGCGGCCGTCGTCAACTGAGCGGCGGCGCGGAACTTGAAAGTATGGCGCAACAGATCGGCGTCGCCCCGCGCCCAGGGAACGCCGATGTCCCAAAGAGGGACCGGAAGGGTCAGCCGACGGCCGGGACAATATGAGTTACGCGCCCTGTGTATCGGGCGTGGAGGGGGCGAGGCGCTCGCGGAGGCGTATTCTTCGCGAGCGCCTTGTTATCGGGGCGCGGGATAGGTCTTCTTCATATAGGCCCAGGACTTCGCGATGATCTGGCCGAGGACCCCGACATCGACGTCAGACAGCTTGTTCACATAGAGGCAGCTGTTTCCCATCCGGTGCTTGCCGAGCCGCCGGAAAAGAGGGTCGGTCTCCGGCACGCCTCCCATGATGTAGAAGACCATCGACGAAGATCGCGGCGAAAACCCGCCCGCGCACATGTCGCCTTCGCGGCCGGAGTCATATTTGTAGTGGTAGGAGCCGTAGCCGATGATCGACGGCCCCCACATTTTCGGCGCTATTCCGGTGATCGCCTGATACATCGAAAGCGCGCTCTCGGCGTCCTTGCGACGCACGGGATTGTCGACCTTCGCGATAAAGTCCCTGACGCTTGCAGCGGTCGGCTTTGTCTTGATCTCGTCCTTGCCGGCCTTCTTCCCGGGAGCCTTCTTCTTCGCAGTCGCCTTGCCTGCTGTTTTCTTCGCGACTGCTTTCTTTTTCGCAGGAGTTTTCTTCCTTGATGAAGCCATTCAACCCTCCTTCGAGATGTCGCGGCCGCGCGCTTCCGCCGCCGCCCAATCGCCGGGGAGCTTCTTTGACGTCCAGAAGAAGACCAACGCTGCGGCGAGGCTGGTGACGCCGAGCGTCGACAGCGCCAGGCGAAGCCCCGTCACTTCGCCATAAGTCTCAGCGAAAAGGTCGGACGTCCAGCCGACCCAAAGCGGGGCGAAGCCAAGTGCGAAAAGGTTGAGAATGAGAAAGAGGAATGCGATCGCAAATGCTCTGAGCTGTACAGGGGCGAGCGTCTGGATGAGCGCGAAAGACGGTCCAAGGTACATGCCGAGCCCCAGAAGGAACGGGGCTGACCAGAAAAACGCCCAGAACGGCGTTCCGGCCCAGGTCGACAGGAGCCCCGCCGGGATCGTCAACAGCATCCCGAGCCCCGGAATGACGAGATAGGCGCGCTTGTCGGCCTTGCCGAACTTGTCTGTCAGCCAGCCGCCGGCCCAGGTGCCGACGCCGTAGACGACGCCGTTCAAGATGCCGAGGGGGACCGTAATCTCCGTGTACGACAGTTCGTAAGTACGCTTGTAGAAGTCGACGACCCAGAGGCCGACGCCGTAACCGGTAAAGGATGCGAGCGCGGTGGCGCCTGCGATCCCCCAATAGGTCGGAATTTTCACGAGCTCGGCGACGCCCTGCTTGAAGGGGACTTTCGCGCCGACGCCGTCAATCGCGCCTCGGATGGGCTCCTTCACCGTCAGTTTGAGAATGATCGCGAGCACTATGCCGGGAAGGCCGACGATGAAGAAAGCGTTGCGCCACCCGAGATTTTGCACCACCCAGCCGCCGGCGAGGAAGGCGAACATCTGGCCGAACGGAATGCCGAGCGAATAGACGGAGAGCGCTGTCGACCGTTTCTCCTTCGGGAAGTAATCCGCGATGATCGAATGCGACGGCGGCGACCCGCCCGCCTCGCCGATGCCGACGCCGACGCGTGCAAGCGCAAGGTGCAGCGCGTTCTGCGCCAAGCCTGACAGCGCGGTGAACGCGGACCACACCGCGAGCGAGACCGACACGATCGAAACGCGATTGATGCGATCGGCCAGCCACGCGATCGGAATGCCGAGCGTGGTGTAGAGGACGGCGAAGGCGAGACCCTTGAGGAGGCCGAGCATTGAATCAGACAGGCCGAGTTCGGCCTTGATCGCCGGCGATACGATCGCAATGATCTGACGGTCGACGAAGTTGAAGGTGTAGACGATCGTCAGGACGCCGAGGACATACCAGGCGTAGGCGTCGCTCTTCGCCGCAACAGCAGGCGCCGGCGCCTCAGCCGCAATGTCGCTCAACGGTTGAACCCGGTGACGCAAGCAAAAGCGGAACGACCGATCGCGGCGACGGCGCGCGGATTTTCTATCTCAAGGAGGCTGTCGATCGCCTGCAAGGGCGTGTCGGCGCGCGAGAGCCCCACCGTATACCGCGCGAGGTCGCGGAGATCCTCATCCGACAGCCGCTCGTCGAGATCGTCGACCATGCAGGACGCCATGCGGGGCGAGAGGCCGATCGCCTCAAACCGGTCCTGCAACGTGGCGCGCGCCGCCGTCGCGCACGCTGCCGCCGAGAGAATGGCGGCGGCAAGGCATAGGGTCCGCATGGAGTTCCTCCCAAAAATCGGGCTGTGATTGGTCTTTTGCAGAGGGCCGGAGCTTGCGTAAGATCGCCCCGTTTCGCAAGCCGCGTCTCTAAAGGATTTCCCATGAAAGCGATGATGAGCGTCGAGCCGGGCGGGCCCGACAGCCTCAAACTGGTTGAAACTGCGACGCCGGAACCGGGACCCGGGCAGATCAGGGTGGCGGTCAAGGCGGCGGGCGTGAATTTCCCGGACACCCTGATCATTCGCGACATGTATCAGTTCCGTCCCCCGCGACCCTTCGCGCCGGGCGGCGAGGTTGCGGGCCTTGTCGACGCCGTCGGTGAAGGTGTTGCAGGCTTCAGGGCCGGAGACCGCGTCCTCGCGATGACGCTGCACGGCGGCTATGCAACCCATCTCGTCGTTGATGCGCATGCAGCGGCGCGGATTCCGGACGCCATGCCGTTCGACGAGGCGGCGGGCTTTCTCATGACCTATGGCACCTCGCATTATGCGCTGAAGGATCGCGCAGCGCTGAAACCGGGGGAGTCGCTTTTCATTCTCGGCGCGGCCGGCGGGGTCGGCGCGGCGGCGATCGAGATCGGCAAGGCGATGGGCGCGAAGGTCATCGCCGGCGTCTCCTCGCCCGAAAAGGCGGCGTTCGCGCGCGAGCTCGGCGCGGATGATTTCGTCATCTACCCGCGGGAGATCGACAAGGACGGTCAAAAAATTCTCTCAAACCAGATCAAGGCGGCTTGCGGGGGCGACGGCGCGAATGTCGTCTATGATGCGGTCGGCGGCGACTATGCGGAACCCGCGGTGCGCGCGCTCGCCTGGGAAGGGCGCTTTCTCGTCGTCGGATTCCCAGCCGGGATTCCAAGATTGCCCTTGAACCTGACGTTGTTGAAGAGCTGCCAGATCGTCGGCGTATTCTGGGGGGCGTTCACGATGCGCAATCCCAAACGACACGCCGAGCACGTCGCAGAACTCTTCCGCTGGTATGAAGAAGGAAAGGTCCGTCCCCGCATCACCGCGCGCTACGCGCTGAAAGAAGCGGGCGAAGCGCTGAAACTCGTCGAAGGCCGCAGCGTGCGCGGAAAGGCTGT
>CAZGXT010000203.1:0-5110 GCA_964529675.1 uncultured Caulobacterales bacterium
GCCTTAACTGCGTTGAAATGAAAGCCGTCTCCTCATCGGGGTCGGCGAGCGTGTCGGCGACGTAGAGCCGGAGCGCGGCGTCGATGGCGTCTTCGGGCTTCTTCTCCGTCAGCTCGGCGATTTCCGCCAGAAGACGCAGCTGCGCCACGGCGAACGGTCCGAACTGGATTTCAAATCCGATCATGCGCGACAGGGCGGCTTCGACCGCGCCCGCCGCCATGCCCTCGCCGCCGTCCGCCGCCGCCGTCGCGGCGATCTTGCGCAATACGCCAAGCAGGAACGTGCCGGCGCCGACGGCGGGGTCGGCGACCTTCACCGCCGGCGAGGCGAATCCCTGATGAAGGCCGAAGCGCGTCCTCAGCGCCTCGTCGGCGAGGCGCACCATCGCCGTCACGACCTCCGGCGGCGTGTAATAGGAGCCGGTCTTTTTCCGCAGATCGTTGTCGTATTCTTTCAGGAATATTTCATAGAAATAGAGCCACGCCTCGGGCTCGCCCTTCGAAATTTTCGACCAGTCGACGACGTCGAGAACGCGCGTCATCGTCGCGATCGAGGTCTTCAGCGTCTGTTCCTGATCGACCTCGTCCGTCAGCACGCTGAGCGCCGTCCCGATGAGGGAGTTCGTTCTCCGGAGCGCCTTCGCCGCCCGGTCAGGGCCCTCGGCCAGCGAAATGCCGCGCGCCCGCGCCATCAGCAGGCCGAAGGTCACGGACTGGGCGTAGCCGTCGGCGAACTCCTCGTCGGACGCCTCAGGGAAAAGCGTCTTTCGCCAGTCCTCGCGCAGGCTGGCGAGGCCCGGGGCGCCGTGCGCCAGCTGCTCGGTCACCTCGTCACGGAGAAGCCGACAAAGCCGCGCGCTCATTTCCGCAAGCTGGCGCGGGGATCGCGGCGCCACCGGGCTCCATGAGAGGAAATCGGTCAGGACACGAATGAAATCGGGCGCCGCCGCGAGCTTGGCGCCGGCGGAGCGGACATCGCCGACAAAGTAGGCGGCGTCGATCTTCTTGCCGTCCCGCCAGAGGCTGAACCCGTTGCCGTCAGTGTAGATAAGGTTCGGCAGCGCCTTCAGCTTCTCCCATTGCGCCTTGTCGTGATCGTCGGTGAAATCGCGCGGGTTCACGCCCTTGCCGGGCGCTTTCACTTCGATGAAGCCGATCAGGGCCTTGCCGCGCGTGATCGCATAATCGGGCCGGGTCTTCAGGTCCGCCTGCGCGCTTTCGCCGACAAGCACCACATCGCCCATCGCAAGCCCCGCCTCGGCGAGCGACTTAACGAGTGTCTCGAGCGGCGCACGAAGCTGATCCTCCGGCTGTCCTGTCGCCGACGGATTTGAGAGCTTTCTTTTCACCTCGGCGCCGAAAGAGGAGATGGACGCTGCGATAGTGTCGGCAGCGGCGTCTTTACTCATCGACGCCCCGCAATTCCTTCCGTTCGAAAATATTCATGCGCGGCAGCTACCCGGATTCCGGCCGGATACGAAAGACCCCTACTTCGGCGCGCGCTTGGCCAGTATCCGCTGCAGCGTCCTGCGGTGCATGCCCAACCGCCGCGCGGTTTCCGAGACGTTGTGGCCGCAGAGTTCGTAGACGCGCTGGATGTGCTCCCAGCGGACGCGGTCGGCGCTCATCGGATTTTCGGGGGGTTCGGGCCGCGTGCCGCCGCGCGCAAGGAGGGCTTTTTCGACGTCGTCGGCGTCGGCGGGTTTGGAGAGGTAGTCAATCGCGCCGGCTTTGACCGCTGCGACGGCCGTCGCGATGTTGCCATAGCCGGTCAGCATGATGACGCGGCAGTCCTCGCGGATGTCGTGAATGGCGTTGACGACCTCGATGCCGTCGCCGTCTTCGAGGCGCAGGTCGACGACCGCAAAGGCGGGCGGAGCTTCTTTTGCGAGACGGATCGCTTCCTTGACGCCGGACGCCATCGTCGTTTCGAAGCCGCGCTTTTCCATCGCACGGGCGAGCCGGGTGCGGAACGCCTCGTCATCATCGACGATGAGAAGGCTCGCGTCTTCGGGAAGGTCGGCGCGAATGGAAAGGTCGTCGGTCATGGGGAGTTCGCTCAGCATCGTAACTTTAATACGCGGTATCTGCGCCGATGGGTCTCGTTCGGCAACCATCTGCGGCGCCTTAGCGCGCCTCAACCGCGATGCGGGGCCAGCGCACGGCGACCCAGGCGCCAGCCTCGCCGGCCTGACCCCCGGCCTGCGCCCACGGGCGGTTGTCGAAGGCGACGTCGGCGCCGGTGCGCTCAAGAAGGGTCTTGGCGATGAAGAACCCGAGGCCGAGGCCGCCCGAGCGCGCCGCGCCGCCGCGCGCGCGGCCGCGGCCGAGATAAGGTTCGCCGAGGCGCCCCAGGATGTCGGGCGAAAACCCGCGCCCGTCGTCATGCACCTCGATCTCGATCTCGTCGCCCGTCCAGTCGGCCGACACCAGCACCTTCGAGCGGCCATAGGCGACGGCGTTCTCGATAATGTTTCTGAGGCCGTAGATGATCTCGGGCCGGCGGCGCAGCACGGGCGGCTCTTCGCCGGGGACCCCTTTCACTTCGAAGATGACCGCCGGCCGGTCGCGCGCATCGACGAAGGGCGCCGCCGCCTCTTTCAGGAGGAGGTCAAGGCCGATGCGGTCCATCATGGCGTCGGCCTCGGCCCCGCCCTTCGACAGGCGCCCCAGGATTTCGCGGCAGCGCCGGGCCTGCTCGACCAGCAGGCGCGCATCGGCCTCCATAAGGCTGTCGCCTTTCAGTTCGTTCGCCATCTCCTTGGCGGTGAGCTGGATGGTGGCGAGCGGCGTGCCGAGCTCATGCGCGGCCGCCGCGGCGAGACCGCCGAGCGCGGCGAGGCGTTCCTCGCGCGCCAGGACGAGCTGCGAGGCGGCGAGCGCGCTGCGCATTTGCGCCGATTCCTGCGCGATGCGGTGCGCATAGGCCGCGAAAAACGCGACGCCGAACGACAGCGCGATCCATGATCCGGCGTTGATGAGCGGCGGGAAAACGAGCGTTTCGCCCGCCCGCCACGGCAGCGGCAGATGCGCAAAGCCGAGAACCCCGACACCCGCGATCGCCAGCGCTGCGATCAGGATCGTCTGGCGCAGCGAGAGGACGCTCGCGGCGATCGTCACCGGGGCGAGGATCAGCACCGCGAAGGGGTTCTGCAATCCGCCGGTGAGGAACAGCAGCACGCAAAGCTGCACGATGTCGAAGGCGATATAGCCGGTCGCCTCGCCGCCGGTCAGGTAGCGCTGCGGGGAAAATCGCAGCGCCACGAACAGGTTGAGCCAGGCGCTCGCCGCGATCGCGCCGAGGCAGAGGCCGAGCTCCACCGGAAAGCCGAAGACGAAATGCACGATGAGGAGCGCGGCGAGCTGCCCCCCGACCGCAAGCCAGCGCAGCGTCGCCAGCGTGCGGATGCGCACCGGGCCGCGCAGGGCTTCCGCGGCGAATTCCTTCTCGATCGGCGGCGCGGCCATGGGGCCTTTCCGGAGCGGCGACGTGTCTCTGGCCACGAGGCGTCCCGCGGCGCTATCAGCGGTCTTTTAGCGCCCATCGCCGAAAGGGAAACCGCCATGATCCGTCCGTTCCCCGCGCTCGCCGCGCTGTTGCTCGCCGCCTGCGGCGGCGGCGCCGAGCAGGCAAGACCCCTTCCCGGCGTCATCGAGCTTTCTGACCAGTTTTCGGCGGATTTCGCGCTCGTCGATCAGGATGGCGCCGTAATGCGCGACGAGGACATCAAGGGCCGGGTCGGCGTCGTCTATTTCGGCTTTGCCTCGTGCCCTGACGTCTGCCCGCTCGCGCTCGGAAGGCTCAGCGCCGCGCTGAACGAGTTGAAGCCCGGCGAAATCGAAAAGGTCGCGCCGCTCTTCATCACGGTCGATCCTGACCGCGACACGCCGGAAAAGCTGAAGGCTTTTCTTGCTTTCGATGATCGCATCATGGGCCTGACCGGAGAGCGGGCGGCGGTCGAGGCGGTCAAGGCGAACTTCAAGGTCTTCGCCGAGCCCGAAGCCTCGGCGGACAGCGCGCTCGGCTACACGATGCAGCATACGAGCTTCTTCTATCTGATCGACCGCTCGGGCGCGTTGACGGTCGCGCTGGAAGACACGCTGACGCCCGCTGAAATCGCTGACGCGATTCGGCGCGTCCTTTAGGGAAGCCGCCGCCTGCCGGTCATAACCCTAAGATATCGTTACGCTAATCGCCGGGACTGAGGCGTCCGCCGCAACCGCCTGTTCATGTTGCGAGCGCGTAATATTGCTTGCGCGGCCGACTCGCTGCGTGTCAAAATGGATTGACGAAAGCGACGGACCGGCGCGGGGAAGCGGTTCAGTGTGTCGCGCTATGTAGGAGTTCCCGCGGGGGCCCATGCTCTATTCTGCTTATGAACTCGGCTATGCCGCGGTGACGCCTGCGCGCGTCGCGGCCGGTCTCGGCGCCCGCTTCTGGCGCTCGACCCTGAATCCGATGGCGGACACCTGGGTCGCGCGCGCCTCGGCGGCGGCCTTCGACGTCTTCGAGAACGCCACGCGGCGCTATCCGAAACCGCAATGGACGCTCGACGCGGTGACGGTGAACGGCGCTGAGGTTCCGGTCTCGATCGAGATCGCAGCTTCGAAGAGCTTCTGCGATCTTCTCCATTTTCGTCGCGACGCCGACGCGCTTCGGCGCGCCAAAGGTTCGCCCACCGACGATCCGAAGGTGCTGATCATCGCGCCGCTCTCCGGCCATTACGCGACGCTTCTGCGCGGCACGGTCGAGGCGATGGCGCCTGATCACGACGTCTACATCACCGACTGGGCCAACGCGCGCAACGTGCCGCTGTCAGCGGGGCGGTTCGATCTCAATGACTTTGTCGATTACGTCGTCGACTTCCTGCGTCATCTCGGTCCCGGCGCGCACGCCATGGCCGTGTGCCAGCCCGGCCCGGCGCTGCTCGCCGCCGCTTCGTTGATGGCGGAGGATGACGATCCGTGCCGCCCTGCCTCAATCACGATCATGGGCAGCCCGATTGACGCCCGCCGCTCGCCGACCGTGCCGAACCTGCTTGCGCAGGAACGCTTTTTTAATGGTTCCGCGACCACCAAGATCTACACCGTGCCGCCGCCCTATCCGGGCG
>CAZGXT010000204.1:0-5068 GCA_964529675.1 uncultured Caulobacterales bacterium
AGAGGGGAATTTGGCGCCGGCGTCAGGCGGCAGGCCGACCATCGAGATCTTCATCGCCGCAATGTCGGCGGCGAGGCTGTCCGGCAGCTTCAGGTGCTCGCGCATCGGCGCCATGACGTTTTGTGCGACGGTCATCGAGGAGAAAAGCGCGCCGCCCTGAAACAGGACGCCCCAGCGCCGCTCAATGGCGAGCCGCGCTTCAGGCTTCAGCGCGTAGAAGTCCTCCCCGAAAACGCGCACGATTCCGGCCGAAGGCTCCTTAAGGCCGATGATGGCGCGCATCAGCACCGATTTCCCGGTGCCCGATCCCCCGACGATGCCGAGGATCTCGTTGGGCCGCACTTTCAGATCGAGATTGTCATGGATGACGACATCGCCGAACTGCGTGCGCAGTCCCTCGACCTCGATGATCGCGTCTTCCCCGCTGTTCCCGGTCAATAGTCAATCTCCAGGAAGAACATCGCGAAGAACGCGTCGAGGATGATGACGACGAAGAGCGACTGCACGACGGAGAGCGTCGTCCGCTGCCCGAGGCTTTCGGAGCTGCCCGCAACCTCCATGCCCTGATAGCAGCCGATGATCGCAATGACGAACGCGAAGAACGGCGCCTTGATGAGGCCGACCCAGAAATTCGAAAGCGCGATCGTCTCCTGCAGGCGCCCGACGAAGAAAGCCGGCGAGATATCCATTGCGGTCGCGGCGACAAGCCCGCCGCCGATGACGCCGAGAACGGACGCCATGAAGGTGAGCACCGGCATCATCAGGACGAGCGCGATCGTGCGCGGCAGGACCAGCGTTTCGATCGGATCGAGCCCAAGCGCCTTCATCGCGTCGATTTCCTCGCGGATCTTCATCGCGCCGATCGACGCGGTGAACGCGCTGCCCGAGCGTCCCGCGACGAGAATCGCCGCCAGCAGCACGCCGAATTCACGCAGCACCGAGATGCCGACCAGCTCGACCGTGAACACTTCTGCATTGAAGAGGCGCAGGATCTTCGCGCCCATGAAGGCGACGACGGCGCCGATCATGAACGACATCAGGCCGACGATCGGCATCGCGTTGATGCCGGCCTCCTCCATGTGCCAGAAGATCGCCGTGACGCGCAGGCGCTTCGGCTCCCGCGCCACCCGCAAGAGCGCCGTCAGGGTGAGGCCGACGAAATTCAGGATCTCGATCGCCGCGTGATAGCCTTCGACGAGGCCCTGCCCGAAGCGGTTGACCATCATTACAAAGGCGTTGCGCCGCGCGGGTTCGACGTCGCAGGGCGCGACGTGCGGCGAGACATTGGCGATCAGCATCGTCTGCGCGTCCGTGCCGCCGACGATCTTCGAGGTCTCCGTTCGGGCGGCGCAGGCGTGCAAGATCCTTTCGAACACCATCGCGCCCGCCGTATCGAGGCGGCCGACGCCGGAAATATCGATGATGAGTTCCCGGCCGACGGCGTCGTCTTCGAAATCCCGAAGCTGCCGGTCGATCGCGCCAAGATGCCGCGCCTGCCAGTCCCCGGTCGCCTTAAGGCGCAAGGTCCCGTCATCAAGGTCGATCGTGAAGGCGGCGGGCTGCATCAGGGGCGTCCGGCGGGGCGTTTCAGGGGCTCTAGCAGGCGGCTCGCCGCTTGCATTGGAAGATGTTAAAGCAGGATGATAAATTCATCCTGAATTAAGGTGAACGAGTGTTAACGCGTCGCCTCCCGGGGGCGGGCGGCCTGGAGGTCCGGGCCGGTTGACCGGGGGCCGCGCGGGAGTGGCGGGCGTGGCGAAGACTTCGATGGCGGGGCGGTTCCGGTGGCTGGGCGCTCTTCCCCTGATGCTGATGGTTGGCGTGATGGCGGGGCTCGCGCTGATGACCCTCGCCAATGCGGAAGCGCGCCACGGCGACGCGCGCGAGCGGCTTTTCGACCTCTATTCACGGATTTTCCCCGCCGACATCGACCGCAATTCGCCGATCCATGTCGTCGAAATCGACCGCGAGAGCATCGAAAAGATCGGCCCATGGCCATGGCCGCGCTCGCTGATCGCCGAGCTTGTCGCGGCGAGCGCCGGCGCGGGCGCGAAGGGCGTCATCTATCTCGAAGGCGTGGACAGCCCTGATCCTCTGTCGCCGGAGACCATCGGGGATTTCTGGCTCGCAGGGGCGCGCGATGAACGCCTCGCCCAGCAGCTTGCGCTTCTTCCGAGTACGGACCTTATGCTGGCGCGCGCAATGGCCGAGACCCGGGGCGCGGTCGCCATCGGCTCCGCATCAGTCGCGCGCGAGGCCCAGCGCCTGACGCGGGAGCGCACCGACGCTTCCTCGAACAAGGCGGTCACGGTGAGCGGCGGCGAGAATTTCTTCGGGCTGCCTGCGGCGCGCCCGCGCGCAACTGTGAACCCCGATCTTGCAGAGGCTGCGTCCGTGACGGTTGCGGCGCTTCCCGCTGACGGCGACGGCGTTGCGCGCATGGCGCCGCTGTTGTGGTCGACGGGCGGGCGCCTGTCAGTCGCCGCCGCGCTCGAGGCCGCACGCATCGCCAGCGGCGCCGCAACTTTAGCCGTTCACCCGGACCCCACGGCGGTCACCGCCGTCGGAAAGACGCCGGCGCGCATCGACGTCGGCGGCGCAAGCCTTTCGGTCGACGCCATGGCGTCGACGCGGCTTTACTTTCCACGCCGGCTCGACACGCCGGTGACGCCCGCGTGGAAATTGTTGCGAGAGCGCACGGCGCAGAGCCTGCTCTCAGGCAAGGTCGTGATGATCGGCCTTGATGACGGCGTCGGCCCCGGCGTCGCAACGGCGCGCGGCGAAATGTCGATGCCGCGCGCGCAGGCGATCCTCGCGCGCCAGCTTCTCGCCGGCGAGACGCTGAAGCGCCCCGGCTGGTTCGGCTATCTCGAAGCGCTCCTCGTCCTCGCCTTGGGCGCGGCGGCGATCATGTGGTCGCAGCGGCTCGACTTCTGGAAAGCGGCCGGCGTTGCTGCGATCGCTTCTGTGGTTCTGCTCGTGCTTTCCGTCGGGCTTTTCGCGCAGGGCGGGATTCTCTTCGATCCGCTTGCGCCCTCGCTCGCGCTGTTCCTCGGCGCTTTTACGGTCGCCGGCGGACGTTCGATCGGCGAGGCGATCAAGGACGACAAGGTGCGCGGCTCCTATCAGGGCTCGCTTCCCGAGCCGACCATGAAAAAAGTGCGCGAGGAAGGCCAGTCGGAAGTTCTCGACGGCGTCCGTCGCCCGGTCACGATCCTCGCCTGCGAACTTAGCCTTCTCGAAGAAGACGCCGAGAAGCTGAGCGCGACGCCCGGCGAGGTGACGAAGCTTATCGCCGCGGGCTGCGCGCACCTGAAGAAAGCGATCATCGAAATCGGCGGCGCCGCCGATCAGGCGGACGGCGGCCGCATCTTCGCCTATTTCAACGCTCCGCTTGAGAACGCCGATCACGTCCGCGACGCCTGCGCCGGGGCGCTGCGCCTCATCGAAAGCATGGACCGCATCAATCTCGAATTGCAGGCCGCGCCGCATCTGCAAGGCGTGCAGCTGCATCTTGCGATCGGCGTCGCCACCGGCGAGTGCTACCTCGGCCCCATGGGGCAGGGCCGCGCGCAGCGTTATTCCGCGGTCGGACGGCCGATGGCGCTCGCGGCGTTCCTGTCGCGGCAGGCGATGGTCTACGGCCCGGCGATCATCGTCGATGAAGCCGTGCACAAGCGCATCGACCACCATTTCGCGTTCCTCGAACTCGACCGCATCAGGGAAATGGGAACGGATCGCGCCTTCTCGATCCACGCGCTCGTCGGCAATCCGTTCCTGAAATCGAGCAAGGGCTTCCGCGCGCTTGAGGAAGCGAACCGGGCGCTCCAGTCCGCGTACCGCGAGGGCGACTGGCTCGCCGCGCGCGCCAACCTCGTCAAGGCGCGGCAATTGCCGGGCGCCAGGATCGCGCTCTTCGACCTCTATGAACAACGCATCCAGAAACTGTCGGAAGCGGCGGAAGGCGGCAAGACCTTTGACGGCGCGCAGGTTGTGACGCTGTAGGGCCTGACCGGCTTCACGCCGCGCATGCAGATGTTCCCGATCGGCTTCAACGCCGTTTACGCCCCTGACGTTGACGCCTACCTGTTCCATGATGCTGAGACAGGCGCGCTGACCTGGTCGACGACCATTTTCGAGGAGATCGCGACAAGACGCTGATCTGCGCTCAGCGCTTATTCCGTCACGGCGGCGGCGGCGCGACGGCTCCGCACGAAGCCGCCGGCGGCTCCGACAAAGGCCATCGCCGCGGTCAGCGCATAGATCGCCTTCGCCCCGTTCGCTTCATAAAGATAGCCGCAGGCGATCGTCGCAAGGCCGGTGATCGCGCCGACGCCGGTCGTCGACATCAGCGTCATCGCCGTATTGGTGAGGCGTTTGGGCAAGCTTCGATCCACATATTCGACGGCGCCGAGATAGGCCGCCGCGAAGGAAAGCGCATGCAGCGTCTGCACGATGAACAGGATCGGCAGGGGCGGCTCGGACCCCGTCAGCAGCCAGCGCGCCGCCGCGCCTGCGCCGCCGATGATGATAAGGACCTCCGGTCCGATCCGGCGGACGAGGCCGCGCACCTGCGTCAAGACGAAAATCTCCGCGATGACGCCGGTCGCCCACAGGAAACCGATCGTGGTCGCGGCATAGCCGAGCCCCGTCCAGTGGAGGATCGAGAACGAGTAATAAGCGGCGTGGCTGCCCTGGATAAGGCCGACCGTCGCGAGAAACAGCAGGAATTTCGGCGTCGTCATCAATGTCGCCGCCTCGCGCCAGCGGTCGTCGCCTCTCCGCTCTCCCGTCTGCGTGAAGGGCTCGGGAGAATGCGTTGAAGTCGGCGACGGGGCGCCGAGCGGCAGCGTTGCGGACACCAGAAATGTCGCCATTCCCGCGAACGCCATGATGACGACCGCGATGTCGATGCTCGTCCGTGCAATGACGAAGCCGGCGGCGATGTTCGTCAGCAGGAAGGCCGCAGACCCCGCCGCACGCACTTCGCCGTAATGGAGGTCGCCCCGCCGGTCGGCCCTCAGGATCGCCGTGTCGGAGAGCGGCACGAGAAGCCCGAACGACCACA
>CAZGXT010000205.1:0-4928 GCA_964529675.1 uncultured Caulobacterales bacterium
AGCCGCGCCGCCGCGGCGAACTCCGAGTAGAGGTGGATGCCTTCGTCGAAGTTGTCCGGGTCGGGCAGGAATTCCTTCATCACCGCCTTGTCCTTGAACAGGCGGTCCATGATCTCCGCCGGCGCGAGCTGGAACAGATCGACACCCGGATCGTCCTTCAGGCGCAGACCCACCGGCGTGATCAGCGCCAGCGACTTCAGGCGCTTGGGGTAGAAGCTCGCGAACTCCGCGGCCGCCCAGCCGCCCATGGAGAAGCCCACCAGGTGGATGCGTTCGAGGCCGAGCTGGTCGAACAGCTGGTCGTAGAGCAGGGTCAGGTCGTCGAAGCCGCGGAACCATTTCGGCAGCGGGGTCTCGCCGAAGCCGGGCTGCTCGGGCGTGATGAAATCACAGCGCTCCGCCATCATCTGGTAGAACGGGATCCACATGCGGGTGAAACCGGCGCCGTGCAGCAGCACGACGGCCTCGCCCTGGCCGGCGCGCCGATAGGCTATCGGCAGGCCGGAGACCGTCTCGAAGGCCGGCGGTGTGTAGTAGCGTGGAGGTTTGGGTACTTCCACCTTGTCGATGACGTCGATGTAGCTCATGGGGCCTCCCGTGGCATTGGATGGTTGGATTGTATAGTCGTGAATCGCGCGCGGGGCAGCCCAACGGCGACGAACGCGGGCGCGCCGCAGGGAGAAACCACATGGAACGACGGGCGACCCTGGTGCTCGGCCTGGCCCTGGGCCTGGCGGGGGCGGTCGGGGCGGCGGAAATCCACCAGTGGCGGGACGCCGACGGCCGGGTGCATTTCGGCGACCACCCGCCGGCCGGGGCGGCCAGCACGGTGGTCAAGGTCAGACCGAATGTCTACCAGAGTCCGAGCGTGGAGGGGCTGGCCAAGGTCTTCGCCCGCGTGCCGGACAAGGTCGTGATGTACAGCGCGAGCTGGTGCGGCTACTGCCGCAAGGCGCGCCGCTACTTCGAGGCGCACCAGGTGCCCTTCGAGGAATACGACGTCGAAACCAGCGAGAAGGGGCAGCGCGACTACGCCGCGCTCGGCGCGCGTGGCGTGCCGGTGATCCTGGTCGGGGACAAGCGCCTGAACGGTTTCACCGAAGCGGCCTTCGCGAATCTCTACGGTTCGCGCTGAGGCCGGTCGACCGGCCCGCGATCAGACGCCCGATTCCTGCGCGGCGATGGCGATGGCGTCGTACAGCACCTTGCGCAGCACCTGGCCGACATCGTCGTGGATGGACGCGGGCAGGCTGATGTCGCCCTTGCTGGTCTCGAAGCTCGATTGCCAGAGCTCGGGCGGCAGCGGCGCGGACTGGAAGCCGCTGGCGCGCCCGACGACGAAGTGCTGGCGGGTGTCGTAGGCCTCGACGTAAATCGTCGCGTAGGCGAAGGGGCCGGTGTCGAAGGCCTTCTGCAGGCCGTAGCCGCGGATGTTCTGCACCGTGTGCGTGACGCGATCGCTGTCGTTGTTGCGCGCCACCAGCACCACCATGTCGAGACCGAGTTCGGCGCCGAGCGCGTCGAGTTCGGCGTGGATGCGCTCGGTGCGGGCGTAGCCGAAGTCCGAGTCGTAGGCCTTCATCAGGGCCGCCGTGCGCGCTATCGGCACCACCGTCATGCCGCGACGCTGGAGCTTGGCGCCGACGGTCTTCATCACCTGCTGATCGATGTCCCAACCGCCGAGCGTCGCCTGCGAGAAGAAGCTCTCCTGTGCCGAGGTCGTCAGGTAGCTGACGTAGATCCGGTCGTCCAGCAGGGACAGCAGGCCGGCCTTCTTGACCGACGCGACGTAGTCGCCGGAGACGCGCGCGACGCTGTTGCCACCAAGCGTGGGGCAGCCGGCGAGCAGCAGGGTGAGAACGGTGAGCAGCAGGAGGCGCAGGGTCGGGATCACGGTCGGTACTCGCAGGGAATTCAGGTCTCGCGGCCAAACACGCCGGCCGCGCGCAGGCTCGCGATCGTGTCGGCGTCCAGCGTGAGCTCGTCCTCCAGCACTTCACGGTTGTGCTGGCCGAGGCGCGCGACCTCGGGCTTCACCGCCGCGTGGGTGGCGGAGAACAGGAAGGGCGAGTTCGGTGCGGTCAGCGGCCCGGCGCCATCCATCACCTCGGTGAGCATGGCGCGGTAGTGAAGCTGGGCGTCGTCCTTCAGATCCGCCAGGTGGCGGTAACGGCCGCAGGGCAGGCCGGCGCCGGACAGCACCGCCATCACCTCGTCGGTGCTGCGCGTGCGGCTCCACGCCTCGGTCAGCGCCATCAGTTCGTTGTAGTGGGTGAAGCGCGCGCGCGGCTGCGCGAAGCGCGCATCGTCCAGCAGCTCGGGACGTTCGATGGCCGCGGCGAGCTTCTCGAACTGCGGCTGCGAGAGGCACATGGTCATGACGAAGCCGTCGGCGGTCTCGAGCGGGCCGTACACGCGGTTCACCGCGTCGTGGTTGAAGGCCGCCTGGAAATCGCGATGCATGGTGCTGAGCAGGCTGTCCATCATCGCGATGTCGATGTACTGGCCGATGCCGGTGCGGGCGCGATAGTAGAGCGCCGCGCCGATCGCGCCGAAAGCCTGCAGCGCGGCGGTGGTGTCCGCCACAGGCAGGCCCATGTTGAGCGGCCGCGCGCGGTCGCCCTGCGCGAGCTGGCTCACCACCTCGTAACCCGACTCGGCCTGCACGATGGGCGCGAAGGCCGGCTGGCTGGCGGCCGGCCCGCTCTGGCCGTAGCCCGAGATGGAACACATCACGAGGCGCGGATTGACTTCGCGCAGGCTCGCGTAGTCGAGACCCAGGCGGCTCATCACGCCCGGGCTGAAGTTCTCCACCACCACGTCGTAGCGCGACACCAGGCGCTTGCACAGCGCGATGGCGTCCTTGTGCTTGAGATCCAGCACCAGGCTGCGCTTGCCGCTGTTCAACGACGCGAACACCGTGCTGTGGTCGCCGCGCAGCGGTGCGAGATGACGCATCAGTTCACCGCCGGGCTGCTCCACCTTGAGCACGTCCGCGCCGAGATCGGCCAGCATGCGCGTGCAGTAACTGCCGGCGATGATCGCGGTGAAGTCGAGTACGCGCACATCGTCGAACACGCGCGGGCCGTGGGCGGCACGCATGGAGGGAGGGTCGATCATGGCGTGGCCGTCCTGGGATGCGGTGCGGGCATTCTAGAGAGCTGTGCTCGGCATGGGTATAGCGTGTGGCGTGACCGGTGTAGGGCGGGTTTCAACCCGCCATGTGCGCGGTGTCCGATGGGCCACACTCCGAGCGGGTCAGCACCGTCAGCGCCCTGCAAGGCCGATTGAAATCGGCCCTACACGGTGCCTCACGTCGCCACCACCACCCGCACCGCGTCGAGCTTCAGCTGCGCGCCGCGCAGGTAGCGCGCGAGCTGCTCGCGGGTCTCGGTCAGATGCGCGACTTCCTCCGGGCGGATGTTGGGATTGACCGCCGCGAGCCGCGTGAGGCGCGCGACTTCGGCGTCGAACTGCGTCGTCATGCCGGTGAGCGCTGCGTTCACCAGCGCCTCCTGCCGCACTTCCGCGAGGTGCGCGGCGTGGTCGGCGAGCGCCGTGATCTGCTCGCGCATACGCGTCACCACCTTGAGCGCGGTGGTGGAGGGCACGTCGCGCACCAGGCCGTCGAACCAGTCCTCGTCGCGCTTGGCCGACACTTCCTCGCCCGCGCCATCCACCACCACGCGCAGCGTGGACTGCGGCAGGAAGCGCTCCACGCCGAGCCCGCGCGGCGCGGGGCACACCAGTACGAACAGCGCCTCGATGAGCAGCTGGCCGGGCGCGAGGCCGGCCGCCTTCACCACGCCGAAGCTCGCGTTGCCGAAGTCGCCGCCCAGCACCATGTCCATCGCGCCCGCCACCATGGGATGCTCCCAGGTGAGGAAATGCATGTCGTCGCGGCCGAGCGCCTGGGTGCGCGAGAAGGTCACGGTCAGGCCGCCCTCGGGCAGGCCGGGAAATTCCGTGCAGCTCATGTGGTCGCCGGGCTGCAGCACCAGGCTGTGCTCGCCGTTGTCCTCCTGCTCCACGCCGTACTCGCTGAACACGAGGTCCATGTAGTCCCACAGTTCGTCGGCGTTCTCGGCGGCGGCCACTTCGCCGAGCACGGTCTCGGCGCGCTCACGATCGAAGGAGTTGAGTTCCAGCAGCCGATCGCGGCCGCGCGCCAGCACGCTGCGAATCTCCTCGGCGCGCGCGCGGGTGCTGCTCACGAGCGCGGCGATGCGCGTTTCGTCGCCGGGCGTGGCCATGCAGGCCTCGAGTTCGGCGCGGAACTCGGTGAGCAGCGCCGGCCCCGCAGGGCAGATGTGCTCGAAGGCGTCGATGCCCTCGTGCAGCCAGCGCACCAGCACGCTCTGCGCCGAGCCCTCGAACACCGGCACGTGGATCTCGACCGCGAAGCGCTGGCCGATGCGATCCAGGCGGCCGATGCGCTGCTCGATGAGATCCGGGTTCTCCGGCACGTCGAACAGCACCAGGTGGCGGGCGAACTGGAAGTTGCGGCCCTCGCTGCCGATCTCCGAGCACACCAGCAGCTGGGCGTCCTCCTCGGTGTCGGCGAAGTAGGCGGCGGCGCGGTCGCGCGCCACCAGGTCGAGTCCTTCGTGGAACACCGCCGAGCGCACGCCCTTGCGCAGGCGTAGCCACGCTTCCAGCGTCTGCGCGGTGTCGGCGCGGGCGCAGATCACGAGCGTCTTGTCGCGGCGGTTCTGCGCCAGCCACTGCGCGAGCCACTCGGCGCGCGGATCGATGGACAGCCAGTCGTCGCCCAGCCCCTGCTCCGGCACCAGCTGCGCGGCCAGCGGCGCCGACGCCGCGCGCTCGCGGTAGAGGTCCGGCAGCGCGAGGCGATGGAGATTCAGGTGACGCTCGGGAAAGCCCGAGATGTTGTCGCGGCAGTTGCGGAACAGCACGCGGCCGGTGCC
>CAZGXT010000206.1:0-4811 GCA_964529675.1 uncultured Caulobacterales bacterium
TCGCGCGAGGGGACCGTGCGCGGATCGCCGACATTCTCTTTCCCGGAGTACAAGTCGACGACTACCCTCGTCTGGACTCTCGGCGATTTCCGGATGCAGGGCGTCGGCCGTTTCATCAGCTCGCTCACCGAAACCTGCGGAGACCAAGCGGCGCTTCCGGCGGATGTAGGCTGCTCACGTCCCGCAGAAGACATCAACGACCTGGGGTCGCGGTTCTATCTCGACGTCGCCGCGAGCTACGCCTTGCCCTGGCTCGACCGGCGCACGGAGTTTACGATCGGCGTCAACAACATCCTCGACACTGATCCGCCCAACTGTTTCAGCTGCCAGTTGAACGGGTTTGATCCGAATACTTACGACGTTCCGGGGCAGTTTGGTTACGTACGCCTGACCTGGCGTCCTTAACGATCTGCGTCTCGCGGATGACGGCCTCCGCCCGCCAGGGCGGAGGCTTTTTTTCGCGGCGGCTTCACATTGCCAACGCCGGATCGGCGGGCTAGGCCGGGTTTAATGTCTCTCGCCGCTTCCTCGAAGCCAATTCCCTACGCCGAGCTCGTCGCGATAACCGGCGCCGTCATGGCGCTCAATGCGCTGGCGATCGACATGATGCTCCCGGCGATCGGCGTCATCGGCGATGCGCTCGGGGCCGTCAATGAGAACGACCGACAGCTGATCGTCGTCGTCTACATCATCGCCAACGGCATCTCGCAGCTCTTCATGGGCCCTGTCGTCGATCATTTCGGCCGCCGGAGAATATTGCTCGGGGCGCTCGCCGCCTATTCGCTCGGTTCGCTCCTCAGCGTCGTGGCGCAAAGCTTTACGCTTCTCCTCGCTGCGCGTGTTTTCCAGGGCGCTGCGACTGCCGGCGCACGCGTCGCGGTGCTTGCGATGGTGCGCGACCGTTACGCCGGCGCTGAAATGGCGCGGGTCATGTCGGTCGCCATCACGATTTTCATGGCGGCCCCGATATTCGCCCCGCTGATCGGACAGGGGGTCCTTCTCAGCGGCTCGTGGCGCTGGATTTTCGGCGCGCTGCTCCTTTACGGCGCGGCGCTTGCAGTCTGGTCGGCGTGGCGCATGCGGGAGGATCAGACGCCGGGCGTCCGCACGTCCTTGAATTTCGGGCGCGCCTTTGCAGCTTACGGCGAGTTCTTCGGCATGCGGGCAAGCGCCGGCTATGTCGCCGTGCAAACGCTGCTCTTCGGCGGGCTGTTCGGCTTTATCAGCTCGTCGGAGCAGGTCTATGTCGATCAGTACAGCCTCGGCGTCTGGTTTCCGGCGGCCTTCGGCGCAAGCGCCCTTGGCTTTGCGGCGGCGGCGATCCTGAACGCAAGGATGGTGACTGGCGGGTCAATGCGCCGTATTGCACGGATCGGCCTCATCGCTCTCGTCGGCGTGCAATTGCTGCATCTGGCGCTTCACAGCGCAATCGCGCACTATCCGATCCTGTTCACAGCCTTCATGTCGGCGACCCTCTTCTGCATGGGCTTCGTCACGCCGAACGCCCAGGCCCTCGCGATGGAGCCCGCCGGTCACATCGCCGGCGTCGCGGCAGCCGCGAGCGGCTTTGCGACCGGCGCGCTCGGCGGCGCCATCGGCGGCCTTATCGGACGCTTCTATGATGGAACGACGATCCCTTTGATCACCGGTCTTGCAGTGCTTGGCGCGCTCGCCCTGCTATGCGCCCGCTGGGCGGATGCGGCCCCTGCGCCGGCGGCCCGGCGAGAGTCGGCGGCGCCGTGAGCGCCCGCGTTTGCCTCGGCGCCTTCGCCGGCGCGCACGGCGTGAAGGGCGCCGCCAAGGTCCGCACCTTCACCCAGACCGAGCGCGCCGTCGCCGAATACGGGCCCGTTCAGTCCGAGGACGGCGCGCGGCGCTTCACGCTTTCTTTCATCCGTGTACTGAGACCGGGCATTGCGATCGTCTCGGCGCCGGAGATCGCCAGCCGGGAAGACGCCGCCGCCCTCGCCGGCGTCCGCCTTTATGTCGACCGGGCCGCCCTTCCCGCCGCCGGCGCCGACGAATTCTACATGGACGATCTCGTCGGTCTCGCCGTCGTCGACCAGGCCGGCGGCAGGCTCGGCGTGATCGTCGGCGTCCATAATTTCGGCGCCGGCGATCTCGTGGAGATCGGCGAGCTTCCAGGCCGGCCTGGGACCGTTTTTGCGCCGTTCACCCGCGCGGCGTTTCCCGACATCGACCTCAGGCGGGGCGTGGCGATCGCGGGCGCCGAGGCGCTGTCCGGCGATGATGGGGCCGCCGAGGCCGGCCTCGTCGCCGAAGCGATGCGCCAGGAAGACGCCTGACGCGAATTTTCGCCTGCCAGCGCTCCATGCAGCCTCGCCGCCTTGCGCGGCCGCAATCCTCTCGCTTACGCTCGGCTCGTCGAGGGGCATGCATGTCGGGGACATCGGAAGAGGGGGCGCCGCCCAAGAGCTCGGCGCGCGGCGAAAGGCTGTTTTTCGGCGCGGCGCTTTTCATGCTGGCGGGCGCGCTGGCGCTCAGCGAGGCCGCGCGCCTCAGCGACCGCAGCGCAGGGGCGAAGCTCGCCGTCGAACTCGAAGCGACGCGCGCCGACGCGAATGCGGCGCTGAGCGCCGTCATCCCCTCGGAGACGCTGAACGAGGCCGACAAATCCGTTTACATGATCGTGACGGATCGCTCCTTCATCGGCACGGCCTTTGTGATCGATCGCGATCGCGGCGTCCTGGCCACCGCCGCCCACGTCGCAAACGCCCTGCCGCTTGAAAACGACGATCACCACATCCGCGCGATCAACCAGTTCACCGGCAAGCACCTCAAAGTGCGCATCGCGAAAAAACACGCGGGGTACGGAGCGTTCACCCGGATCGCCGAGCGGTATCAGCCCATCGACGCGGACAGCCCCGTCGTCAATCCGCGCGCGATCGCGCTTGCGGATTACGCCAATGACGCCGCGCTCTTGATCGTCGATCCGATCGACGCCGACACCGGCGCGAACATTCTCGGCCCCAATCTCAAGATCGCCGCCGAGGAAGAGCTCTACAAATTACAGGCGGGCGATGCGATCGCGGTCATCGGCTTTCCTTCCGACGTTCTGACGTCGGGAATCGCGGACAAGAGCGCGGCCTCGCGCATCGAGCGAGGCGTCATCGCCGCCATGGTCTCGCCCATCGATCTCGCCGATCAAAGTGCCGATGTGGCGGGCCGCAATCTGATCGTCCATCGAATGGCTACGGCGCCCGGCACCAGCGGCGGCCCGATCATCAACGGCGAGGGCGAAGTCGTCGGCGTCAACACCCACGGACTTTCCTCGCCCTTCTCAAACGGCGACAAGATCGGCCAGCGCGCGGAAGTTCTCTACGATCTGCTGGCGGCGTTGCGAGAAGAAATGCAGATCGACCGCGTCTACGCGCCAGACTGGCGCCGGCGCCTGTCACGCTGGAAAAAGGCGCGCGACGTCATTCCCTATACGCATTATTACGCGCAGCGTCTCGACCGCGATCCGGCCGCCGCGGAATTTCAGGTCGGCGGCGTCGACTTTAACGCCGCAACGCCGTTCCGGTCGCAGATAGTCGATCTGAAGTTCGACGGCGCACGGGATTCCTATACGGTCTACGCCGCCGATCTCGCCGCGCCCGCGACGCTGCAGCCGGCGGGAACGGCGGGCGGAGGCGCAAACCGGCTCGCCGCGCAATCAACGCCGCTCTTCCGGCTGCCGCAGGCGGGGGAGTTTCGCGAGATGATTTTTGATCTGCCTGCGGACGAACAGCATGTAATCTACGCCTTCGACTATGCAGTAAACACCTATTTCGGCTATTGCCCGATCGCCATTCACCATCGCGAAATGGGAAAGGCCGAGATGATCCTGGGGCGCCCGGCCGGAAGCCCCAGCGTGAAGATCGAGGCGGCCGGCGCGGGCGGAACCCGCAAGCGGGTGCAGGCGGTCTTTCACCGTCCTAATTGTCCGACCTCATCCGATTTCATCGCCGGCGTCGTCAGCTGGAAACCCGAAACGCCGCCGACGCCGACGCGAACAGCGGCGGTCGACGCGTTGCTGCAGCGGGCGTCCTGCGCGGTCGGCGCTGAAGGCTGCGTGAAGACGCTGAAGGCGAGTTTCGATGCCTCCGTCGCCGCGCATGCCGGGCGGGCGGGCGTTGATCGCCTGACGCCGGTCGTGTCTATACCGGCGGCAGGAGAGGTCGCTCGCAACCCCTGAGGCGGCCGCCGTTCGCGGAAAGGCCCGCCGATGTGGCGCGCGACTGTCCTGACGCTTTACCCCGAGATTTTTCCCGGACCGCTCGACGCGTCGGTCCTCGGCCGGGCGCGCAGCGAGGGGGTATGGGCGCTCGACACCGTCAATATCCGGGATTTCTCGGACAACCCTTATGGCTCGGTCGATGACACCCCGGCGGGCGGGGGGGCAGGCCTCGTCATGCGGGCGGATATTCTGGCTGCCGCCATTGACAGCCTGACCCGAAACGACCGGCCCCTCCTATGCCTTTCGCCGCGCGGGGCGCCGTTTACGCAATCGCGGGCGCGCGCGCTCGCCGGCGGTCCGGGCCTCATCGCCCTGTGCGGCCGGTTCGAAGGGATCGACCAGCGCCTCATCGAAGCGCGCGGGGCCGAGGAAGTCTCGATCGGGGACTTCGTTCTGGCCGGCGGGGAAATCGCCGCTATGGCCGTCATCGAGGCTTGCGTGCGGCTGATCCCGGGGGTATTGGGCTCGCCACTTTCGCTGGGGGAGGAAAGCTTTTCCCCGGCGGAGGGAACGGCAGGCGGCCCGATGCTGGAATATCCCCAGTATACGAGGCCGCGTGTTTTTGAAGGGC
>CAZGXT010000207.1:0-4785 GCA_964529675.1 uncultured Caulobacterales bacterium
CGCCGCCGGCAAGGCGGAATGACGGATCAGGCGCGCGCCGACTCCGGCGCCGGGTCTTCTTTCTCATACAGCGGCGGAAGCGGGGTCGCGGGCGGCATTGATGCGCGGCTCTGGCGCAGCCATTCAAGACCCGACGCGGCGACGGCGATCAGGCCGAGCGCCGCTGTCAGGTAAAAGACATAAGCGAACCCGCGCGCCGCGATCAACTCGCCGAGCGCGCCGCGGCCGAGCGAGCCGATCAGCATCGTCAGCGAGGCGAACAGCGCATATTGAACCGCGGCGTAGCGCGGGTTCACGATTGAGGAGAGGTAGGCGACGATCGCCGCGCTCGCAAAGCCGACGGCGAGATTTTCAGCGCCGATGACGACCATCAGACGGCTGAGGCGCTCGTCGATCGTCACCTGCAGCGTCAGGATGTCGGCGAGCGGCTGCAGCGCCGGAAAAATCCCATAAAGGGCGAAGGTTCGCATGAATGCGTCGGTTCCCGCTGCGCCCGAAGCGAGGTCGGCGAAGAGGAGATTGGTTGCGGCGGCGAGAGCGGCCCCGACAAAAAGGCACGGCATGCGTCCGAAGCGGATGATCGCCGCCGCGCCGATGGTGATGCCGAAGAAGGTCATCAGCGAGCCGAATACTTTCGATGCAATCGCCACCTCGTCATTCGTGTGATGCAAGGCCCCATGCTGGTCGCCGAGATAGAAGGGAAATGCGAATGCGCCCCAGACGAGGTCGGCGAAGCGGTAGGAAAGGATGAGAACGAGCACCAGGACGGCGCCGGCCCCGAGCCGCTTCAGAATGTCGATCAGCGGCTCCATGACGGAGGCGTAGACGGCGTCGAACGCTTTCTGCGCGGGCCAGGCGCGATCGTCATCCCCGCGCCTCTCTTTGGCGCCGATCCGAAGAAGCCACGCCGCGATCATCACCGGCGCAATGATCGAGGCGAGGACGATCAGCGGCCCCGTCTCACGCGTGAAGGCGCCGGCGTTCGCTTTGTCGGGGTGCTCAAGCGCATAGGCCATGAAGCTGAAGATCGCCGCGAAAGATCCTGCCCAAAAGATCATCACCGGCATCACGGCGAGGTTGCGCTGCTTGGCCGCCGGCGCGTCCTTGTCGACGGCGATCGCTCGGCGGCGCGGCGGCCCGTCGAGGGCGATGAACACTCCGGCGACGGCGAGCGTCATCAAGGCGGCAAGCGCGACGAAGGTCGTGTTCCAGCCGATGCGCGCCGCCATGATCAGCGCGCCGGCGCCGCCGAGAATGGCGGCGAGCCGGTAGCCGACCTGATAGACGGACGAAAGGAGATCGACGGGCGTCTCCTCGTCCGCGACTTCGATCCTCCAGGCGTCGATCAGAATGTCCTGCGAGGCCGAGGCGAAGGTGCAGACCACGGCGGCGATCGCGATGACGCCGATCGCCGATTGCGGCGACACCGTTGAGATGACGCCGAGCGCGGCGACGATCACCGCCTGCAGCAGGAAAATCCCAGCGCGACGCTGGCCCATGCCGAACAGCGGCGGCGCCGGCGCCCTGTCGATCGCCGGCGACCACAGGAACTTGAAGCCGTAAATGATGATGATCCACGAGAAGACGCCGATCGTCTTCACGTCGATTTTTTCATTCGTGAACCACGCGTTGAGCGTGCCGGTTATCAGCACATAGGGGAGGCCGGCCGCAAAGCCGAGCACCAGCATCGCCAGCGTCTTGCGGCGCCGAAGGGCGCGGAAGATGTCGCGCCAAGTTGTTTTTTTCGCGCGGACGGCTGCGGTCATGAGGATATCTGAAGCTGCAAGCGCGGCAGTCTAGGGAAGTTCGCGGCGATAAGAAGGCCTCGACCCTTACGACGCCGCGTCGAGCGCGCCGCCGGCGCCCCATTTGACCAGCATCGATGTGAGGTCTTCCGGCTCAAACGGCTTCGACAGAAAGTCGTTCATCCCGGCGGCGAGGCATTTCTGGCGGTCGGCGGCCATGGCGTTTGCGGTCAGCGCCACGATCGGCGCGCTCGCCGCGGGCGTGCCTAGCGCGCGGATGCGACGGCTCGCTTCCAGCCCGTCCATCTCGGGCATGTGCATGTCCATGAAGATCATGTCATAGCCGCCCCCTTCGGCGGCCGCGACCGCTTCGACGCCGTTTGCGGCGACGTCGACCTTGTGCCCCGCGCGGCGCAACAGCGTCGTCGCCAGCACGGCGTTGATCTGGTTGTCCTCGGCGAGCAGGATTTTCAGCGGCCGATTGAATCGCGGCGACTGCGGGCGCTGTTCCCGATGCGGCTCGGGACGGCGGGGGCCCCGCGCCACCTCGCGCATCAGCGTCGCATGGCGCACCGGCTTGACGAGATAGCCTTCGAACCCCTTGAGGCGCATCCGTTCGACGGCGCCGCGCGCCGCCGTCGGCGCAAGAACAAGCGCGCGGCCCGCCAGCCCGACCGTCTCGGCGTCAAGGTCTTCGGCGATGGGGAAGTCGCACAGGAACAGGGCGCCCGGCGATTCCTTGAGCGCGAAGGCCGCATCCCTCGGATCGTCGACGATGCGGATGTTGGTGGCGCCGAAGGCCTGCATCTGCAGGCGCGTGATGCGCGACAGGATCGACGATCCCGTGGCGATGACGACTGGCGGCGCGTCGATCCGCATGATGTCCGGCCATTCCCCGCTGGAGGCGACCAGAATCGTCAGTGTAAAGACGCTTCCCTTGCGCGGCGCGCTCTTGACGGCGACGTCGCCGCCCATCGCCCGGGCGAGACGCCGGGTGATGGCGAGACCGAGGCCGGCGCCCTCCGACCGGCGCTGCGCGTCAAGGCTTGCTTGCGCAAACTCGTCGAAAAGCCTCGGCGCGGCGTCAAGGTCGATGCCGACGCCGGTGTCGCGGACGGCGCAGATCAGACGCACGCCCTGCGGCGCCGGCTCGGCGCCGACTTCGATCGCAACGCCGCCGATATCGGTGAATTTGACGGCGTTTCCGGCGAGATTGATGAGCGACTGGCGGATGCGCGCTTCATCGCCGATCAGCCGGCGCGGGGTCGACGGATCGACGAAACAGCCGATTTCGATGCCTTTTTCGGCCGCGCGCGGCGCGAGAAGTTCGGCGACGCCCTGCACCAGCGTGTAAGGATCGAACGGCGCTTGTTCGAGATCGAGCCGGCCGGCGTCGAGTTTCGACAGATCGAGGAGATCGTTGATCAGCCGCAAGAGCCCGTCGCCGGACTGCTTCATCGCATCGACATAGGCGCGCTGGTTCGCCGAAAGCTCCGTATCGAGAAGAAGCGTCGCCATGCCGAGGATGCCGTTGAGCGGGGTGCGCATTTCATGGCTGATCGTCGCGACGAATTTCATCTGCGGGCTGTCATGGCCGCCGGCGGCTTCCGCCCCGCGCGCCTGCTCGCCGGGCGGGGCGGGCGCCGATCTTCCAGCGTAGAGCTTTTCGCCGCCGAGCAGCCGGTCAAGGCGCCAGTCGATGGCGCGCCCGCCGACGCCCGCCGTCCTGAACGCGATGCTGTCGCCGGGGGCTGCGTCGGCGCCGGGGGCGAAGATCCGGCCATGCCAGCTTTCGGGCGCCTGACCGAAAGCCTCGGCGAAAGACCGGCTGACGAAACGAATGACGTCGCCCTGATCGCAGAGCACGATGAAGTCGCCGGGGCCCGGAGCATCCGGGCCGACTGTCCGAGCGGCGATCATCGGCGCGCATTCCCCCTTGTAAATGGGGGCAGACGGTGACGGATCAGGCTGAAATTTCGGTTAGCCGCCTTGGTTAACGGCGTTCACAACCGGGTCAGGCGGTGGTTCGCGCCGAAAATTCGGGCGCGCCGGCCAGCGCGCCGTCGCGGCGGCGGTAGCTGACGGCCTCGGCGATATGCCGGCGGCGTACGGGGGTCTCGCCCTCGAGATCGGCGAGCGTGCGCGCAACCCGCAGGATGCGGTGATAGCCGCGCGCCGAGAACCCCAGGGTCTCGGCGGCGCGCGTCAGCAGGGTCGCGCCGTCGGCGTCGGGGCTTGCAACCTTTTCAAGCGCGGCGTCGGGCAGGGCGGCGTTGACCGCTTCCGCGCCCGTTTCGGCGCGGGCGCGCTCGCGCTGGATGGCGCGCGCGGCGCTGACGCGGGCGGCGACATCGGCGGAAGGCTCGCCGGTCGCCGGCCGGGCGAGGTCGGCGGGCGTTACAGGCGCAAGGTCGATCGCGATATCGATGCGGTCGAGCATCGGCCCCGACACCCGCGACTGGTAGACCGCCTCGCAATTCGGCCCGCGCCCGCAGGCGCGCCCGGAGGCCTTGCCGTGGCCGCAGCGGCAGGGGTTCATCGCCGCGATCAGCTGGAAGCGCGCGGGATAGCGCACGTGAAAATTCGCGCGTGCGATCAACACGTCGCCGGTCTCCATCGGCTGGCGAAGGCTGTCGAGCACTTGCGGCGGAAATTCCGGTAATTCGTCGAGGAAGAGGACGCCGTTATGGGCGAGCGAGGCTTCGCCGGGCCGCGCGCGCATGCCGCCGCCGACCATCGCCGCCATCGAGGCGGAATGATGGGGCGCGCGGAACGGGCGCGCGCGCGTCAGGCGTCCGCCTTCGAGGAGGCCCGCCATCGACTGCACCATGGAGATTTCGAGCATTTCTTGCGGCGTCAGCGGCGGCAGCAGGCCGGGCAGGCGCCGCGCGAGCATCGACTTGCCGGCGCCGGGCGGTCCGATCATCAGCAGATTGTGCCCGCCCGCGGCTGCGGCTTCGAGCGCGCGCTTGGCGCTTTCCTGGCCCTTGACGTCTTTGAGGTCCGGAACCGGCGGCGCGGCGTCGAGCGCGCCGGGCGA
>CAZGXT010000208.1:0-4633 GCA_964529675.1 uncultured Caulobacterales bacterium
ACCCCCTAGTTCGTAGCCAGGTACTCTATCCAGCTGAGCTACGGGCGCGTGGCTGTGAGCCTCGGCCGCTCGGCGCGAGGGACGCATATTATCGGGAGCGGGTCTGGGGCTGTCAACGACGCGGGGCGGCGAGGCGGCCGTGTCGGGGGGCGCTCAGCCCAGTTCGCAGCGGGCGAGGAGTGCGGTCAGGCGCGACGCGTCCACCACGCGGAAATGCGGCGAACGTGGGACGCGATGCAGGGCGCCGGGCTCGAGCTTGATGATCTTGCGTACGAGCTTATTGACCATGGAGCGGTCGGTGCCCACCCGGCTCGCCATGTCGGTGTCGGTGACGCTGAAGTCGGCGCCCTTGGCCGCGCGTGACAGGCGCAGCAGTTCGGCGCAGATGCGCCCCATCAGGTTGTAGGCGTGATACTCGAACACCCGCTCGGACAGCCAGCGGGACAGCGAGACCACGCGGCGCAGGATGACCATCGCGAACTCGGCGTGCTTGAGCAGCAGGTTGCAGAACTCCGCGGCCGGGATCTGCGCCACGACCACGTCGGTCTCCGCGGTCACGTCGGCGGTGCGCGGGCCGTTGTCGATGCAGGCCAGCTCGCCGAACATCTCGCCTGCGTTCAGCAGCTGGTAGGTGATCTCGCGCTGCCCCTGGCCGAGCAACTGCACGCGCACCTGGCCTTGGAGCAGCAGGTACACGGCGGTCGGTGCCTTGGCCGCATCGATCACGCACTCGCCCTTGGCGAATTCGCGGCGCAGGCCGCTCTGCACGATGCGGTCGAGCACGGCGCCCGGCTGACCTTGCAGCAGGCTCACCACCTTCAGGTCATCGATAACCAAGCGCCCACGCTTTTGCGCTCTGCCGCCGTCCATGCATCGTTCCTTTGCTGATCGTGCTCTGCCTCGACGTCCCGTAGCGGGGGTCGACCCTCAGGCATGGACCACAGTATTGCGCAGCGCCCGCAGCGCTTCCAGGGCAGCCCCTGGCCCCCTCGTCGGGGGGTGATAAACTCGCGCGCAACCCCTCAAATGAGGCTTTACGGGAGCACGCCATGCTGACCTCCATCGACATCAACTGCGACATGGGTGAGAGCTTCGGCAACTGGCAGATGGGCAACGACGCCGGCATGATGCCGCTCATCACCACCGCCAATGTCGCCTGCGGCTTTCACGCCAGCGACCCGGTGACCATGGTGAACACCTGCCGGCTCGCCGGTCAGCACAAGGTCGTGGTGGGTTCCCACCCCGGCCTGCCGGACCTGCTCGGCTTCGGCCGCCGGGCGATGAACATCACGCCGGAAGACGCCTACGCCTACGTGGTCTACCAGACAGGCGCGCTGCAGGCGGCGCTCAAGGCCAACGGCATGACGCTGCACCACATCAAGCCCCACGGTGCGTTCTATTCCGTGCTGCGCACCAACGACGAACTGGCGGACGCGGTCGCCGAGGCGATGTGCGCCATCGCCGACACCCCGATGCTCTACTGGCCCGCGCCGACCGACGCCGCCATGCCGCGCGCTGCGCGCAAGCGCGGCATCCGGGTGGTCGGTGAGATCTACCCGGATCTCACCTATGCCCCCGACGGCTCGCTGGTCATCCAGCGCGCGAAGCATCTCACCGACACGGAGTTCGCCGCCGCCCAGGTGCGGCGCTACGTGACCACCGGCAAAGTGCTGGCCAATGACGGTTCGGAGATCGCGCTCGACGCCGAGAGCCTGTGCATCCACGGTGACGGGCCGAACGCGACCGAGGTCGGGGCCGCGGTGCACGCCGCGCTCGCCGAGATTGGCTGCCGCGTCGCGCCGGTGATGGCGTGATGGCCGCGCCCATGAAGTTCGGCCTGCTGTTCTCGCAACAGGTGCCGCCCGGCAGCGGCATCGCGCCGCGCGAGCCCTACGAGGACATGCTGAAGTGCCTGCCGGTGGCCGAGGATCTCGGCTACGAGTCGGCGTTCCAGGTCTCCCACCACGCGCAGAAGGACGGGCTCTGCCCCGGACCGCTGATCGCCTGCGCCGGCGCCGCCGCGGTGACCAAGCGCATGCGCATCGGCACCGGCGTGCTGCTGGTGCCGCTCTACGCGCCCTTGAAGCTCGCCGAGGACGTCGCGGTGCTCGACAACCTGTCCGGCGGGCGCTTCGTGTTCGGCGTCGCGCCAGGCTACGTGCAGAAGGAGTTCGACGCCCACGGCATTCCGCGCGAGGAGCGTACCGGGCGCTTCGAGGAGGCGCTCGATCTCATGGTCCGCGCCTGGACCGAAGAAGAGTTCGAGTTCGAGGGCAAGTACTACCGTGTGCCGCGCACCCAGCTCACGCCCAAGCCCGCCCAGTCGCCCCATCCGCCGCTGTGGTACGGCGTGTCGGCCAAGTCCTCGCTCCGACGAGCGGCGCGGCGTCACGCGGTGCAGATCATGTCGCCGCGCCACGGGCCGGAGGAGCTCATCGAGCACTACAAGCCCTACGAGGAGACCGCGCGCGAGATCGGCTGGACCATTCCGGAGCGGCCGATCATCCGCTCGGTGTTCATCGCCAAGACCCGCGCGGAAGCCGAGCGCATCGCCGCGCCGGCGCTCAACTACCTCTTCACCGAACTCTACGGCGCGGCCTCGGCCGCCGGCGACCGCGTGCTGCGCGCGGCCGACGGCTCGGTAATCACCGACAAGACCCAGGTCGGCTTCGAGAACTTCAAGAACCGCTACATCATCGGCGACCCGGACTTCGCCATCGAGCAGCTGGAACTCTACCGTCGCGCCGTGCAGCCCACCGAGGTGGTGTGCTGGATGCACCTGCCGGGCCTGCGCGGCCCGGAGGTGATGCGCTCGGTCGAACTCTTCGCCCGCGAAGTGATGCCGCACTTCCAATGAGCGACGCCGTCGCGGCGCGGGGGGCGCCGCCCTGCGTCGCGTGCGGCGCGCCGCTGGTCTCCCATCTGCAGACCTGGCTCCAGCGCTGTCCGCGCTGCGGCCTGCGCGCCTCCACGCTCGCGGCGGATCCAGTGGACGCGCACACGCCGGGCGCCTGGGACGCGCGCAACGCGCGTGCCTTCACGGCACTGCGCGACGCCACCGCGCGACGCCTGCTGGACGAGCTGGCGGGGATCGTGCCGCTCGCGGGCAGGCGCCTGCTGGACGTGGGCTGCGGGCCGGCATGGTTCATCGCCGCCGCGCGCGCGCGTGGCCTGGACGCGCTCGGCCTCGAGCCCCACGCGCCGACCGCCGCCGAGGCGCGGGCGCGTGGCCTGGAGGTCCTGACCGGCCGCTTTCCCGACGACCTGCCGGCCGGCGTCTTCGACGTCGTCACCTTCAACGACGTGTTCGAACACCTGGCCGAGCCGGACAGCGCCATCGTGAGCCTGCGCGCCTGCCTGGCGCCGGCGGGTCTGGTGGTGGTCAACGCGCCGAGTCGCGGCGGCGTGTTCTACCACCTGGCGGAAGCGCTCGCGCGGCTTGGCTGGACGGCGCCGCTCGAGCGCCTGTGGCAGCGCGGCTTCGTCAGTCCTCATCTCTTCTACTTCGACGCGCCCAGCCTGGACGCGCTGTTCGGCCGCGCCGGTTTCTCGTTGCGTCGTCGCTTCTCTCTGCCGACCCTGGCACGCGCGGGGCTGTGGGGGCGGATCCGCGCCGGCGGGCGACTGCCGCTGCCGCTCGCGGCGCTGGTGTGGGCGGGCTGTCAGCTCGCCCTGCCACTGTTGGCCGTGCTGCCGGCCGACATCGTCGTGCAGGTCTACGCGCGCGACCGCGCGCCGCGCTGAGCGCAGCAGCCATGTGGCCTCGTTACCTCGCGTTCGCCGAGCATCGCGGCGCCTGGCTCGCGGGCGCGCTCGGCACGTTAGTGATGCTCGGCTTCTTTGCCTTCACCCTCGACGGCGCGACGCTCGTCCGCGCCTGGCAGGCGATCCCGGCGCGCACCTTCTGGACGGTGGCCCTCCTGCTCGGCATCAACAGTCTCATCGACGGTACCTGGCTCGCGACCATCACGCGCGGCAGCGGCCGGCCGGGCGACGCCTGGCGCGTGGTGGCCTGGCACATGCTGGTCTCTTCGGTACTGCCCGCGCGCCTGGGCGACGTCGCCTGGATGTACTGGGTGCACCACTGGCTGGGCCAGCCGCTGGCGCGCGCGATCTTCATGGGCTTCTACCATCGGCTGCAGGATCTCATCGTGGTGAGCGCGCTGCTGGTGCTGTCCCTGGTGGTGACCCGCGGCCAGTTCGGCTCGACGCCGATGATCCTGCTTGCCGGCGCGCTGCTCGCGCTCGCGACCCTCGCCTGCCTGCGCCTGGAGCGCCTGCTCGGCTGGGCGGGCGGACTGCTGCTGTGGCTGCGACGTCGCTACCGCCGCCGCTGGCTCACCCTGCTGCTGGAACACCTGCTGATGACGCGCGCGTGGTACCGCCACCGCCTCGCGCGCGACCAGGTGGTGGTGTCCTTCATCGCCATCCTCCTGCGCTGGGTGACCATCGTCGCGGCTGTGGCGCTGGTCATCCGCACGCTGGCGCCGGTGGTCTCGCTGGACGACAGCTTCTTCCTCGCCAATGCCTACATCTACCTGGGCGTGGTGCCACTGCAGGGCGTGGGGGGCTTGGGCAGCGGCGAGGCGGGGCTCGCCTGGATCCTGACCTTCTACGGCGTGGCGCTCGCCGA
>CAZGXT010000209.1:0-4626 GCA_964529675.1 uncultured Caulobacterales bacterium
CGCGACGGCGAAGTGCGCGGCTTCGAGCTCCAGGCGCCGGTACGGCGACACTTCTGCTACATCCGCTCCTACGTCGACCTGCTGCACCTGTTCGGCCTGCCCGACGCCGTGCACACGCGTTGCGGCGATGAAGGTCCCGTCGCGCATACCTTGAGCTATCACCGGCAGCACAAGCGCATCGTGTGGGACTGCCGCGCCAACGCGCTGGTCGCGGCGCGCCTCGGGGACTTCGGTGACGGGCCGCGGGTCAGACGGCCACCGCCCGGGGGCCATCGTCTGCGGGTGAACCCGCGCTCGTCGCTCGGCCTCCCGCCCCTGCCGGGTGTGCCGGCATGGGGGTCGGCGTTCGAAGTCATCTAGGCCTCGCCGTCCCTGGTCAGCGGCGCCAGCGCAGCCGCGGCCTGGCCGGCGTCCTGCGGACGCACCACTCGAGCGAGTTCCACGCCGTCCCGCATCAGCACCAGCGTCGGCCACAGCTTCACGCGGAATGAACGTCCGAGCGGCCGGCCGCGGCCGTCGAAGATCTTGAGATGCCTGAGCCCCGGGTGCGCGGCGGTCGCCGCCTCGATGAGCGGCTGCGCGCGCAGGCAGTGGCCGCAGAAGGGGCTGCCGAACTCGAGCAAGGTCGCGCCCGGCAGCGCATCGACTTCCGCGCGGGTCGGCTCCTGCTCGCAGTAGTCCTCGGTCATCGTCGTATCAGCCTCGCGCGCGCAGCGGCGCGAAGAAGCGCCGCACGGCGTCGATCACGAAGCCCGGCTGCTCTTCGGGAATGAAGTGGCCGCACTCGGCGACCGCTTCACCCTCGACCTGCTCGGCGACCGCCTGCCAGTACGCACGGATATCGCCGAGAAAGCTCGCGCCGCCGTAGGCCGCGACCGGAATGCTGAGCTTCTCGGTGGCGTTGGCGAGGTTGACCGCGTCCTCGCGCAGGCCCGCCGCGTACCACTGGAAGCCGGCGCGAATCGAGCCCGGAATGGAGTTCACGCGCACGTACTCGGCGATCTCGTCTTCGCTGAACACGTTCGGGCGGTAATTGAAATCGAGCGTGGTCAAGAAGCGCCGCAGGTAGGCGTCGACGTTCTGGCTGACCAGCATGGCGGCCCAGTCGGGGTTGCCGCCGTGAAAGAACACGTGGTTGATCTTGAGCGCGAACTCGAGCGGAAACGCGTCGCCGGCCTTGATGAGGCCGGGCACCATGTCGAGGATCATGAGCCGCTCGACCAGCGCGCGCTGATCGTAGGCAAGGTAGAAGGCGACCGCGCCGCCCCAGTCGTGGCCGATCACGCCCACGCGCTGGTGGCCGAGCTGCGCGAGCAGTTCGCTCACATCGGCGGCCAGCGTGCGCTTGTCGTAGCCGGTCATCGGCTTCTCGGAATCGCCGAGGCCGCGCAGATCCGGCGCGATCAGCGTGTAGTGCTCGGCGAGCGCCGGGATGATCTTCCGCCACTCGTACCAGCTCTGCGGCCAGCCGTGCAGCAGCACCAGTGGATAGCCTTCGCCGGCCGTCACGTAGTGCATGCGAAAGCCGTTCACCCGCCGCTGGTGATGGGTCCATACCTCGCTCACTTTCGCGCTCCCCTTCTCTGCGTGGCGATGCCGACGTCGCATCGCCCTCGCGGCAAGGTAGCGTCGGCGCGGCGCGCGGGCAATCGGCGCGCGGCCGACAGCCGCGGTGCGGATCAGTGTCCTGCGACCGGCTCCAGCACCGGCGCGCCGGCATCCTTCACGAACACCACCAGGAACTTCGCCGGCTCGGTCTGGCTCGCGTTGCGCGACACCGTGTGGGTATCGGTCGGCTTCTCGTAGTAGGTGTCGCCGGCCTTCAGCACCTTCATCTCGCCGCCCGCGACCTGCATCTCAATAGCGCCCGAGAGCACGTAGACGAAGGTGTCGGCGGGATGGGTGTGCGGCGGCGTGCTCGCGCCGGGCTTGTACTCCACCGTCAGCATGCTCGCGACCGGCGCCTGGCGCGCGGTGAGCGGCTGCTCGAGCAGCGGCGTGATGACGGTGTCGGAGGTCTTCGGATCGGCGGCCAGTGCGTGGGCGCCGGCGCCGAGAGCGGCGATGGCGAGCAGGATGCGGAGCGCGGGCTTGCTATGCATGGGAGAGTCCCCTGGGTCGCCGGCGGCGACGGTCCGCACGTGATATCGGAGTCGCGAGCCCACGGCAATGACCTCGCGGGTCGTCACTGCCAGGCGAGAAAGTTCTCCAGCAGCTGCAAACCGGCCTGCGCGCTCTTCTCGGGGTGGAACTGGGTCGCGACCACGTAGCCGCTCGCGAGCGCGGCGGTGAAGCGCGTGATGTAGTCGCAGGTGCCGAGCGTCACGCTCGGATCGTCCGGCACGACGTAGTAGCTGTGCACGAAGTAGAAGCGCGTGTCGCTCGGGATGCCGTGGATCACCGGGTGCTCGCGCGTCCACGCCACCTGGTTCCAGCCCATGTGCGGCACCTTGCGCGGGCTGCCGTCGGGCGCGGGGGGCGGATGATCGGGAAAGCGCCGCACTTCACCAGGAAAGAGATCGAGGCAGGCGGTGCCGCCGTCCTCGGCGCTGTGCCGCACCAGGGACTGGAGGCCCAGGCAGATGCCGAGGAAGGGGCGGGTGCGCGCGCATTCGCGAATCACGTCCACCAGGTGATGGCCGACGAGGCGCGACATGCAGTCGCCGATCGCGCCCTGGCCCGGGAACACCACGCGGTCGGCCTCCGCGATGCGCGCGGGGTCGTCGCTCACCAGCACCTGGTGGCGACCGGCGGCGACCGTCTCCAGCGCCTTCACCACCGAGCGCAGGTTGCTCCCACCGTAGTCGATGACGGCGACCGTGGACATGCGCGTTGGCCGTGTCGTTCCTACAAGGCGCCCTTGGTGGACGGCAGGGCGTCGCCCATGCGCGGGTCGTTCTCGACCGCCATGCGGAGCGCGCGGCCGAAGGCCTTGAACACGGTTTCGATGATGTGGTGGGCGTTCCTGCCGCGCAGGCAGTCGACGTGCAGGGTGCACATCGCGTGGTTGACGAAGCCCTGGAAGAATTCGTGGAACAGGTCGACGTCGAACTCGCCGATGCGCGCGCGCGGGAACTCGACGTGGAACTCGAGCCCCGGCCGGCCGGAGAGATCGATCACCACCCGCGACAGCGCCTCGTCGAGCGGCACGTAGGCGTGGCCGTAGCGACGGATCGCGCGCTTGTCGCCGAGCGCCTTGGCGACCGCCATGCCGAGCGTGATGCCGACGTCCTCCACCGTGTGGTGGGCGTCGATGTGCAGGTCGCCGTTGGCCTTGATGTCGAGGTCGATGACGCCGTGGCGCGCGACCTGGTCCAGCATGTGGTCGAGGAAGGGCGCGCCGGTCGCCAGCGCCGCCTGACCGGTGCCGTCGAGGTTGACGGCGATGGCGATCTGGGTTTCCTTGGTGTCCCGTTCGATGCGGGCAGTGCGGGCGGTCATCGTGCGAACTGGCGCTTGAGCGCGACTAATGAAGCGGCGGTCACCTTATCAGATCCCGCTGGGCTTGCGTACGGCGCCGGGCGCCGCGGAGGGAGCATGACGGACATCATCGATGACGCCGCGGTGAGCAGCGTCGAACAGTGGCTGCGCGGTCTGCAGGACCGCATCTGCACCGGGCTCGAGGCCTTGGACGGCGAGGCGCGTTTCCAGGAGGACGCCTGGTCGCGTGCCGGGGGCGGCGGTGGCCGCACGCGCGTGCTCACCGGCGGCCGGGTGTTCGAACAGGCGGGCGTGAACTTCTCCCACGTCACCGGCAGCACCCTGCCGCCGGCCGCCACCGCGCGGCGCCCCGAACTCGTGGGCCGCGGCTTTCGCGCCATGGGCGTGTCGCTGGTCATGCATCCGCACAATCCCTACGTGCCGACCTCGCACGCCAACGTGCGGCTGTTCGTCGCCGAGGCGCCGGGCGAGGCGCCGGTATGGTGGTTCGGCGGCGGCTTCGATCTCACGCCCTACTACGGTTTCGAGGAGGACGCCGTCGCCTGGCACCGCACCGCGCGCGCGGCCTGCGAGCCCTTCGGGCCCGATGTCTATCCGCGCTACAAGCAGTGGTGCGACGACTACTTCCATCTGCGTCATCGCGGCGAGCAGCGCGGCATCGGCGGGCTGTTCTATGACGATCTGAACGAGTGGGGCTTCGAGCGCTGCTTCGCCTTCATGCGCGCGGTGGGCGACGCCTACCTCGAGGCCTACGCGCCCATCGTCGAACGTCGCCACGCCACGCCCTTCGGCGAGCGCGAACGCGACTTCCAGCTCTACCGCCGCGGACGCTACGTCGAGTTCAACTTGGTCTACGACCGCGGCATGGTGTTCGGGCTGCAGACCGGCGGCCGGACGGAATCCATCCTGATGTCGCTGCCGCCGCTGGTGAAATGGCGCTACGCCTGGACGCCGGAACCCGGCACGCCGGAGGCGAAGCTCTACGAGGTGTTCCTGAAGCCGCGGGACTGGCTCGGCATGGCCGATTGAAATCGGCCCTACAGTCGTTTCAGCCGATCCGCCCGCCGTGCCTCCGTTGTAGGGCGGGTTTCAACCCGCCATGCACGGCGCGTCCATCGATGCCGTGCATGGCCGATTGAAATCGGCCCTACAGTCGTTTCAGCCGATCCGCCCGCCGTGCCTCCG
>CAZGXT010000210.1:0-4617 GCA_964529675.1 uncultured Caulobacterales bacterium
GATCAGGTCGGCCGCGCGCATCGCCCCTTCCACCGTGCGACAGGTCGAAGGGGGCGTGTCGACGACAACGAAATCCGCCCGGCCCTTCAGTTTCGACAGGCGATAGCCGAGGCTGAACCGCGTTTCCTCATCTAGCGCGACCGCGGCCGCGCCAGCCTGTTTCCGGCGACGGTGCGCCCATGCCGTGAAACTGCGCTGCTCGTCGAGGTCGATCGCCGACACCGTGTGGCCGCGGCCCGCAAGCTCGGCCGACAGATGCGCCGCAAGCGTCGTCTTGCCGGCGCCGCCTTTGCGTTGCGCAATCGTAATGACGAAGGTCACTGGCCGATCTCCTTGCCGTCAGCCTTCGAAGCAGGATTCGGAGCGTTGACTGAGATGGCATTTTTTGCGCGCGGCGAAAGAGGGCCTCAGGCCGCGCGCCGCACGATCACCGAGCCTGCCGAATAACCGGCGCCGAAACCCGAAATGACGCCGATGTCGCCGGGCTTCAAGTCGGCGCGGTGCTTGTGGAAGGCGATGATCGAACCCGCCGACGATGTGTTGGCGTAGTCGTCGAGGATGATCGGCGCATCTTTGCGCGACGCCTCGCGCCCGAGCACGCGCTTGGCGATCAATTCGTTCATCGACTGGTTCGCCTGATGCAGCCACAGGCGTTTCACGTCGGCGATCTTGACGCCGTTATCGCTGAGGTGGCCGGCGATCATCTCGCCCACCATCGGAACGACGTCCTTGAAGACCTTGCGGCCCTGCTGGATGAACAGCTTGTCGGTGTTCCAGCTGCGCTGCGGGTCGGCGGGTTCTGCATCGCCGCGTTCGGCGTGATTGAGGAACCCGAAATTGTTGCGGATATTGTTGGAAAACACCGTCTTCAATCGCGTCGAGAGGATTTCCCACGCCTCGCCGCGCGGGCTCGCGTCGATCCGTTCAAGGATGACCGCCGTCGCGACGTCGCCGAAAATAAAGTGGGAATCGCGGTTTCTGAAATTGAGATGCGCCGTGCAGATCTCCGGATTGACCATCAGGATGCGCCGCGCGCCCGCGCGGATGAGGCCGAGACCCGTTTCGATGCCGAAGGCCGCCGACGCGCAGGCGACATTCATGTCGAAGGCAAAACCGTCGACGCCGAGCGCCGCCTGAACTTCAACCGCCATCGCCGGATAGGCGCGCTGCATGTTGGACGCCGCGCAGATGACGCCGTCGATGTCCGCCGCGCCGAGATCGGCGGCCTTCAGCGCGTCCTGCGCCGCCTTGACCGCCATCTCCGCGAGCACCGAAAGCTCTTCGTCGGGACGGGCGGCGATGCGCGGCGCCATGCGCGCAGGGTCGAGGATGCCGGCCTTGTCGACGACGAAGCGCGCCTTGATGCCCGACGCCTTCTCCACGAATTCCGACGAGGAAGGCTGCAAGGGCTCGATTGCGCCGGCGCTGATCGCCGCGGCGTTCTCGGCGTTGAAGCGCGCGACGAAGGCGTTGAAGGCGGCGACCAGCTCGTCATTGGTGATGCGCTGGGGCGGCGTATAAAGGCCGGTGGCGATAATGCGGACGTCTGGGGCGGGCATGGGTGCGCTCGATTCTTGCGGCGGTCGCTGTCGGCCCGAATCAAACGCCGCGCCGGGAGGTAAGGCAAGAGGCGCCGCGCCACGATCGATGGGCTTTGGCGAGAGCGCCCTGCCTCCTGCCTACCGCTTCTTGCCCGCCGCCTGGCTCTGCACCGCTTTCCACCGCGCGCACGCGATTTCGTGATCATTGACCATGCCGGTCGCCTGCATGAAGGCGTAGACGATCACCGGCCCGCAGAACTTGAAGCCGAGGCGTTTGAGCTCCTTCGCCATCGCCTCGGACTCCGTCGTCTTCGGCGCGACCTTCCGGTAGTTCTCGACCCGGTTGACGATCGGCGCGCCCCCGACAAAGTCCCAGAGAAGACCGGAAAACCCGTCGCCCCTCGTCTCCATCACCTTGAGATAGGACCTGGCGTTCGTCACCGCGCCCTCGATCTTCAGGCGCGAGCGGATGATGCCCTCGTCGGCGAGAAGCTTTTCAATTTTCTTCGGCGTGTAGCGGGCGATCTTCGAAGGATCAAAACCGTCGAAGGCGCGCCGGAAATTCTCGCGCTTCGCTAGAATGGTGCGCCACGAAAGGCCGGCCTGAAACCCGTCGAGCACGAGCTTTTCAAAGAGCGCGCGGTCGTCGCGCTCGGGCACGCCCCATTCCTCGTCATGGTACTGACGATAAAGGGGGTCGTCCATCGGCGCCCAGGCGCAAGGATGGGGCCCATGCATCAGAGAAGATGGGCGAGCGAAAGGATCCAGAAGATCAGGATCGCGTTCTGGCCGATGTAGAATGCAAAGCGGATGAGCACCATCGGGCGGGCGGTGGACGTCAGATGCACGGCCGACTGCGCAAGGCGAAGGCCAAGGAACGCAAGCGCCAGCGGGTCGGTGATCGCCGTCTGGTTCGTGGCGATCGCATAGAGAAGCACCGCCGCGGCGACCGGCAGGTTCTCGTAGCAATTGGCGTGCACGCGCGTCGCGCGATAGCCGAAGGAGCCGAGGTCCTCGCCCGTCGCCCTGAACTCGTTCGACTTCTTCTTGCCGGCGAAGACAAGGCCGGTGCGGAAAAGCCCGAGCAGCATCACCATCATGATGGTCCAAGCGGCGAACCCAAGCAGGGCGACTGCGGTCGGCGTCATCGAAAGCCCCTCCAGCGGCGCGTGAAGCTGTTTGCGCCGCGACGGCGTTCTAGCGGAAGATTCGCCGCGCAGGAACCGCAGCGCAAGCGCCCTCAGCCGGCGCCAAGATAGGCTGGCGTTTCAAGGCTCAAAGGCGCGCCCCCGCAAGTGAGCGCGAGGCCTTCGGCCCGCGCATCGGCGAGCCGGTCGAGGCGAACGAGCGCGAGGCCCGAACCGCCGCGCACAGACATAACGTCGCCGATCGCCGAGTCGCCCGCCATCACCGCGCCGCCCTTCTGAAGGGATGCGCCGGCGGCGATCAGCGTGCGCTTCCTGATTTCGCCCTTGCGCTTCATCCGGCTCGTCACTTCCTGCCCGACGAAACAGCCCTTCTTGTAGCTGACGCCGGCGAGCGCATCGTAATTGACGTCGAGAAGAAAGACTTCCTCGCCGCCGAAATCGCGGCCGAATTCGGGAACGCCGGCGGCCAGACGCAGCGCGTCATAGGCGTCGTCCGCAGCGGGCGCGGCGCCAGCGGGCGCAATCATCCGCGCCGGGAGCGACGGCAGGCGCGGATCGGCGTAAGCGGCGCGCGCGTCCTTGCGCGTACCGATGAAGACGCCGAGCCCCGCCTCCGCCGTCAGCGTCACCTTCGCGCGCAGCCTGTACATCGAAAGGCGTTTCAGAAGATCCGGCGCCGCCGCGGCGTCGCAGTCGATAAGGTAGCCGCCGGCGCCGGGAACGAGGATGAAGTCAAACAGGATCTTCCCCTGCGGCGTCAGCAGCGCGGCGAAGACGGGCGCAGCGCCCGTCACGTCCTGCGTGAGGAGGCCCTGCAGGAACGCCGTCGCGTCCTCGCCCGTCAGCGACAGCACCGCGCGCGAATTGAGAATCCCTTCCACCGCCGCCTCAAACGCTGATTCGCGCGGGGCCTTCGGTCATCCGGCCGATCACCGCGGCGTCGTGGCCGTGGGCGCGAAACACGGCGAGCGCCGCATCGACCGCCGCCGGCGCGCAAGCGAGGAGGAGGCCGCCCGACGTCTGCGGATCGCACAGGATGTCGCGTTCAGCCTCGCTCAAGGCGCCGTCGACCGTCGCGCTGACGCTCTCCCAGTTGCGGCCGGAGGCGCCGGTTCTCACCCCCTCCGCGACAAGGCGGCGCGCGCCGGGGAAGATAGGCACGGCGCCGCGGTCGATCGCTGCGCCGAGCCCGGCGCCGCGGCACATTTCAGCAAGATGCCCGAGGAGGCCGAAGCCCGTGACGTCAGTCATCGCATGGACGCCGTCGAGACCCGCAAGCTCCGTACCCGGACGGTTGAGCCGCGTCGTCGAGGCGATCATCGACGCATAGTCGGGCGCCGACAGGATGCCTTTCTTGAGCGCGGCGCTGAACACGCCGACGCCGAGCGGCTTGCCGAGAATGAGGATGTCGCCGGGCTCAGCCGTCGAATTGCGCTTGAGGCGCGCCGGATGCACGAGGCCCAGCGCGACAAGCCCGTAAATCGGTTCGACCGAGTCGATCGAGTGCCCCCCGGCGATCGGCGCGCCCGCCTCCTCCGCGACGCACCGCCCGCCGTCGAGAATTTTCCGGATCGTCTGAGTGCAGAGTTTGGCGACGGGCATGCCGACGACGGCGAGGGAAAAGATCGGCGCGGCGCCCATCGCATAGATGTCGGAAAGCGCGTTCGTCGCCGCGATGCGCCCGAACTCGTAAGGGTCATCGACGACAGGCATGAAGAAATCTGTCGTCGCGACGATCGCCGTCTCGTCATTGATGCGCCAGACCGCCGCGTCGTCAGAGGTCGCAGCATCGACGATCAGGTCCTTGGGCGCAGGCGCGGCGAGGCCCGCCAGCAGCTCTGAGAGGACGTTCGGCGCAAGCTTGCAGCCGCATCCGCCGCCATGGGCGAGCGAGGTGAGGCGCGGTTCTCCGATCATGCCGGTCATGG
>CAZGXT010000211.1:0-4444 GCA_964529675.1 uncultured Caulobacterales bacterium
GGTTCTGCCTATGTCGATCACGGAAGAAAGACCGCTCCCCTCGCCGCGGTTGCGCCAAAGCTTCCAACGGAACTCGCAGAAGGATATGACGCGGCGGCAGTGCAGCGCGACAGGAACGTTGGTTTCAACGCGCCCCTTACTGCGCACACGTTCGCGATGGCCACAGCGTCCGGCGTCGGGCTCTGACGCCGGCTTGCAGCCAAGTTTCCGGCGGCCGCGGTATCGGACGTGCGCGTCGCGTTTTCGAATTCCTCGAAGTCAGCCTGATCGATCAAGCCGGCAACCGGAGGTTCGTCCCATCGTTTGGAAGGTGAATAGTCTAAGGGTCAGGCTGCGGTCGCTTGCGCGGTTTGGGTTGTCTTGAAGGACCTTGCGGCGAGCGGACGCAAACGAGCGGCCAGCACTTGCCGCCTCAATAGGACGGTCTTGACAATATATGATAATTCTACAATTATCGAACCGTGGAATCGAAAGTTGCCTTGGCCGCGTTCGCCGCCCTCTCCCAGGAGGTTCGCCTTGACGTCCTGCGACGCCTCGTCAGGGCTGGCCCGGCGGGCGTTCCGGCCGGCGCGCTCGCCGAGGCGGCGGGGATCGCCGCCCCGACCATGTCTTTTCATCTGAAAGCGCTTCACGGGGCGGGCCTTGTCCGGTCTCGAAAGGACGGGCGCAGCGTTCTTTATGCCGCCGACTATGGCGGCATCAGGAGCCTCGTCAGTTTCCTGCTCGCCGACTGCTGTCAGGGGGACCCGCGCCTGTGCGGTCCTTACGTAATAACGGAGACCGACCATGGCTCGCCTGCATGCGCACCTCAAAGTTGACGACCTTGAAAAATCGGTCGGTTTTTACGCCGCGCTTTTCGGTCGCGCGCCGGACAGGCGCGAGAACGACTACGCGAAGTGGATGCTTGACGATCCGAGTGCGAACATCGCCATTTCAGCAAGCAGCGCGGCCGCAGGCGTTGATCACGTCGGTCTGCAATTCAACGATCGCGAGAACCTCGACGCGATTGCGGCGCGGCTGACCGACGCGGGGTACGGCCCGCTGGCCGAACCAAATGCGACCTGTTGCTATGCGAAGAGCGACAAGCACTGGGCGATGTCGCCCGACGGCGCAGCCCGATGGGAGCTTTTTCACACCTTCGACGACGCGAACGAGCTGGGGTCGGCGCCGGCGCTCAGATTCGCCGGCGAAAGCGCATGCTGCGCGAAATGAAGTCGATCTTGTTCCTTTGCACCGGCAACTCCGCGCGCTCGATCATGGCGGAGGCCTATATGAACAAGGCCGGCGCGCCGGGGTGGCGCGCCTATTCGGCAGGCTCACGGCCGACGGGGCGTCCCAATCCCTTCGCGCTCGAAACGCTTGCGGCGCATGGCGTCGCCGCGCCGGGCGCGCGGTCTAAAAGCTGGGATGAATTCGCGGCGCCAGGCGCGCCGCCGATCGATGTCGTCGTCACTGTCTGCGACAATGCGGCGGGCGAGACTTGCCCCGTCTTCATCGCGCCGGCGGACGCGAAGCCGCACCGGCTCCACTGGTCCTTTCCGGACCCGGCCGCCGCGACGGGTTCAGAAGCCGACAAGCGCGCCTCTTTCGAAGCGGTCTTTTCGGCGATCCGTACACGGATCGACCAATTCCTTGCGGCGGGCGCCTGACCCTCATGAGACGCAAGCTTGCGGCCGAGGCGCTGGGGACCGCTTTCCTTGTTGCGACCGTCATCGGGTCCGGAATCATGGCGGAGACGCTTTCCGGCGGGAACGACGCTATCGCGCTTCTCGGCAACATGATCGCGACAGCCGCGATTCTTTATGTGCTGATCACCATTTTCGGCCCGCTTTCCGGCGCTCACTTCAACCCGGCGGTCACAATGGTGTTTCTGTCGCGAGCCGAGTTGAGCGTCGCCGCCGCCGCTGCTTACGCCGCCGCGCAGATCGCCGGCGGTGTTGCGGGGGCGGCCCTCGCCCATGCGATGTTCGGCCTCGATCTCATCCAGACCGGGGCGAAGGTTCGAACCGGCGCCGGCCAGTTGATCGGCGAAGCGACGGCGACTTTCGCGCTGGCGCTCACGATTTTGGGCGCGCTTCGTCACCGGCCGCAATCCGTCGCAGCGGCCGTCTCGCTCGTCATTGCGGCGGGATATTGGTTCACGTCTTCGACGTCTTTCGCCAATCCAGCGGTGACGATTGCGCGCACGCTGACCGACAGCTTCGCCGGCATACGTGCCGAGGACGCCCTGCCTTTCATTGTCGCGCAACTTGCCGGCGCCGCGTTGGCCGCTGGAGCGGCGCGCCTTCTTTTTCCAGCCCTGCCGCTCGACCGGGTCTGACGCCTCGCTTATAGAGCCGCCCACGATGACGGGGCCATTCCACCGCTATGAAGCGCTGGTCGCCGAAGGCGCGCTGAGCGACGATCCCGCGCAGCGCAGCGCCGCTGCGCGGCTGCAATCGCTGAGCGAGGCGCTTCTGGCGCGCGCGCGTCCGCGGGTCTTCTGGTTTCGCGCAAGACCTCCAGCGCCGCGGGGCGTTTATCTCTGGGGCGGCGTCGGACGCGGCAAATCGCTGCTGATGGATATTTTTTTCAACAACACGAATGTCGCCCGCAAGCGCCGTGTGCATTTCCACGAGTTCATGGCGGAAACCCATGACCGCATCGCTGCGTGGCGCAGCGCGCCGGAACCTGCCAGGCGACGTCATGCGGGCGCCAATCCGAAGGCGCTCGACGACCCGATTCCGCCGGTCGCCGCCGACATCGCCGACGGCGCGTGTCTGCTTTGCTTCGACGAGTTTCAGGTGACGGACATCGCCGATGCGATGCTGCTCGGTCGCCTGTTCGAGGCCCTGCTCGCCAAGGGCGTCGTTGTCGTCGCCACGTCGAACCGGCATCCCGATGAACTTTACAAGGACGGCCTCAATCGCCAACTCTTTCTTCCCTTCATCGCCCTTCTGAAATCGCGCCTTGAGGTCGTTCATCTCGACGCCGCGCAGGACTATCGGCTCGAACGCCTGTCAGGCGCGCCGGTCTATCATACGCCCCTCGGTCCGGCTGCCGACGCCGCGATGAACGAGGCCTGGACGGTGATGATCGCCGGTTCACGCGAGCGGCGGGAGACCCTTCACGTCAAAGGCCGCGACGTCATTGCGCCGCGAACAGCGCGCGGCCTTGCACGATTTTCGTTCGCGGACCTGTGCGAGGCGCCCCTGGGCGCGAGCGACTATCTGGCGATTGCAAGGCGTTACAGCACGATCTTCGTCGACAACATACCCATACTGGCGCCGGAGGCGCGCAATGAGGCGAAGCGCTTCATTACGCTGATCGATGCGCTCTACGAGACAAGGACCAAATTCGTCTGCTCCGCCGAGGCGGCGCCTGACCAGCTTTATCCGGAAGGCCAAGGGTCCTTTGAATTTGAACGCGCGACGAGCCGCCTCGCTGAAATGCAGACAGACGCTTATCTTTCTGCTGAACACGGCCGGCCGGCGCTGGACGGCGCCCTGACCGCCGCTACAAAATAACACCATCCCAATCACACTTTTCGGGCTGACAAGAATTCGTTTGGCGGTTTCCGCGAAGAGTGAAACGCTGCGGTCCTGCGGAGTGGGGCCGAACTCGCCTGGGGCTGCGGCGCCTTCCCCCCGCGAAATCAGGGAGAAACAAAATGGCAGGACTGAGTTTCTGACCACGAAGCGCTCTTCGCGCTCTGCTGATGGGCGGGCTGTCCGCGGCGGCGATCGCGACGGCGGCGGCGGCGCAGGACGAACCGGCGGACGATGAGATCGTCGTGACCGGATCGCGCATCCGGCAGAATCCCCTTGATGCGAGCAGGCCGGTGCTCAACGTCGATTCGGAGGCTATCGAACGCTCAGGCCTCGCCGGCATCGGCGAAGTGCTTCAACGCATTCCAGGATCGGGCGGCGGCCTCAACGCCAAGGTCAATTCCAGCGGCAATTTCGGCAACCCGCCGGATGGCGGCGGCGTCGGCGCTGGCGCGGCGGAAATCGATCTGCGCTTCCTCGGCTCCCGGCGCGTGCTTGTGCTCGTCGACGGTCTGCGCTGGGTCAACGGCTCGTCAGCATCGGGCGTTCCCGGCGCCACCGACCTCAACACCATCCCGTCAAGCATCATCGACCGCATCGAAGTGCTGCAGGACGGCGCCTCGCCGGTTTACGGATCGGATGCGATCGCCGGCGTCGTGAACATCATCACTAAGCGCAAGCAGGACGGGTTCGCCGCTTCGGCGCAGCTTGGCGCCGTCGATGACACCGACGGCGAGACGCAGCAATATGAATTCTCGTTCGGCGCCGGCAATGACCGCACCGATATCTTCTTCGCCGCCCAATATGTTCACCAGAACAGCGTCAATTCCGGCGACCGCGACATTTCCGACTTTCCGGAGCCGACGCTTGATGAGTGCTTCGTCACCTGCTCGTCGGCGACGCCGCGCGGGCGCTTC
>CAZGXT010000212.1:0-4442 GCA_964529675.1 uncultured Caulobacterales bacterium
CCCGCCAGCATGCCGTCCGTCACCCCGGGGCTCGCCGAAGGCGAGAACCCGGGGTCCACGCCTCCTCCCGCGACCAGGATGGACCCCGGGTTCGTCGCTACGCGACGCCCCGGGGTGACGGGGGTGACGGGGGATGGACAGAAGGAAACGCCCTCCCGCTCCCCGCCTCGCAGGAGAGCGAAGGAAGCGGGGGGCTCTTATGGTCTTTATGCAGACGATCGGGCCTACCAGTCGAGCACGACCTTGCCGGACTGGCCTGAGCGCATGACGTCGAAGCCCTTCTGGTAGTCGTTGGCGGCGAAGCGGTGGGTGAGGATCGGTTTGAGGTTTAGCCCCGCCTGCAAGAGCGCGCCCATCTTGTACCAGGTTTCGAACATGCGCCGGCCGTAGATGCCTTTGATGTCGAGGCCTTTGAAGATGACCTTGTCCCAGTCGACGCCGGCGCCGTTCGGCATGATGCCGAGCATCGCGATCTTGCCGCCGTGATTCATGGTGTCGAGCATTGAGGCGAAGGCGGCGGGAACGCCGGACATTTCAAGGCCGACGTCGAACCCTTCGGTCATGCGCAGTTCGCTCATCACGTCGCGCAGGTTTTCGCGGGAGACATTGACGGCGCGGCTGGCGCCCATCGTTTTGGCGAGGCTGAGCCTGTACTCGTTGACGTCGGTGATCACGACATGGCGCGCGCCGACGAAGCGCGCGACCGCCGCCGCCATGATGCCGATAGGCCCCGCGCCGGTGATCAGCACGTCCTCGCCGACGAGATCATAGGCGAGGGCGGTGTGCACGGCGTTTCCGAACGGATCGAAGATCGCGCCCATTTCGTCAGGGATGTCGTCGGGCAGGCGATAGATGTTGAACGCCGGCGCCGAGATGTACTCCGCAAATGCGCCGGCGCGGTTGACGCCGATGCCTTGCGTGTTGCGGCAAAGATGGCGCTGGCCGGCGCGGCAGTTGCGGCAATAGCCGCAAGTCACGTGTCCCTCGACCGACACGCGGTCGCCGATCTTCATCTTGGAATGTTCGGGGTGAACCTCCGAGCCGATCTCGACGATCTCGCCCATGAATTCGTGCCCGACCGTCATCGGCACCGGGATCGTCTTCTGCGCCCAGCTGTCCCAGTTGTAGATGTGAACGTCGGTCCCGCAGATCGCGGTCTTCTTCACGCGAATAAGAACGTCGTTCGGGCCGATGTCCGGCCGGGCGACGTCCTCCATCCAGATGCCTTCTTCGCGTTTGGCCTTGACGAGCGCTCGCATGATTTCCTCGAGGGTTCGGGCCCCTTTAGCGCAGGGCGAGGGCGCTCGCCAGACGGCGCGTCAGGCGCCGAGAAGTCTCGCCGCCTTCGGCGCAAAATAGGTGATGACGCCGTCGGCGCCGGCGCGGCGAATGGCGAGAAGGCTTTCAAGGACCGCCCGGTTTTCATCGATCCAGTTGTTCTGCGCCGCCGCCATGATCATCGCGTACTCGCCTGAGACCTGGAACGCGAAGGTCGGCATGGCGAAGGCCTCCTTCACGCGCCAGATGATGTCGAGATAGGCGCCGGCGGGCTTCACCATCACGCTGTCGGCGCCTTCGGCGATGTCCATCGCGACTTCGCGCAGCGCCTCGTCCGTATTCGCCGGGTCCATCTGATAGGTGCGCTTGTCGCCCTTGAGGACACCGGACGACCCGATAGCGTCGCGATAGGGGCCGTAAAAGCAGGAGGCGTATTTCGCGGCGTAGGACATGATCTGAACATGGGTGAGGCCCTCGGCGTCGAGCCCCTTGCGGATGGCGCCGATGCGCCCGTCCATCATGTCGGACGGCGCGACGATGTCGAAGCCGGCGCGCGCCTCGACGACCGCCTGCCGGATGAGCGCCTCGACCGTCCGGTCGTTGACGATCTCGCCGTCTTCGAGAAATCCGTCATGGCCATGATCCGTATAGGGATCAAGGGCGACGTCCGCCATCAGGCCGATGTCGGGGACCGCGTCCTTGATCGCGCGCGCGGCCCGGCACATGAGATTGTCGGATGAGAAGGCGAGGGCGGCGTCAGCGCTGCGGCGCTCCTTCGAGGTGAACGGGAAAAGCGCCAGCGCCGGGATGCCGAGCGCCTTTGCTTCGCGGGCCGCGTTTACGGCCTCGTCTACGGAAAGCCGGTGGACGCCCGGCATCGAGGCGACCGGCTCACGGACGCCCGATCCTTCGCGCAGCACGACGGCCCAGATGAGATCGGCGGGCGAGAGGCGCGTTTCGGCGTGAAGCGCGCGCGACCATGCGCTCGTCCTGGGGCGCCGCAGGCGGGTCGCCGGAAAGGATTGAGTAACAGAGGTCATCGTCGTCTTACCGTCTCCGCTTGCAACTTCGTAATGCCCGGTTACGCCGCGATTTTCAATTTGAGCGCAAATTGATCCGCTGCATTTAACGCGCCTTTTAGGGACTTTGGTCTACGGTCTCCAAAGTTTCCGAGTTTTGGCGAGGCGAATTCATGGCGGCGGTCGAGCGGGCGAACGCGAGCGTTGGGGGGGTGAAGGCTGAGAAATCGGCCGTCAATGAGGGCCTGCGCCCCGCCTATCTCCAGCTTCTGCATCTTGTGGAGCGGCTGCATCGCCAGCTTCTCGACGTCATCAAGGACGAACTTGAACGGCTCGGCCAGACCGACATCAATTCGGTGCAGGCGCTTCTCCTTTACAATATCGGCGAGGCGGAGCTGACCCCGGGCGAGCTGCGTTCGCGCGGGCATTATCTCGGCTCCAACGTTTCCTACAATCTGAAGCAGCTCGTCGATAAGGGCTATATCCGCGACGTGCGCTCGGACGTCGACCGGCGCTCGAAGCGCGTGTCGCTCACCGCCGCAGGGCTCAATGTCCGCGACCGCCTCGCGGAGCTCTTCGACCGCCAGCTCGGCTCTGTCGAGCAGGTCGGCGGCGTCGATCAGACGGCGATGGAACAGACCAACAAGTCGCTCCAGCGGCTTGAGCGCTTCTGGGCCGACCAGGTCCGCTACCGGCTTTAATCTATTCCGTCGTCAGCGAGACCGTCGTCGCCTCGCTGAAGGTTTCGGTGTTCTCGCCGGACGGCATGTCGCCGCGGCGTTCATGGCTCACAGTCGACCGCTTGCAGGTGTCGCCGAGCGCCGCCGCTCCGCGGCACGGCATCAGCGCGACCGGCGAGCCTGCATCGAAAGCGGGCGAGAAGCGGACGGGTTTCGCGACGGGCGCCGCCGGCGCAACCGGCGCCGCAGCCCGGGTCTCGGTCTTATGAAACAACGCGCAGCCGCTCGCGGACAGCGCAAATGCGGCGATCGCCAGAATTCTCATGAAGCCCCCTCGGCGCCGGTGAAGTGACGCAAACGCCGGGGTACTGAAAAGGGCCCGCTCCCGGCGGGAAGAGTTAACGAGGCGCGCCGGTCTGCGCAACGGCCAATCGTCGTTGCGGCTGCGAAGACCTCAGGGCGCCTTCTTCGTCCACACATAGCCGCGGCGCAGCGCATTGGCGACCTTGGCCGTGCGCTTGCCGTTTGTCGGATGATGCAACCAGAACGCCTTGTCGAAGGGGGTTGCGCCATGCTCGCGATAGATGACGCCCATCGCCATCGGGAACTCGGGGTGCTTCATCTCGACAAGGAGATGCGCGAGCGTCTTGTTGTTCTCGTCATGGACGAGAACCTCAGACGCATCGACGCCGCCGTCGCCGAGCGCGACGACTTCAAGTTTGAAAGATCGCGCGTCGAACCGCAGGCCGCGCTTGCCGCCGGCGAACAGCATCGGTTTTCCGTGTTCGAGATGCAGCTGGTGGTCGTCGGCGACTTTCTTCTCGGTGAAATCCGCAAAGACGTCGGCGTTGTAGACGATGCAGTTCTGGAAAATCTCGACGAAGGACGCGCCCTCGAATGCGTGCGCGGCCTTCAGCGTTTCGGTGAGCGCCTTCGTCGCAGTGTCGACGCCGCGCGCGACGAACTTCGCCCCGGCGCCGAGCGCGAAGGCGCAAGGGTTCACCGGCTGATCGACCGAGCCTTTGGGAGAGGAGGGCGAGCGCGTGCCGACGCGGCTCGTCGGCGAATATTGCCCCTTGGTGAGGCCGTAGATCTCGTTGTTGAAGAGAAGGATCTGCAAATTGACGTTGCGGCGGATGACGTGGAGCAGATGATTGCCGCCGATCGACAGCCCGTCGCCGTCGCCGGTCACCATCCACACGTCGAGCGCGGGGTTTGCAAGCTTCAACCCCGTCGCAAAGGCCGGCGCGCGCCCATGGATCGTGTGAAAGCCGTAGGTCGCCATGTAATAGGGAAAGCGCGAGGAACAGCCGATGCCGGACACGAAGGCCGTATTGTCAGGAACGGCGCCGATATCGGCCATGGTCTTCTGCACGGCCTTGAGGATCGCATAATCCCCGCACCCCGGGCACCAGCGCACTTCCTGGTCGGTTTCAAAATCCTTGGCGGTGAGGGGGATGTTCAT
>CAZGXT010000213.1:0-4428 GCA_964529675.1 uncultured Caulobacterales bacterium
CGGCCTGCCGATGAAGGCCGAGGACTACGTGCACCGCATCGGCCGCACCGGCCGCGCCGGTCGCAGCGGCATGGCGATCACGATCGCCGAGCACCGCGAGCGCGGCAAGATCCGCGCGATCGAGGCCTACACCCGCCAGCCGATCGAGGCCCGTGAGATCGCCGGGCTGGAGCCGACGCCGCCCAAGCCGCGTCCCCAGAAGCCGCTGCCGGGCCAGCGCCACGGCCAGGGCCGCGGCCGGCCGGGTGGCTTTGGCGGCGGCCGGCGCGACGGCGCGCCGCGCTTCGGCTCGCGCGACGGCCGCTGACGCCCGCGAGCAGCGACCTCAGGGGCTGCCGTCGGCAGCCCCTTCTTCATGGGGCAATCCAAGGCCCTGTGCACCCGGCGCCCGGGCCGGCGGCGGACAATCGCGGCCTGTCCTCTGCTGCGCCGCCCGCGATGAAATACCTCCACACCATGGTCCGCGTCACCGACCTCGACGCTTCGCTGCGCTTCTACCGCGACGCGCTGGGGCTGGAGGAACTGTCGCGCCGCGAGGTGCCGCAAGGCCGCTTCACGCTGGTCTTCCTGGCAGCGCCGGGCAACCGCGAGGCCCAGGTCGAGCTGACCTTCAACTGGGACCCGGAGGTCTACACTGGCGGGCGCAACTTCGGCCACCTGGCCTACGCGGTCGACGACATCTACGCCGCCTGCAAGCGCCTGCAGGACCACGGCGTGGTGATCGCCCGCCCGCCGCGCGACGGCCGCATGGCCTTCGTGCGCTCGCCCGACCAGATCTCGATCGAACTGCTGCAGCGCGGCGATCCGCTGCCACCGGCCGAGCCCTGGGTGTCGATGCCCAACGTCGGCACCTGGTAGGACGCGTCAGCGTTCGGGCGTCCCGGTATCGGTGCGCCCGCGCGTCAGTTCATCCCGCGCCGTGGACTTGGCCGGGGCGGAGTCGGCGGACGCTTCGCGCATCGGGAACCTCCGGTCGTTCACGGTCATGTCGCGGCACCGCGGGCGCGGGCCGCAGCCTGGGTCAGCAGGGCGTCGAAAGCTTTGGACGGCGCCATCGTCTCGGCCAGGTCGATGATCGGCCGCCCCGCGGTGTCGACGAGGCGCCAGGCGTGGGCGCTGCGAGGCGCCGCGAGGCGGTGCAGGCGGTAGCGGTTGCGGGTGACGCGCGCATGGGCCTCGCGCGCCGCCCGGTTCAGGTCGACATGCTCGACACCGCCGATCGCCGACCAGGGAATGCGGCGCGTCTGCAGCCAGGTGGTCACGGCGATGCCGCCGGCGTCATGCCACAGGCGACGCGTGTCTTCCTCGATGGTCGCTGCGATCACCCCCATCAGCAGGATCAGGCAGACGATCGCCACCACGCCGGCCATGATCGGCGCCGCGCCCCACCACAGCGGCGTGGCGGCGGCGGCCGCAGCGAAGACGCCACCGAACGCCGTCGACCAGCGCCGCGCCTTGCGCCGCGCCGCCTCGGTTTCGGCGAGGGCCGGCGCCGCGGCCCGCGCGCCGGGCAGCACGGCGTGCGGCGGGCTCGCGGCCCAGCGGCCATCGGTCCAGAGCAGGTCGGCACCCCAGCGGCTGCGGTGCAGGCCGAGCGCGCCCCAGCCGATCAGGGCAAGCCACAGCAGCGCCCCGGCCGGCGGCGCGAAGCGGGCGACCGGGTCCAGGACGAGCACCGGCGCGGCGGCGTCGGGCGGCACCGCCAGGTCGACGGCATCGCCGACGCCGAGCCCGTGCAGCGGTGGCGCCGGCAGCAGGATGCGCGTGTGCTCCGGCGCATGGGTGTGGAGAACCTCCGGTTGGCGCACCGGCCCGAGCGCCGCCAGCGCCGCCTCGGCGACCTCGAACTCGATCACGTCGGCCTCGGCGAGGCTGGTGACCTGTGCCGGTACGCGCGGCCATGCGCCGTAGGCCACCTGGCTGCGGCGCAGGTCCGCGGCGAGGCCCCAGGCGATCCACAGGGCGACGCCCGCCATCGCGGCCAGCAGCCCCTGCGCCAGCACTGCGGCAGCCGAGCGGGACCCGACGGCCTGCACCGTGCGCGCCATCAAGGCCCTGGCGGCCACGGCCCGAGCCGCAGCCAGACCTGGGCATCGACCGGGCGCCGCCCGCCGCCGGCGGCGGGTGCCAGCCGCACCTTCTCCACGCCGACGCCGGTGACCGCGAGCGGCCCGCCGGCAAACGGTGCGTCGAGCCGGTCGAGCAGCGGCGCAGCCGACAGCAGCCGTGCGACCGCGCGGTTTTGTTCGGCCGCCGAGGCATCGGCACCGAGGCTCAGCCAGTGCGCGTCGCCCGCGGCGGCGCTTGCCAGCGCGTCCACCAGCCAGGGCAGGGCGTCGATGCGGCCGAGCGCCAGTCCGCTGGGCAGGGGCTCGTCGGCCAGCCGCGTGCCGAGCCAGCCTTGCACCGCATGGCGGTAGCCCGCCTCGTCGAGCCGGCAGTCGGTCGCGCCGGCGAGTCGCAGCGATGGCGTCCGCCCGTCGGCGTTGCGCTGGATGTCCGGCACGCAGGCCGGGCTGGCCAGGACACCACCGCCGAGCAGCAGCGCGGCAAGGCTGGCGGCGGCGCAGCGCAGGCTCATGACCGGGGGCTCACCAGCGCGTGCGCGCCAGCTCGTCCATCAGTTCGCCGTAGATGCGCCAGCGGCTCGCGCTGACCTCGCCGCGCTCGACCGCCGCGATGACCGCGCAGCCGGGCTCGTGCCGGTGGGTGCAGTTGTAGAACCTGCAGCCGCCGGCGTGCGCGCGCAGGTCGGGCATGCAGGCGACGAGCTGGCTCGCTTCGAGCTGCTGCAGGCCGAACTCCTGGAAGCCCGGCGAATCGATCAGCGCGCTGCCGGCCTCGCGGTCGACCCAGTACCACTGCGTCGTCGTCGTCGTGTGCCTGCCGGAGTTGAGCGCCTGCGAGATCTCGCCCACCTGGGCCTGCGCGTCGGGCACCAGCGCATTGACCAGGGTGCTCTTGCCGGCGCCGGACGGCCCGAGCACGAGGGTCGTGCGTCCGGCCAGGCGCGGCGCGAGCATGGCGCGCGCGGCCTCGGGCGTCGGCTTGAGCTGGAGTTCCAGCACCTCGCAGCCCATCGCGCGGTAGGGCGCGAGGCGTTCGCGCTGCGCGGCGGCGCCCGGCAGGTCGCACTTGTTCAGCACGATGGTCGCGGCGATGCCGGCCGACTCGGCGGCGATCAGCGCGCGCACGAGCTGCGACTCGCTGAACACCGGCTCGACCGCGAACCACAGCAGCAGCGCGTCGAGGTTGGCGGCGAAGGACTTGGTCTTGAAATCGTCCTGCCGGAACAGCAGGTTGCGGCGCGGTTCCAGGTGCTCGATCACGCCCTCGCCGGGCGCGGTGGCCTGCCAGCGCACGCGGTCGCCGACCACGGCCTCGCTCTTCTTGCCGCGCGCGCGGGCGTGGATGCGCCGGCCCTCGGGCGTCTCGACGATGCAGTGGCGGCCGTGGTTGGCGACCACCAGGCCGAGGTCGAGCTCGACCGTCGCGGTCAAGGCAGCAGCGCGTCGATCTTCGCCGCGCAGATGAAGTCGTTCATCGACAGCCCGCCGACCGCGTGCGTGGCGAGCCGCACCGCGCAGCGGCCATGGGTGATCGCGAGGTCGGGGTGGTGGTCCTCGCGCTCGGCGAGCCAGGCGATCGCATTGGCGAAGGCCATGGTCTCGTGGAAGGTCGCGAAGGCATAGGTCTTCTCGAGCGCGCCGTCGACGCGGGCCCAGCCGCTGAGTTCACCGAGGTAGTAGTCGATCTCGTCGTCGGGCATCGCCTGCCGGCCGTCCTGCGGCTGGCAGCGCTGGTCGGCGAGCTTCATGCGGCCATCGCCGCCAGCCGCTCGGACGCGGGCGGGTGCGAGTAGTAGAAGCGCACGTACAGCGGGTCGGGCGTGAGCGTCGAGGCGTTGTCCTCGTAGAGCTTCAGCAGCGCGCTTCCCAGGTCGCCGCCGGCGGCATGCTCGCAGGCGTAGGCATCGGCCTCGAACTCGTGCCTGCGCGACACCGCCGCGGCCAGCGGCGTGACGAAGAACGCGAAGGGCGGGCCGGCGAGCAGGAAGAGCAGCAGCGCCACCGCGTCGTTCGGCGCGTCGAAGTTCGGCGTCACGCCGAGCCCGGCGTAGAAGGCCGGCTGCTGCGCCAGCCAGCCGAGCAGCGCGAAGCCCGCCAGGCTCAGCGCGAACATCGTCAGGATGCGCTTGGGCACGTGGCGGCGCCGGAAGTGGCCGAGCTCGTGCGCCAGCACCGCCTCCACCTCGCCGGGCGAGAGCTTGGCCAGCAGCGTGTCGAAGAACACCACGCGCTTGGCACGGCCAAGGCCGGTGAAGTAGGCGTTGGCATGCGCCGAGCGGCGGCTGCCGTCCATCACGAACAGGCCCTTGGCCGCGAAGCCGCAGCGCGCCATCAGCGCCTCGACGCGCGCCTTCAGCGC
>CAZGXT010000214.1:0-4427 GCA_964529675.1 uncultured Caulobacterales bacterium
CGGTCGCCTTGATTTCGACATTGGAAAAGTCCCGCTGGGCGAGCGCCGGCGCGGCAGTAAGGATAAGGCACAGGGCGAGGGCGAGGCGCATTGATCATCCTTCAATTTCGTCAGACCTCCTTAACCCGATATCGAGGACATTGGCGATCGTGTCGCGAGGTTTGTTGCAGCCGCTAACGCCCGGCGGTAGGACGACGGCGGTCACAGGATCAAAGAGGCTGCGAGTGCCCGATTTCGGAAACCGAGAGGGATGGACGCCTGGAAGCTGGCGCGGTTTTCCCGCGCGCCACATGCCTGCCGATTACCCCGACGCGCAGGCCCTGAAGGCCGTCGAGACCGAGCTGTCGAGCTATCCCCCGCTGGTTTTTGCGGGCGAGGTGCGCACGTTGCGCGCCGAGCTGGCGCGCGTCGCCGAGGGGCGGGCGTTTCTCTTGCAGGGCGGGGACTGCGCCGAGAGCTTCAAGGAATTCCATCCGAACAACATCCGCGACACCTTCCGCGTCCTTCTCCAGATGTCTGTCGCGCTGACCTTCGGCGCGGCGATGCCGGTCCTGAAGATCGGGCGCATCGCCGGCCAGTTCGCCAAGCCGCGCTCGGCCCCGACCGAGACGATCGACGGCGTCACCTTGCCAAGCTATCGCGGCGACAACATCAACGGCATGGACTTCACGGAGAAGGCGAGGACGCCCGACCCGCAGCGGCTGTTGAAGTCCTACGGCCAGTCGGCCGCGACGCTGAACCTCATCCGCGCCTTTGCGAACGGCGGCTACGCCGACCTTCACAACGTTCACAAATGGAATCTCGAATTCGTCTCGGACAACCCGCAGGCGGACCGCTACCGCGAACTCGCCAGCCGGATTTCCGAGGCGCTGACTTTCATGGAGGCTTGCGGCGTCACGTCGAGTGAAGTGCGCTCGATCCGCGAGGTCGATTTCTACACGAGCCACGAGGCGCTTCTCCTCGGCTTTGAGGAGGCGATGACGCGCGTCGATTCGACGTCGGGGCGCTGGTACGACACCTCCGCGCACATGATCTGGATCGGCGACCGCACGCGCCAGACCGACGGCGCCCATGTCGAATTCTGCCGCGGCGTCGAAAACCCGATTGGCATCAAATGCGGCCCGTCGCTGCAGCCGGACGAGCTCTTGCGCCTTCTCGACATTCTCAATCCGGCGAACGTTTCCGGGCGCATTGTGCTCATTGCACGCTTTGGCGCGGACGCGGTCGGCGCCGGGCTCGCTCCGCTGGTCCGCCGCATCGTCGCGGAAGGGCGCAAGGTCGTCTGGTCGTCGGACCCGATGCACGGCAACACAATCAAGGCCGGATCGGGCTTCAAGACGCGCCGCCTCGAAGACCTCAAAAAGGAGCTCGACGGGTTCTTCGCGATCTGCCGAGCGGAGGGGGCCTATCCGGGCGGCGTCCACCTCGAAATGACGGGGCAGAACGTCACCGAGTGCCTCGGCGGCCTGCAGGCGATCGGCGAGACCGACCTTTCCTCGCGCTACCAGACCCATTGCGATCCGCGGCTCAACGCGACGCAGGCGCTGGACCTTGCCTTCGCGCTCGCCGACAATCTCAAGAAAAGCCGCGAAAACGGCGGATAATCCTTTAGAAACAGGCCGCAACATTGTTTGAGGGCGAAGTCGGCCGGCAGCCATATTCCCGCCCCATGACCGTCGCTATGGTCCCGGCTTGCTCGTCGAAGGGGAGTGCGCCGGGTGGCGTCGAGGCTGAAGACCGGAGTTGTCGGCGCCGGCGTGTTCGGCGGCCATCATGCCCGCAAGCACCGCGACGCCCCGCGGATCGACCTCGCGGGCATTTACGATCTTGATGCGGCGCGCACGGCCGCGCTCGCGCGCGATGTCGGCGTTCGCGCCTACGGCTCCTTTCAGGAACTCCTCGACGATGTCGACGCGGTGACCATCGCGGCGCCGGCGCCGGCGCATTTCCGCCTGGCCTCCGCCGCGATCGACGCGGGCAGGCATGTTTATGTCGAGAAGCCGCTTGCGCTTCGCCTCGCGGACGCCGACGCGCTGGTCGCCGCTGCGGAGGCGAAAGGGACTGTTCTGCAGGTCGGCCATCAGGAGCGCTTCGTGCTCGCCGCGATGGGACTGCCGCGCGGGGACCAGGCGCCGCTGTCGCTGGAATTCGGGCGCGCGGGCCCGGCGACCGGACGCGGCGAGGAAGTCGCGGTCGCGCTCGACCTCATGATCCACGATCTCGATCTGGCGCGTCTGTTCGGTTTTGCCGATCCCGTGAAAATCAACGCCTGCGGCTCCTATGACGAAACGACGGCGACGCTGACATTTGAGGGCGGGCGCACCGCCTCCTTCATCGCCAGCCGGCGCGCCAGCGACCGCGCGCGCAAGATGAAGGCGGTTTACGCCGACGGCGTTATCGAGATCGACTTTATCAGTCGCGCCATCCGGAACGACACCGCAGCGCCGCTCGCCGCCAATGATCTTGCGGCTGGGCCGGCCGCGCTCGCCGATCCCTTGGGCGCGAGCGTCGAGGCGTTCGTCGCCGCGGTCCTTGACGGCACGCGCGCAATCGTCGACGGCAAGGCGGGTCGCGGCGCTCTTGACTGGGCGCTCCTCGTCGAGGATGCGCGTGAAGCGCTTGGTGTTGCAAGGAAGCGCGCATGAACGGCGTCGCCAATCTATCGCTCGCGGGGACTACGGCGGTCGGCGAGATCGCGTTCATCGACCTCAAAGCGCAGCAGCGCCGCATTCGCGCAAATGTCGAGGCGCGTCTCAGGGCCGTTCTCGACCATGGCCGCTACATCGCCGGCCCCGAGATTGAAGAGCTTGAAGCCCTGCTCGCCGAGCGCACCGGCGCGGCGGCGGCGGTCGCCTGCGCCAGCGGCACGGCGGCGCTCATCATCCCGCTGATCGCGGCAGGCATCGACACCGGCGACGCGGTGTTCATTCCGGCCTTTTCCTACAACGCGACCGCGAATGCGGTGCTGCTCACCGGCGCGACGCCGGTCTTCGTCGACATCGATCCTGACACCTTCAACATGGATGCGGGCGATCTCGAAGCGCGAATCGCTGATGTGAAGCGCGACGGCAAGCTCCGGCCGGCCGCCGTCATCCCCGTCGATCTGTTCGGCTCGCCCGCGGATTATCGCGCGCTCGGCGCGATTGCGCGGCGCGAAGGGCTCTTCATGCTCGCGGACGGCGCGCAAGGGTTCGGCGGGCGGCTCGACGGCCGCTGGGTCGGCGACCTTGCGCCGGCGACCGCGACCAGCTTCTTCCCCGGCAAGGCGCTCGGCGCCTATGGGGACGCCGGCGCGATCCTCAGCCAGGATCTCGGCGTCGTCGAGAAGTGGATGTCGATCCGCTGGCACGGCACCGACAGCGCCCGCAAGAACTCCGTATGCGTCGGATTCAACGGCCGCATGGACAGCTTTCAGGCGGCGGTCCTGCTCGAAAAGCTCGCGATCTTCGACGAGGAACTTGAGGCGCGCGGCCGCGTCGCGGCGCTGTATGATCGCCGCCTCGGCGCTGTCGGGCGTCTGCAGCGCCATCTGGCGGGCGCGCAATCAGGCTACGGATACTATTCGCTGCGCCTGCCGGGCCGCGACGAGGTGGCGAAACAGTTGAAAGCGCGGGGCGTGCCGACGGCGATTTATTACACAACCCCGCTCCACCAGATGCCGGCTTTCGAGCGGTATGCGCCGGCCCGGCCGTTGCCGGCGACTGAGGAAGTCGCCCGCGACATTCTTTCGCTGCCGATGCATCCCTACCTGACGCCCGATCAGGTCCACTACATCTGCGACTGCGTCGAGGCGGCGGTCCGCTAGGCGTCGCGGCGGCCGATCAGGCTCAACAGAACGACCGGGGCGACGCCGAGGCCGATCAGCGCCAGCGCTGCGGGCGCCGCCTCTGCAAGGCGTTCATCCCCCGCAAGCCGATAGACGCGCGTCGCCAGCGTTTCGAAGTTGAACGCGCGCAGAATCAGCGTCGCCGGCAATTCCTTGGCGATGTCGACGAAGAGGATGATCGCCGCCGCCGCAAGCGAGGGCGCCATCAGCGGCGCATGGATGCGAAAGGCAAGGCGCGCCGCGCCGGCGCCGAGAACGCGCGCCGCGCCGTCGATCGACGGCGTCACGCCGGCGAGCCCGCCAGCGACGATGTTGACGCCGGCGGTCATGAACCGGGCTGCGTAGGCGTAGAGCAGGGCGCCGAGCCCGATCGCCGCGGCGACGGCGCCGGCGCCGAACAGCGTCGCGCCCGCGCTGAAGACGCCGATGGCGATGACGGCGCCCGGAACCGCATAGCCGAGCGTTGCGACGCGCAAGGCGGCGCCGAACATCGGCCCCTTGGCGGCGCGCGCGGCGTAGGCGAGCAGCCCTGCGGCGGCGATGATGATCGCAGCGCCCGCGCCGGCGGCGAGGGCGGAGTTCGCCAGCGCCGCGCCGAGCC
>CAZGXT010000215.1:0-4314 GCA_964529675.1 uncultured Caulobacterales bacterium
TTCGACGTCGATGACGATGTGCGCGTTGGCCATGTAGGGCGGGTTTCAACCCGCCGTGTACGGCCTTCAACCTGAGGCGGTGCTTGGCCGATAGAAATCGGCCCTACAGTGAGGATCGGCCGGCAGCCGCATCACAGCCCCTGCAGCCGCGCCGCGTCCTCTCTTGCCCGCTCCGGACTGCCGAGCAGCTGGCGATTGAGCCCGATGCGCTTGAACCAGTAGTGCAGGCCGAGCAGATCGGTGAAGCCCATGCCGCCGTGGACCTCGGTCGCGGTGCGTGCGACGAAGCTGCCGACCTCGGCGAGATGCGCCTTGGCATGACAGGCGTAGAGCGCGGCTTCATCGGGCAGCGCGTCCTGCGCGTAGGCCGCGTACCACAGGAGCGCGCGGCACGGTTCGAGCTGCGACGCCATGTCGGCGCACAGGTGCTTGACCGCCTGGAAGGAGGCGATCTTGCGCCCGAACTGTTCGCGCGTGCCGGCGTAGGCGACGGCCTGATCGAGCATGTGCTGCGCGGCGCCGAGCGTGTCGGCGGCATGCATCACGCGGCCTCGGGCGATGAGCGCCGCGAGCACGTGCCCGTCGGCGCTGCCCGGCAAGGTGTCTGCCGGGACGCCGGTGAAGCGCAGTTCGCCGACGCGACGGCTGCGATCGATCGTGACGAGCGGCGTGCGCTCGAGACCGGCCGCATCGGCGCTCACCAGGTGCAGCGCGCCGTCGTGGCTCGCGACCAGGTAGGCGTCGGCTTCGAAGTCGAGCACGAACAGCGCGCGGCCCTCGAGCCGGCCGCCGTGGGCGGTCACGCCGGCGTCCTCGCGCGCGCCGCAGTGCTCGCTGAGCGCCGCGCCGACCACGCGCTCCCCGCTCGCGAGGCGCGGCAGCCACTCGTTCTGCTGCGCGGGGCTGCCGGCGTGGGCCAGTGCATGGGGCGCGAGCACGCAGGAGGCGACGAACGGCACCGGCGCGACATGCCTGCCCAGCACTTCGGCGACCAGCGCCGCGTCGAGCAGGCCAAGGCCGCTGCCGCCCTGCGTCTCGTCGATCACGAGACCGGTCACGCCCTGGTCGACCAGCGCACCCCACACGTCATCGGCGCGCGGCTCGAGGCGCTCCGCGAAGCGCCGCGTGCGTTCGAGCGGGGCGCACTCCGTCAGCAGCCGCGAGACGCTGTCGGTCAGCAGGACTTGTTCTTCAGACAATCCGAAATCCATGACGCGCGCCTCAGGCCAGTTGCGGTTCGCGCGGCATGCCCAGCCCGCGTTCCGCGATGATGTTCTTCTGGATCTGCGCGGTGCCGCCACCGATGATGAGGCCCAGGAAGTACATGTAGTGCTGCTGCCACATGCCCGCGTCGCGCAGCAGCGGGCTGCCGCGGTAGAGCACGCCGAGTTCGCCGAGCGCATCGATCGCGAGCGCCTCGAGTTCGTGGCGCAGCTCGGTGCCCACCAGCTTCACCACCAGCCCCGCGAGCGGCGCCGGCTTGTCATTCAGACCGGCCGAGAGCAGCCGCAGGTCGTTCGCGCGGAGCGCCAGCATGCGCCCTTGAATCTTCATCAGGCGCTCGCGATAGACCGGCGAATCGATCAGGCGCCGTCCATCCACCGTCTCGTGCTTCATCAGTTCCACGAGTGCGTTGAAGCGCATCAGGGTCACGTTCGGATCGCCCAGCATGCCCCGCTCGAAGCCGAGCAGGGTGTTGGCCACCTTCCAGCCGTCGCCGCGCGCGCCGATCATCGAGTCGCGCGGCACGCGCACGTCGGTGAAGAACACTTCGTTGAAGCTCGCGTCGCCGGTCATGGTGGTGAGCGGACGGATCTCGATGCCGGGCGTGGTCATCGGAAACAGCAGGAAGCTGATGCCCTTGTGCTTCGGCGCCTCGGGCTCGGTGCGCACCAGGCAGAACATCCAGTCGGCGAGATGCGCGGTCGAGGTCCAGATCTTCTGGCCGTTCACCACCCAGTGGTCGCCGTCCAGCAGCGCGCGCGTGCGCAGGCTCGCGAGATCGCTGCCGGCGTTGGGCTCGGAATAGCCCTGGCACCAGATCATCTCGCCTTCCAGCGTCGGCCGAATGAAGCGCTGACGTTGTTCCTCGGTGCCGAAGCGCAGCAAGGTCGGGATCAGCATCTTGATGCCCTGGCCGGCGAGACCGGCGAACACCTGCGCGCTGGCGAACTCCTCGGCGATGATGCGCGCCTCGAGGATGTCGGGCGCGGCGCCGTAGCCGCCGTACTCGTGTGGGATGGTGCGGCCGGCGTAGCCCGCCGCGAGCAGGCGCTTCTGCCACGCGAGCGTCGCCGGCGCGCGCAGATCCACCGCGCCGCGCGGCGCCTCGTGTCCATGGGTATCGAGAAACGCGCGCAACTCGGCGCGAAAGCGTTCGTAACGCGGATCGAAGGACAGGTCCACGTGCATCTCCCCGGAGTTGGCCTGCGGTCCATGAGTCTACCCGCTTCGCGCGGGGCTCGCGCGTCGCGCGGCTTGTGTGACCGCGACACGCTTGGTACAACCGGGCGCCTGTCCTACCAGGGGAGTGCGACCCATGCGCGCCGCCGTCTTTCATCGCGCCGCGTCGGCGCTCAGCATCGAACAGGTCCCCGAGCCGCGTGCCCAGGGCGCGGATCTCGTGATAGCGGTCAAGAGCTGCGGGATCTGCGGCTCGGATCTGCACATGGCCGACGTGCACACGCCGGACGGCGGCATGAAGCCCTTACCGGCCGGCACGGTGATGGGCCACGAGTTCTGTGGCGAGGTGGTCGAGGTCGGACCCGAGGTGCGCGGCCGCTGGCAGCCGGGCGATCGCGTGACCGCGCTGCCCTACATCGCCTGCGGTCAGTGCCAGCCCTGTCTGAACGGCATCGGCTATCGCTGCGACAAGGTCCGCTACTCCGGGCTCGGCGATCTGCCGGGGGCCTATGCCGAGTTCCTGCGCGTCGGCGCGGCCGAGGCGCTGCGCCTGCCGCCCGGCGTGGACTATCGGCTCGGCGCGCTGGTCGAGCCGCTGGCGGTCGGTCTGCACGGCGTGCATGCGGCGCGCATCGCGCCTGGCGAGCGCGTGCTGGTGATGGGCGCGGGGCCCATCGGCCTCGCCGCCACGCTGTGGGCGCGACACTTCGGCGCGCAGCACGTCATCGTCTCCGACCGCGTGCCGGAGCGCCTCGCGCTCGCCGAGCGCCTGGGCGCGACCGCGACCGTCAACGCCGCGGTGGAGGACGTGGTCGGCGCGTGCAAGCGCTACGCCGGCGGCCGGCCCGACGTGATCCTCGAATGCATCGGCGTGCCGGGCACGCATCAGCTCGCCATGGACTACGCGCCGGCCGGCGGCCGCCTGGTGATCGTCGGCGTGTGCATGGCGCCCGACGTGATCCTGACGCCGAAGGCGATCAAGAAGGAACTGCAGACCAACTATGTCTTCATGTATCGCCGCCAGGATTTCGCCATCACGCTCGAACTGCTCGACGCGGGCCGCATCGATCCGACGCCGATGCTGACCCGACCGGTGTCCTTCGCCGAGTTCCCGGCCGCCTTCGAGGCGCTCAAGAACGACAAGCGCGCCTGCAAGGTGTGGCTCGAACCGTGACGCCCGAAGTCGTCGGTTTCGCCGCGGTGGCGGTGTGCGCCGTCACCGGCGTGCTGGAGGCCGGGCGCAAGCCCATGGATCTCTTCGGCGTGGTGGTGATCGCGCTGGTCGCGGCGCTGGGCGGCGGCACGCTGCGCGATCTGCTGCTCGACAGGCGCGTGTTCTGGGTGGCCGATCATCGCCTGTTGGTGGCGGCGCTGGGCGCGGGCCTCGTGACCTTCTTCGTCGCGCGCCTGGTGCGCGTGCCGCCGCGGCTGTTCCTGGTGCCGGACGCGCTCGGTCTCGCGCTCTTCACCGTTCTCGGCACGCGCATCGCGCTCGAGCTCGACACCCATTGGCTGGTCGCGACCCTGATGGGGGTCATCACCGGCGTGTTCGGCGGCATCCTGCGCGACGTGCTGTGCAACGAAGTGCCGCTGGTGTTTGGCGGCGAACTCTATGCGACCGCCGCCTGGAGCGGCGCGCTGCTGCTGGTCGCGCTGCGCGCGCATGGCGTGGAGGGTGCGTGGCTGCAGGGCCTGCCGATGGCGACGGTCTTCCTGCTGCGCATGGCCGGCATACACTGGCGCATCCATCTGCCGTCCTTCGCGATGCGCTGACGCTTCAGCGCGCCGCCGCCGGCGGCCGCGCATTCATCGAGGAACTTCAATGCCCGCCATCACCGCCGTCTACACCACGCCCGTGCTCGCGCCGCTCGCGCGACCGCTGAAGACCGCCTCGGGACACATCGAGAAATT
>CAZGXT010000216.1:0-4294 GCA_964529675.1 uncultured Caulobacterales bacterium
GCGTCACGGCGCATCTGCGCGAGGACCGCCGTCATATTCGCGACGACGATATGCGAAGGCTGAAGGATGAGATTCCGCTGCCGCTGAATTTCGAGATGGCGGCTACCGCCGAAATGGCGAAGCTTGTCGCCGAGATTCGCCCGCACGCCAGCTGCATCGTGCCGGAGAACCGCAATGAGCGAACGACGGAGGGAGGGCTCGACGTCGCCGGCCAGCTCGATTTCATCGCGCCCTTTGTGGGAAGCCTCAGCGCGCTCGGCGTGCGCGTTTCGCTTTTCGTCGACCCCAATGAACGCCAGATCGAGGCTGCAAGGCGGGCGGGCGCGCCGGTCATCGAAATCCACACCGGCGCCTATCACGAGGCGTGCCTGACGACGACGAATGAAATCATCAAGCGCGAGCTTGGGCTCATTCGCAGCGCCGCGACTTTCGCGGGTTCGATCGGCCTTGAAGTCCACGCCGGCCATGGCCTGACCTTTCACAACGTCCAGCCGGTCGCGGCGATCCCTGAAATCGTCGAGCTCAACATCGGGCATTTTCTCGTCGGCGAGGCGCTGTTCATGGGGCTCGGCGAGAGCGTGAAGGAGATGAAACGGTTGATGCAGGACGCGCGGACAGGAGCCCTCTACTGACATGATCACCATCATCGGCAACACCGTATCGCCTTACGTGCGCAAGGTCCTCGTCGTTCTCGGCGTCAAGGGACTAGACTTCGAAATCGATCCGATCACGCCCTTTTACGGCGACGACGCCTTCGCGAAATTGTCGCCCTTGCGCCGGATTCCGGTTTTCATCGACGGCGACATCGTCATCAACGACTCCTCGGTCATCGCGCAATATCTGGAAGAGAAATATCCCTCGCCGTCGATCCTGCCTGCGACGCCCGAAGCGCGCGCGCGGGCGCGCTGGCTTGAAGATTACGCCGACGATCGCCTCGGCGACGCGTTCGTCTGGAAGGGCTTCGGCGCGGTCGTCGTCGCGCCCGCGGTCTTCGGCGTTCCGCGCGATCTCGACGCCTTCAAGCGCCATCTTGAAACCGATGTCGCGGAGATCTGCGATTATCTTGAGAGCGAAACGCCGCCTGAGGGATTTCTCGCCGGCCCCTTCGGACTCGCGGATATTTCCATCGCCGTGATGTTCCGCGGCATGCGCTATGCGCGCTGGACGCCCGATCCGGCGCGCTGGCCGAAGCTGAGCGCCTGGATCGATCGAGCCGAGGCGCAGCCGGCGATGACGGCGCCGATCGCGTGGTCGGACGCGCTCGTCAAAACCCACCCGCGGGACCAGCGCGCAAAGGCGATCGAAATCGGCCTCAAGGTGACGGCGAGGAGTCATTTTTCGGAAACGCCGCGGCGCGGTCCGATGAGCCGGATCGGCGGCGCGCCATGATCATCGGCATCGGCAACGACCTCATTGACATCCGGCGCATTGAAAAGACCCTGGATCGTCACGGCGAGCGGTTCACGGCCCGCGTTTTCACCGAGGTCGAGCGGGCGAAGTCCGACCGGCGGCGGAACCGGGCGGCGTCCTACGCCAAGCGATTTGCGGCCAAGGAGGCCTGCGCCAAGGCGCTCGGCACGGGGCTTTCGAGGGGGGTCTTCTGGCGGGATATGGGGGTTGTTAACCTGCCCGGCGGCAAACCGACCCTGAAACTCGACGGGGGGGCCCTCAAGAGGCTTGAAGAAATCACCCCGGCGGGTCATGTCGCTGACATCCACCTGACCATCACGGACGAGTTCCCGCTGGCCCAGGCGATCGTGATTATCTATGCCCGGGCTGCGGGCTGAGCGGCGATGCGCCGCCGGCCGGGTTCCGGCGAGGGGTTAGGGTTCCACCATGGCGTTCGATTTCAAGTTCGGCGATTTCAAGTTTGACCGCCTGAAGCTCGGCTGGGGTTCCGGCGAGCCGAAGCCGGAGCAGCCGAAGATGACCGCGGCCGAGGAAGCGTGGGACCTTCTGAAAACAGTGTTCTATGCGGTGGCGATCGCGCTTGTGCTGCGCATCGTCATCTTCCAGCCGTTCAACATTCCTTCGGGCTCGATGAAGCCGACGCTGCAGGTCGGCGATTTCCTGTTCGTGTCGAAACCGACCTACGGCTATTCGCGCGCCTCGCTTGTTTATCCGCTGACCCGCATGGGCGTGCATGGTCGCGTGCTGTCGAGCAAGGGGCCGGAACGCGGCGATATCGTCGTCTTCAAGGCGCGCCGCCACGACAACAAGGATTACATCAAGCGCGTCGTCGGCCTTCCGGGCGATGAAATCCGCATGATCGGCGGGGTGTTGACCATCAATGGCGCGCCTGTCGAAAAGGAATTCATCGGCATGGCCGCGACGGATTGCGACTACCTGCGCAATATCGAAGTGCCGAGCTATCGCGAGACGCTGCCGAACGGCGTTTCCTACACCGTGTTCGAATGCGACGCCGACACCGGACCGCTTGATAATGTCGGCCCCTATCAGGTGCCCGAAGGTCACTACTTCATGATGGGCGACAACCGCGACCAGAGCCAGGACAGTCGCACCGCCCAGGTGAGCTTCGTGCCCTTCGAAGACGTCGTCGGCCGGGCCGAGCGCATTTTCTTCTCCGTCGACGGCGACAAGGCGAAGTTCTGGGAGCTCTGGAAGTGGCCTTTCGCCGTTCGCTACGGACGCATCCTTGATCCGGTGAAATGAGCGCGAAAGGCCTTGCGGCGCTTCAGGAACGCGTCGGATATAAATTCGCCGACCAAAGCCTCCTGAAGCGCGCGCTCACGCATTCCAGCCTCGCCGCCACGTCGAAAGTCGGCGATCTCGAGCGCCTTGAATTTCTCGGCGACCGGGTGCTCGGCTTGCTCGCCGCGGAGTCGCTTTGGCGCGCGTACCCAAAAATGCGCGAAGGCGATCTCGCCCCGCGCCTTAACGCGCTGGTGCGTAAGGAAACCTGCGCAAAGGCGGCGCTCGCCTGGGGGCTCGACAAACTCGTGAAAATGTCGGTGCAGGAAGAAGAATCCGGCGGCCGCAGCAAGAAGGCGATCCTCGGCGATGTCGCCGAGGCGTTTCTCGGCGCGCTCTACATCGACGGCGGCCTTGACGCCGCGCGCCGCGCCTATGATCTCTTCTGGACGCCGAGTCTCGAAGCGCTCTCCATGCAGCACCGCGACGCCAAGACGACGCTGCAGGAGTGGAGCCAGGAGAGGGGGCTCGGCGCGCCGAAATACGAGGTCGTCAATTCCGAAGGCCCCGCGCATGCGCCCGCATTCACCATCGACGTTCTGGTGAAGGGCTTCGACCCCGTGCGCGCCGAAGGCCAGTCGAAGCGCGCGGCGCAGATGGCGGCGGCGCGCTCGTTTCTGGTTCGCGAGAAAGTCTGGATAGCCGATGAATAGGCGAAGCGCCTTTATCGCCGTCATCGGCGCGCCGAACGCGGGAAAGTCGACCCTCGTCAACGCGCTCGTCGGCGCGAAGGTGTCGATCGTCACCCAGAAGGTTCAAACGACCCGCGCGCGCATCCGCGGCATTCTCGTCGAGGGCGACGCGCAGCTCGTGTTCACCGACACGCCGGGGATTTTCGAGCCTCGCCGGCGGCTCGACCGCGCGATGGTCGCCGCCGCCTGGGAGAGCCTTGAAGGCGCCGACGCAATAGTGCTCGTCATCGACGCGGCCGCGCAGCTTTCGGGTCCGTCGAAATCGACAGCGGACACGGACGCGATAATCGCCGAGCTGAAAAGGCAGGAGCGCAAGGCGACGCTCGCCCTCAACAAGATCGACAAGGTCGCACGCCCGGATCTTCTGAAGCTGATCGCCGCCTTGAATGCTGAAGGCGTCTTTGACGAGGTATTCCTGATCTCGGCGGAGAACGGCGACGGCGTGAAGGATCTAAGGGCCCGACTCGTTGCGCGGGCGAGGCCCGGCGACTGGCATTTTCCGGAAGATCAGCTCTCGGACATTTCCGACCGGCTGATGGCGGCCGAAGTGACGCGCGAGAAAGTGTTCAAGCGCCTCCATCAGGAGCTGCCCTATGAATCGACCGTCGAAACGACCTCCTGGACGCGCACCAAGAAGGGGGAATTGAAAATCGAGCAGACGATCTATGTCAGCCGCGAGAGCCAGCGCCCCATCGTGCTCGGCAAGGGCGGCGCGACGCTGAAGGCGATCGGCGAGGCTGCGCGCAAGGAGCTGGCCGAGCTGTTTGGCGAGACCGTGCACCTTTTTCTGACCGTCACCGTCCGGGAAGGATGGGCGGAAGAGAAGGCGCGCTACCGCGAGATGGGCCTCGATATCGTCGACTGACGCGCTCTGGTCGCCGATGCGACAG
>CAZGXT010000217.1:0-4276 GCA_964529675.1 uncultured Caulobacterales bacterium
GCGGCAGCCAGCAGCTTGGTCATTACTCGCTCTCCAGTCACCCCAAAAATAAAACAAGTGTTTTAAATTGTCAAGCGGCAAGGCGCGCGGCAAGGTTCGCCCGCCATGTCCCTTGCGCGACCCCAGAAAAAAGCCGTCCGCGCGCCGAGCCCTTTGCTGATCGCGGCGGCGGAGCGGGAAATCGCCGAAAACGGCTATGCGGGCGCCTCCATGCGCCGGATCGCGCGCCGCGCGGGCCTTAAGAATGTGGCGGCGGTGCAATACCATTTCGGCGATCTCGCCGGCGCGGTGGAGGCGGTGTTCGCCTTCCGCGCCGCCCCGATCGACGCCGCGCGCGCCCGCATTATTGCGGCGATCGCGCCGGCCGCCCCTGGAATAAGGCCATGGGTCGCGGCGATCGTCTCCCCGGTCGCCGACTTCATGCGATCAGAGCCCGGCGGCACCTTTTATCTTCGCTTTATGGAGGCGGCGGTGCGAGGGCTCGGCGCGCAGGCGATCGAGGCCTCTGCGTTGATCGCGCCTCATTACGCCATCGCAGTCGCGGCGCTGTGGGCGCGCGCGCCGCAACTCCGAGAAGACGACAGGCTCCGCCGGCTGCGGCTGGCGGCGCGCTTTTACATCAGCGCGCTCGCCGATCTGGAGCAGGCGCTCAGCGCGGCCGCGCCCGCCGAAGCCGAACGCCTTCGCCGCATCGACGAGGCTGAGACCGACATTCTTGGAGCGGCGGAAAGCATGATCCTTGCGCCGTAAGGCTGCGGCTCAGACCGCCAGCCGATAGCCGCCCGCTTCCGTCACGAGGATCGTCGCCTGGCCGGGATCGGGCTCGATCTTCTGGCGCAGGCGATAGACGTGGGTTTCGAGCGTGTGCGTCGTGACGCCGGAATTATAGCCCCAGACCTCGTCGAGGAGGACGTCGCGCGTCACCGGCTTGCCGCCGGCGCGGTAAAGGAATTTGAGGATTGAGGCTTCCTTCTCGGTGAGCTTGATCCTGCGATCATTGGCGCTGACGAGCATTTTCACCGCCGGGCGGAATTCGTAGGGCCCGATCTTGAAGACCGCGTCCTCGTTCTGCTCGTGGCTCCGCATGTGCGCGCGGATGCGGGCGAGGAGGACCGCGAACTTGAACGGCTTCGTCACATAGTCGTTGGCGCCGGAATTGAGGCCCAGGACCTCGTCGGCGTCGGTGTCGGCGCCCGTCAGCATGATCACCGGCGATTTGAAGCCGTTCTTGCGCATCACCTGGCAGGCTTCGCGCCCGTCCATGTCGGGCAGGCCGATATCGAGAAGGACGAGATCGATATGCGCCTCGTCCTTGGTGCGCTGGATCGCGGCCTGCGCCGTGGCGACGGTCTCGACCGCGAACTCCTCATGATGGGTGAACTGATCGAGCAGCGTTTCCCGAAGCAGGTCGTCATCATCGACGAGGAGGATCTTTCTGGCGCGCGCCATGCGGGTCATCTCTTTCATCTACAAGCGTGCGGCTGATAGCCCTAAAGGGCGCTCGCGCCAAAATCAAAACCGGATCACGCCGCCGTGATTATCAATTCGATGCGCTTCTTGCACCGAAAAGGGCGGTCCCGATCCGTACATGAGTGGCGCCGAGCGCCGCGGCGACATCGTAGTCCCCGCTCATCCCCATCGATAACATGGAAAGACCGTTTCGCGCGGCGATTTTCGCCAGCAGCGCGAAATGCGGCGCCGGCGGGTCCTCGGCCGGGGGAATGCACATCAGCCCGTCGATGACGAGGCCGAAATCCTCCCGGCATGTCCGCAAGAACGCGTCGGCATCCTGCGGCAGGACGCCGGCCTTCTGCGGCTCGGCGCCCGTATTGACCTGCACGAGCAGGCGGGGACGGCGGCCCTGGCGCTCGATTTCCTCGGCGATCGCGCGCGCGATCTTCGGCCGGTCGACCGTCTCGATCGCGTCAAACAGCGCGACCGCTTCGCCCGCCTTGTTCGATTGTAGCGGACCGATCAGCCGCAGATCGATTTCTGGATGATCGGCCTTGATCGCCGGCCATTTGGTCTTTGCTTCCTGCACCCGGTTCTCGCCGAAGGCGGTTAGGCCCGCCCCGATCGCCCGGCGGATTGCGTCTTCCCCTTGCGTCTTTGAGGCGGCGACGATGACAGGCGCGCGCGCTCGCCCCGCTTCGGCGAGGGCGCGCGACAGGCGCTGATTGATCGCGGCGAGATTGGCGGCGATATCGTCGTCCGGGTGATGGGTGTCGGTCATGAAGGATTGCGCATGCGGGCCGTGAGGCTAGCAGCGGCGGCGCGCGCGCTCAAACGGGCCTCGGGCGCGCAGGCGCCGTTTTCGCTCGCCTTCCTGACGGACCGGCGGCGCATCGCCAATCCCGAGCCGGTCATCGCGGCGATGCCGGCGGGAAGCGCCGTCATCTATCGCGATTATGACGACCCGCGCCGCGCAGCGATTGCGCGCCGCTATCACAGTCTGTGCAAGGGACGCGGCGTCCTGTTCCTGATCGCGGCCGACCCGCAGCTCGCCGCCAACATCGGTGCGGACGGCGTTCACTGGCCGGCGCGCTGGCCGCGCACTCAAAAGACGACGGGGCTCATCACCGCCGCCGCCCATGGCGCGGCGGATCTCGTCCGCGCGGCGGCGCTTGGCGCTGATGTCGCGCTGTTGTCGCCCGTCTTCCCGACGCAAAGCCATCCGGGTGCGGAGCCTATCGGCGCGACGCGCTTCAGCATGCTCGCCGCGCGCGCGCCCGTTCCGGTCCTCGCTCTCGGCGGCGTCGACGAGACGAACGCGGCGGGGCTGAAAGGCGCCAATGTCGCCGGGATTGCGGCGATCGGCGCTTTTTGTGCGGCGCGCGGGGCGGAAGAGCCCCTTTAAGTCCATGGCGGCGTCCTTCTCGGTGGACGCGTTGCGATCAGCGACTACACTTCGGGCGTCGGGGCGCATCCGCTCCCGGCGGCATCAGGGAGAAGGGCTCACATGAAGAACATTGCTGCAAGGCTCGTTGCGACGCTGGCGGCCTTCGCCGCGGGCGGACAGGCGCTCGCCATCACCTGGGGGGAGCCGGACGGCGACGCCCATCCGCAGGTCGTCGCGCTGCTGTTCGAGCAGTCGCTGGACGGCGATCCGAACAATACGGGCTTTTCAGCTGCACGGGAACGCTGCTGAATTCGACGCTGGTGCTGACCGCCGGCCATTGTCTTGAAGGCGCCGGGGTCTTGAATAGGAACACCTGGGTGCGGTCGACCCCGGATGAAATCCAGCTCGGCGCGGAACTTACGGCGTTCGGCTGCGTGCCGCGGACGGTCCAGTGCATCCGCGACTACGCCAATGCGATGTGGACGCCGGGCGCAGCGTTCCCGCACCCGCAATTCGACGATTATTCGGCCTTCCCGGATACGTTCGATGTCGGCGTCGTGCGTCTCAGCGCGCCGATTTTCGCGCCGGCCTACGGCCAGCTGCCGACGCTCGGCTTCCTCAATTCCCTGCTGACCAACAAGAAGGGCGCGACGACCGATCGCCAGGTGCGCGTCGTCGGTTTCGGCAGCCAGGGCACGATCCCGGCGTTTGAGCAGAACGACTTTCAGCGTTTTCAGGCGACCGCGACGATGCAACAGATCGAGCGCAGTTCGCTGGTCGGGTCGCAGTCCGTGCAACTCTCCAATAATCCCGGCGCCGGCACAGGCGGCGGCGGCACCTGCTTCGGCGACAGCGGCGGGCCGGCCTTTTACATCGACGGGGCAAGCGGCGCCGAAACGCGCATCGTCACCAGCGTGACGTCCTTCGGATTCAGCGGCCAATGCGCCGGGCGCGACTTCAACTTCCGGATGGACACGGCGGTCGCGCTCGACTTCGTCAATGCGTTCCTTCCGTAAGCGGAGGGAAAGTCCGTCAGCGTGATTGCGCCGCCCGGCCGGCTTCCGGGCGGCGCTTTCTTAGGCGGCGGCGCGGCGATCGCCCCCCCGGCCGGCTCTCCTTGAATTAAAAACCGTAACACCTCCTCCGATGACGACGATTTCCGTCAGGCTTTCGCAGGAAGAGAAGCGTGCGCTCGACGCGCTGCGCAAGGCGACCGGCCTTACCCAGACGGAAGTCGTCCGGCGTTCGCTCGCGGCGTAAGAAGCGCAGCAGGAATCAACGCCGCCGCTTCTGCGCGATGCCGTGCGCGAGATCGACCTAGGTCCCGGTGGTTACGCAATCGCGCCGTCAACCAGGGTTCGGGAGGCCGTGGGAAAGGCGATTCGGAAAAAGCATTCCGCCGTCAGCCGCGATCGCGGATGATACTCTTCGATACGG
>CAZGXT010000218.1:0-4254 GCA_964529675.1 uncultured Caulobacterales bacterium
GGCGGCGCAGCCAGGCTGAAGCGATAACACGCGCGCGACGACCGGACCTCTTCCCTTCCGGTCCTATCCGGCGGGACAACAAGGAAGAGGATTAAGCCATGAACATCATCGAAGAACTCGAAAAGGAAGAGATCGCGCGTCTCGACAAGAAGGTCCCGGACTTCGCGCCCGGCGACACCTTGAAGGTCAATGTGCGCGTGAAGGAAGGCGACCGCGAACGCGTGCAGGCCTATGAAGGCGTCTGCATCGGCCGGGCCGGGGCCGGCCTCAATGAGAATTTCACGGTGCGGAAGATTTCGTTCGGCGAAGGCGTCGAGCGGGTGTTCCCCGTGCACTCCCCTCTCCTCCATTCGGTAGAAGTTGTGCGCCGCGGCAAAGTGCGCCGCGCCAAGCTCTATTATCTTCGCGATCGCCGCGGCAAGTCGGCGCGCATCACTGAAAAGACAGAAACGGCCGCCAAGGAAGACGCGCAAGGGTAGCAACACCCCTGCGTGGACAATTCGAAAAAACCCGGCCGTCGAAGGCCGGGTTTTTTGTTTTCCGCTCCAAGGCTTAGACTGGCGGCGCTCAAAAGGGAGAGGCTGCCATGCTGAAGAAAATCATCGGCGTCGTCATCGCTGCCGTGATCGTCATTGTGGGTCTTGGATTCGTGCTGCCGGATAAGGCGCATGTCGAGCGGTCGGTCGTCATCAATGCGCCGCCGGAAAAAGTTTTCGCCCTCATTTCGGATTTCAATCAGTGGAGTCGCTGGTCGCCTTGGGCCGATCTAGATCCGAACACTGTTTACGAAATTTCGGGATCGGGCGTCGGCCACCGGATGAGCTGGACAAGCGAGGACCCGAATGTCGGCGCCGGCGTGCAGACGGTTACGGCAATCGAACCGCCGACGCGGCTCGTCACCCATCTGGAATTCGGGGAGATGGGCAGGGCGGATGCGACAATGTCGCTGACGCAGGAAGGCGGCGCTACGAAGGTCGTCTGGTCGCTCGATTCGAAAATGCGCGAAGGCGTGCCGGTCTGGATGCAGCCGATGTCGACCTACATGGGCTTCTTCATGGACGGCATGGTCGGCAAGGACTACGAAAAGGGTCTTGCGCGCCTGAAGACGGCGGCTGAGGCGCAATAGACCCGCGGCGCGGGCGCCCGGTCCCAATCTCGCCCGCCGGCCTAAACGAGGACGATTCCGAGACGATCGAACAGCGCCGTGTCGCGCGCATCGCCGGGATTGGGCGTCGTCAACAGCTTGTCGCCGATAAAGACGGAATTGGCGCCGGCGAGCAGCGCAAGCGCCTGCGCTTCCTCGCTCATCTCTTCGCGCCCGGCCGACAGCCGCACCATCGAACGCGGCATGGTGATGCGCGCGACCGCAATGACGCGCGCGAACTCAATCGCCGATAATTTCTCCGAATCGCCGAGGGGGGTTCCCGGAACGCCGACGAGAGCGTTCACCGGAACGCTTTCCGGCGGCGGGTCCATATTGGCGAGCGCGACGATGAAGCCGGCGCGGTCCTGCGCCGTCTCACCCATGCCGACAATGCCGCCGCAACACACTTTCATGCCGCTCGCCCGCACGCGGTCGAGCGTCTCAACGCGGTCCTCGAAGGTGCGCGTCGAGACGACCTGCCCGTAATGATCCGGGGAGGTGTCGATATTGTGGTTGTAGTAATCGAGCCCCGCTTCCGCCAGCGTCTGCGCCTGACGCTCGCTCAGCATGCCGAGCGTCATGCAGGTCTCAAGACCCAGACTTTTCACCTCGCGGATCATTTCCGCGAGCGCCGGCAGATCACGGTCGCGCGGGGACCGCCACGCCGCGCCCATGCAGAAGCGAGAGGCGCCTTCAGCCTTCGCCGCCTTCGCGGCGGCGACCACCTCGGCCGTCTGCATCAACTTCGACGCAGCGACGCCGGTCTCGAAATGCGCCGACTGGCTGCAATAGCCGCAATTCTCCGGGCAGCCGCCCGTCTTGATCGACAACAGCCGCGAGGCCTGCACTTCATTGGCTGCGAAGTTTTCGCGCAAGATCTTCTGCGCCCGGAAGATCAGATCGGCGAAAGGAAGCGCAAACAGCGCTTCGACATCATCGCGCGACCAATACATGCGAATTTGCGTTTCGCCGTCCATCACCGCTCCAGACGCTGTCAGACACTTTCCTGCTAGCACGCCGCCGACTTACATCCCAGCGGGCGTCAGCACGCGCCCGTCGCGGCCGCGTAAAGTGACCGTGAACGTTTCCCCGTCTTCAGCGACTTCGATCAGGCCGAAATTCGCATCGTAAACCGGATCGCCCAGCCGATAAGGGCCGGGTTCGACGCGCGTCTCGCCGCTTTCGGCGCGCCAGCGGGCGGCGGGGAGGTTGATGGACGATGAGGTCACCTCATTGAGCGTGAGGCCGTCAGTTTCGCGCTTATAGAACCCGCCAAGATGGCGGTCGCCGGACAGGATAAGCGTATTCGTCGCGCCGGTGTCGCGCAGGAGACGGACAAGACGTTCGCGTTCCGCCGGCAGGAGCCGCCAGGCCTCCCACCCGTGACCATCGGCGACGACCTGGATCGAAGAAACCAGCAGGCGATGCTTTGCGGGCTTCCTTAGTTCGCCTTCGAGCCAGGCCCATTGCTGATCGCCGAGCATTGTCTTCGACGGATCATTGTCGGGAAGATAGCGTTCCTTGCCCGGCGCACCCATCTCGTCCGTCGCCTTCAAGGGCGACCGGAAATAGCGCGTGTCGAGCATGATGATCTGCATCTGCGCGCCCTCTGGCCCGAGCATCCATGATCCATAGACGCCAGGGCGGGCGCGTCGCGCGTCGCTTTCGGGGATCGCCCAGACGAAATCAAAGAGCCGCTCAGCCGCTTCACGATGCTTGAACTCCGCACCGGCGTCGTTGAGTCCGTAATCGTGATCATCCCAGACGGTCAGCACGGGGACTTTCGCGCGCAGCCGTGCGAAAGGCTCGCTCTGAGCAAGACGCATATAGGCCGCTTTCAACTCCGGCAGCGCCGGATCGTTCGAGCGGACATCGCCATAGACGTTGTCGCCCATCAGGATCACAAGATCGGGATCGGCGGCCAGCATCACGTCATACATCGACTGATCTTCGTTTTGCTGGGCGCAGGAGGCGAAGATGATGCGGCGCGGGGCCTTCGTCATGGCGAGCGCCGCAGACGGCATCGGAACGGCGCGGATGGCGCCGTCCGGGGCCTCCGGCGAAGCGGCCGCGTCGGGGCTTGCCGGCGTCGACGCGCAAGCGGAGAGCGCCAGGAGCGCAGCGGCGGCGATCAGTGTTGTTCGGATCATTCTCTTTCTCCGTGAGTTCGCCAGAGCGTAGCCAAGGCGCATGACAGTTGCGCGACCGGGCGCCGCAGCCTACGGCGCCGCCGCCTCGACAGTCCGGAAGCCGCCTTGCATCTCCGACGCCAGATAGAGCATCACCGCCCAGGCGGCGACATTCTGCTTCAGCGCCGCAGGGTCGATCTTGTCGAGCGTATCGTTCGCCGTGTGGTGCAGGTCGAAATAGTCGCTGCCGTCCTGCGCAAGATCGAGCACCGGAACGCCTGCCGCCCGCAATGCGCCGACATCGGCGCCGCCGAACGCTTCGGTGTTTCCCGGGCCGACGCCAAGCGGCCGCAGCGCCTCGGCGAGGTCCTTCGCATACGCCTCCCGCCCTGAGCCGAAGCGCGTCCTGAGTTGCCAGACGCGGCCGGCGCCGAAGTCGGATTCGGCCGCGAGCGCATGGCGGGCGATATCGGCCTTGTGCGCCTCCGCATAGGCCTTGCCGCCATGAATGCCGACTTCCTCCGCGCCCCACATGACGACGCGGATCGTACGGCCGGGCGTTCCCTTCATCTCGTCAACAAGCTTCGCCGCAGCGAGCGTGATGGCGATGCCCGCCCCATCATCGACGGCCCCGGTTCCAAGGTCCCAGCTGTCGAGGTGGCCGCCGATGACGATGATTTCGTCGCTGCGTCCCGGAATCTCTCCGATCACATTGCCGGATTGCGCGCGGTCAATTCGCTGGGTCTTGATGTCGAGCCGCACGCGCACCGAGCCCTTCGCCCGCGCGATGGCGTCCGCCAAAAGATCGGCGTCAGGGTTTGAGAGCGCCGCCGCCGGAATCGGCGTCACCCCTTCGGCGTAATTCATATTGCCGGTGTGCGGGAAGCGGTGACTGTCTGTTCCGACGGAGCGGATGATCGCTGCGGCGGCGCCGCGCTTTGACGCCTCATTCGCCGCGCCCGACCGCTTCGCGACCGCGAC
>CAZGXT010000219.1:0-4133 GCA_964529675.1 uncultured Caulobacterales bacterium
AGATCACACCTAGTCTGGATCCGCGTTTGCGCGGGGATGAGCGGTGAATGTATTTGACGCCGCCGCCGTCCCCGCGCGACAATCATTCCATGCCGGACAAGATCCAGATCGTCGAAGTCGGCCCGCGCGACGGGTTGCAGAATGAGAAGCAGGTCGTCAGCACCGAGACGAAAGTCGCGCTGATCGAACGCCTCGCCGACGCCGGATTGAAGACGGTCGAGGCGGGCGCGTTCGTGTCGCCGAAATGGGTGCCGCAGATGGCGGCGACGGAAGAAGTGATGGAACGCATCCGCCGCGCGGCTGGCGTCTCCTACCCCGTGCTGACGCCGAACATGAAAGGCTATGAGGGCGCGCGCGCCGCCAGGGCCGATACGGTCGCGGTGTTCGGCGCGGCGTCGGAAAGCTTCTCGAAAGAGAACATCAACTGTTCGATCGACGAGAGCCTTGATCGCTTCGCGCCCGTTATCGAAGCGGCGAAGGCCGACGGCGTCCGCGTGCGCGGCTATGTCTCCTGCGTGCTCGGCTGCCCCTATGAGGGCGACGTGCCGCTGACGAATGTCGTGCGCGTCGCCAGCGCGCTCCACGCAATGGGCTGTTACGAGATTTCGCTCGGCGATACGATCGGCGTCGGCACGCATGAGGAGACGCGCGCGATGATCCGGGCGGTCGCGAGCGAAGTTCCTGTCGCCTCGCTCGCCGGCCATTATCACGACACCTACGGCCAGGCGCTGGCGAACATCTGGGCCTCGATTGAGGAAGGCGTCGCGGTGTTCGACGCCTCGGTCTCCGGCCTTGGCGGCTGCCCTTACGCCAAGGGCGCCTCCGGCAACGTCGCGACGGAGGATGTCGTCTATTCGCTGCACCGCTCAGGGCTCGACACCGGCGCCGACCTCGATGCGCTCATTGACATCAGCCGCTGGATTTCCGGCGAACTCGGCCGCAAGCCCGGCGGCAAGGTGACGCTGGCGCGGGCGAACGCGTGAGGGGGGCGCCCCCCCCTCTCCCGAAAGCGGGAGAGGGGAGAAGAGAACGACCATGACCGAGGCGCTCGCCAGATCATTTCACTCCGACGGCTACGCCGTGGCGCGCGCGCTGGCGCCGGCCGCCATGGCGCGGAACCTTCTGTCCGTCATTCACGGCAGCATGGTGCGCGACCCCAAAGGCCTCAGGAAATTCGAACTCGCCGAACCGCGCGTCAACGAGAAGGTCGGCTATGAATTTTACGGGCCCCGCCTTCCTTCGGTGATGACCTTTCACTGGGGCCTGACGAACCTCGCCAGCGAGATCGCCGGGCGCCCGCTTCTTCCGTCTTTTTCGTTCTTCCGCGTCTACATGGCGAGCGACCGGTTGCTGGTGCATACGGACCGGCCTTCCTGCGAATATGCGCTGTCGCTTTCCCTCGGCTACAGCGAGGGAATCGTCTGGCCGCTGGAACTTGGCGAAAAGCGCTACGACTTCGCCGAGATCGCTGACCGCCCCAAGGAGGAGACCTTCGGCGAGGACGCCTATCGTACGGTGATGCTGGGTCCCGGCGACGGACTTTTCTATCGCGGCGTCAATCTCAGGCATGGGCGCATGCAGCCGAACCCCAACCGCTGGTCCGCGCATCTTTTCCTGTTCTGGGTCGATAGCGAAGGCGCATTCAAGGATCTCGCTTTCGATCGCATGGCGTTCAATGAAACGGTGGACTTTCCGCCGCCGCGCTAGAACCGACCGAGGGACCCGATGAGGCTGTCAGGAAAAATCGCGCTCGTCACCGGCGCCGCGCGCGGCATCGGCGAGGCGGCGGCGGCGGCGTTCGTGCGCGAGGGGGCGCGCGTCATCCTCACCGACATCGACGAGGCGGGCGCGGCCGGCGCGGCCGCGCGGCTCGGCCAGCGCAGCGAGCGGCTGGACGTGCGCGAAGAAAAAGACTGGATCCGCGTCCTTGACGGCATTCTTGCGCACGAAGGGCGGCTCGATATCCTTCTCAACAACGCCGGCGTCACCGGCTTTGAGGGGGCGATCCGGCCGCACGATCCTGAACACACGAGCCTTGAGGACTGGCGCGCCGTTCACGCAACCAATCTCGACGGGGTGTTCCTGGGGTGCAAGCACGCGATCGCCGCGATGCGAAGAACCGGCGCGGGCGCGATCATCAACATGTCGTCGCGATCCGGCATCGTCGGCGTTCCGGGCGCCAGCGCCTACGCCTCCTCGAAGGCGGCGATCCGTAATCATACGAAATCCGTCGCGCTTTATTGCGCAGGTGAAGGCCTCAACATCCGCTGCAATTCGATTCACCCCGCCGCTATTCTGACGCCGATGTGGGAGCCGATGCTGGGCGAAGGCCCCGAACGCGATCAGCGGATGAGGGATTTCGTCGCCGAGGCGCCGATGAAGCGCTTCGGCGCGCCGGAGGAAGTCGCGGCGATCTGCGTGCTCCTCGCTTCCGACGAGGCGGCCTATATGACGGGATCGGAAATCCACATCGACGGGGGAATCCTCGCCGGATCATCCGTGTCCCCGACGCGGGAATGAGCGGGCGCGGGTAGGCGCGGCGGCGCAAGACGTGCTATCCCCGAGGCCAGCCGTTGCGTTCCCGGCTGCATCCACGCGGCCGCCCTATGAACCAGAACAAGGAAACCGCTCATGTCTCCTGCTGATGACAAACGCGAATCGCGCTGGCGCCCGTCAAGCGGGCTTCTGTGGCTGGCGATCGTGCTTCCCTCGATCATGCTGCTGTCGCTTGTCGGCCTGCAGATGGTCTGGAGCCAGCAGGCGGACCGGCGCGCGGCGGCGGCGCCGCCCGTCGCCGAGCCCGTCGCCGAAGCGGCGCCCGAACCCATGGCGGCCGCCGAACCTGAGCCTGTCGCCGAGGCGCCGGCGGAATATGTGAAAGCGCTTGGCGACGTCGAACTGCGCGGCGCCCCCGGCGGCGTTGAATCGAAACTGATCGCCTTCATCGAGTCCGGCGCCGAGCCCTGCACCGATCCCGAATGCTGGTTCACCTTCGACCGCGTGACCTTCCAGACGGGCTCGGCCGAAATCGACATGGAGAAGTCGGCGTCCCAGATCGGCAACATCCTGCGCATCCTGCAGGCCTATCCGACGCTGCAGCTGAAAATAGGGGGGTACACGGACAATACCGGTTCCGAGGAAGCGAACAAGGCGTTGAGCCAGGCGCGCGCCGAGGCGGTCGTCAACGCTGTCGCCGGCCTCGGCGTTGATCCCGCGCGCATGGTCGCCGAAGGCTACGGCTCCCAGTTCCCGGTCGCGGCCAACGACACGGAAGAAGGCCGCGCCCAGAACCGCCGCATCGATGTGCGGGTCCGACAGAGATAGGGACTGGGTATTGGAGATCGGCGATTAACGGCCGGCGATGTTGCGCCGGCCTTTTCGCGTTGGACTTTCGATCCCCCAGTCCCCAACCCCAAGTCCCCAACCCCCAAGTCCGTAACCCCCAGTCCGTAACCCCCAGTCCGCAACCCCTAGTCCCCAGTCTCTGGTCCCTCTAGCTTTCCCGCATGCGGGGGTTCTTCGAACGGGGATTGCCGGGCGGGCGCGTGCGGTTGCGGCATGCGGTCTGGTTCATTCGCCATGGGCAGACGGACTGGAACGCGGAGCGGCGTTATCAGGGCCATGGCGATATTCCCTTGAACGAGACGGGCCGCGCACAAGCCGCGCGCAACGGGCTCGCGCTGAGAGCCCTGATCGGCGCGCCGCGGCGCGCGGCGTTTATCTCAAGCCCGCTCGTGCGCGCGACCGAGACGCTTGAAATCGTCCGCGACGCGATGGGCCTGCCGCGGAAGCGCTATGCGCTGGACGACCGCCTCATCGAAATCGATCTCGGCGACTGGAACGGCAAGACCTATGAGGAAGTCGCCGCTGAAGACCCCGGCGTTCATGAGCGGCGCGAGAAAGAAAAATGGGCGTTCCGGACGCCGGGCGGGGAAAGCTACGCGGAAGCCGCAAGCCGGGTGCGCGACTTCCTCACCGGCCTCGACCGCCCGGCGGTGATCGCCGGCCACGGCGCGTCGGGGCGAATTCTCCGCGCCTATCTCCTCGGGCTCAAACCCTCGCGCGCGCCGCATCTGCCCGCGCCGCAGGACCGCGTCTTCGAAATCGCGAAGGGGCGCGAGCGCTCGCTCTGA
>CAZGXT010000220.1:0-2873 GCA_964529675.1 uncultured Caulobacterales bacterium
TCGGCGGTGAAGGTGACGACCTCGCAGCCATATTCGACCTGCAGCCATTTGAGGATGACCGAGGTGTCGAGCCCGCCTGAATAGGCGAGAACGACCTTCCTGACGCCTTTGTGCTTCGCCATTCGCCGACCCTCTTCAACGCTTGCGGCGCCCCCATAGCGGAACCGCGCCGCGAGGCGAAGAAGATTCTCGCGCTCATCCTTTTTCGTAGAAGAAGCGCCACTCCTTTTTCTGGCTTTCGCGGTCCCAGGGCTGCATCACGCGACGCGCCCAGGTTTCGAGCGGCTCCTCCGCGGGACGGTCTGCGAGCGCGGCGGCAAGCGCCGCATCGCGGCCCGCGCCATAGTCCGCGAAGACGGGCGGCGCGGGAATGTCGGGAAGGATCCAGTCGCGATCGTCGAGGGGCGGGGAATCCTGCCAGCGCAGGGTGGATATGAAATATGGGATGCCGGATTGCGGCCCCGTCGCGAATTTCGCGTCGCCGAAATGATTGGGAGAACCGCCGGTCGGCTCGCCGACAAAGATCGCCTCCGTCTCCCGCTCCAGCCGTGTCGCGAAATTCTGCGCGGCGGAGAAAGTCTGCGGCGACGTGAGCACGTAGAGGCCCCCTCGCCGGTTGAACCGGCTCTTGACGATCATCCGGCGCAAAGGTTCGGCCAGCAGATTGTTGCCGCCGCCATTGTCGCGGATGTCGATGATGAGGCGTTCTGCTTTCGTCGTCGCGACCGCCCTGATCGCCTCGATCGAGAAGTCCCGCATCGATTTCGCTGGCAGGTCGTCCATCGCGCCGATGACGATCGCAAGCGCGCGCCCCTCCGCGACTTCGGCGGCGTAGTTTTCCGTTCCATCGCCCGCCGCGGCGAGCGGCGAGGACGGTCGAACGATCGCCGACAGTCCCTGATGCGCGTCCGCCGAAGGGCGCACCCTGGCGCTGGCGCGCCGGGCGTCGGCGAAGGCGACTTCAAAGCGGACAGCGGCGTCGAGCGACGGCGCGGCGTCAAGGCCGATGAGGAACCCCGGGACCGTCATCCCGACCGGAGACCAGTTCGCCGGCCAGGCGCGATTCCCTGACGCCTGCATGCTGACAAAATCGCGCAAGAGCGCGTCGATCTTGCGCCCGCCGATCGCCGTCACCCTCCCGCCAAGCAAGCGCGCCGCCTCGCCTTTCGCCGCGACGACGTAGAGCCCGTCATCAAAACGCTTGAGCTTCAGCGGGTAACGCTGCTTGAACTCCGGCGCCGCGCCGTAAAGCGGGATCGACGCCGTGTGGCCGTCATCGGCGGCGTGAAAAAGGCGCCCAAGCGCGACGGCGTAATGGGGAAGATCCGTGTCCGGCGCTTTCTCCAGCAGCTTCCTTTTCGCATCGACAAAGGCGGCCGACGCCCCGATTTCCAGTCCGCGCGGATGGGTGGCGACGATTTCGTCGACGATCCCTTGGGCTTCTGCACGGTAGTCGGCCGCAATCGCAGGCGCCGGCGCCAAAACCATCATGAGGGCGGCGGCGCCCCAGCTTATTCCTGATTTCAAGATCGCCTCCCGTTTTGCCGAGCATGCGACGGCGGTGCCGGCGACGGCAGCCGGTCTGCGGCAGGGCGTTCCTGCGGCGCGGCGAACGGCGGGTGATCACGCGGCCCTGATTTTCCGCGATCGACCGAAGTCATTATCAAGCGCTTTTTCTGGAGTTCGCCCAATGCGCATGCTTTCGCTTTTAGTCGCGCTCACAGCCGCACCCGCCCTCGCCCAACCGCTGGAGGCGATCGTTCCTCCCGGCCTTCAATGGCAGGTCAGCGAGTACGGCTTTTCTCCCGCGACGCGCGCGGGGGACTTCATCTTCGTTTCCGGCGTTGTCGCCGGCTACGCGACCGGCGAAGACGGCAAGCCCGCCGAGCCGACCGACGCGGCGATCGAGGCCGGATTTGAACGGGCCTTCGGGCGGCTCGAAGAGATCATCAAGGCCGCCGGCGCAGACTGGAGCGACGTCGTCGAGATGACGACTTATCACACCGACCTGCCGCGACAGGGCCGCATCCTGATGGCGGTGAAGGCGCGGCGCTTCAGCGCTCCCTATCCGGCTTGGACCGCGATCGACGTCGATCGTCTGTGGCCGGACAATGGCTTCGCCGAGATCCGCTTGACGCTATACGCGCCGAAGCGCTGAAATCTCAGCCTTGACGCCCGCGCATCGGATCGGCGCCGGCGCGCAGCCAGCCTGAAACGACGAGGCGCGGCTTTCTGGCGAAGGGCGCGACGGCGCCGACATTGTGGCGCATCGGCACCGAGAAGAGGTTCAGCGCGTTGAACGCCGGCTTGAACCCGGCGACGACGTGCCCGTCCTCATCGAAGAAGTTGAGGTAGCCGCCCCAGTCCTCGCGCCATTCCGGCGTGAGGTTGAAGACATAGGCGGCGCGGCGGTTTTTCCCTTCAAGATCGTCGTTGTGAATGGTGACGAAGTGGCCGGGGTTGAACGCCGTCAGCTGCGCGTCGGCGAAGGCGATGTCGGCGTGCCCGGTGACGGCGCGCGCAAAGCCGAGAAACGCCTCGCCGTTCAGGAATTCGAAAAAGCTGATCAGTCCCGGCGTCAGCTGGCGCCCGCCGTGATAGCGATCGTAGAGCGAGAGCTTGTAGTGCATGAACGCGAATTCGCGGTTGGCGCGTTCATGCACGATGGCGATCGCCTTGCGCTTGGTCTCCGCGTCGAGCCTGTCCCAGCCCGCCGCATCAAGATCCATGTTCTTTTCGTGCGCGAAGATGACGAAGTTCCATTGGCGCTGCGCGGCGAATTCAGCCCACAGCGCTTGTGCGTCCGAGGCTTCCAGAAAATTCGGGACATGGAGCCGTTTCGACCGGGCGAACGCGGCGGCGGCGGCCGGCGC
>CAZGXT010000220.1:2973-4101 GCA_964529675.1 uncultured Caulobacterales bacterium
CCGGCGCCATAGTGCCGGCGGGCTCACATCCGGCGCGGGGAAACGCCGGATCTTCGGGGATTGAACACCTATGACCGCCGTCAAGTTCGACATCCAGCCGCTTTTTGCGGAGCCGTTCATGCGCGCCAATATCGGGCACGCGATCAGCGCCGAGCAGGTCGACTTCATCAAGAACCTCACGATGATCCGCAACAAGTCGAATCTGATTTCCGAAAACCTCTACATCTTCGAGGAACCGGCGCTTCGAAGCGTCAAGAAAGCCGTGCAGGAAACGCTCGACGCCTATGCGACCGAAGTCCTCGGCGTGAAGCAGCGGCTTTACATCACCCAGTCATGGTCGCTGATCAATCCGCCGGGCGTCGGCATGCACGGCCATACGCATTCGAATTCCATCGTATCCGGATCGTTTTACTACACCGACCTGCCGGAGCCGGTTTCCGGCATGATCTTCGACCGGCATCGCACCTATCAGCAGATCGAGCTGCGGCCCGAGCGCGAGAAGAACAACCTTTATAACGCCGCGGCGAACCTTGTCGCGCCGCGCAAGCACGACGTGATCCTCTTCTCTTCAAGCCTGCAGCATATGGTGCAGGTGAACGGCTCGACGGAGCCGCGCTATTCGATCGCGTTCAACAGCTTCATCAAGGGACGGCTCGGGGATTTTCGCGACGTATCGGAACTGGTGCTGAAGGGACCGGACGGCGTGTGAGGCGCTGCGCTGCGGTCAATCCTCGCCCGACACCCGCCCGCGCCCGCGTTTGATTTCGGCGCGGCGGGCCTTGCCTTCGAGGCGCTTTTTCTTTTGCGATTTCGGCGTCTTCGTCGCGATGCGCGGTTTGGGCGGAACCGCGGCCTTGTCGATCATCGCCTGCAGGCGCTCGCGCGCGTCGGCGCGGTTTCTCTCCTGCGTGCGGAAGCGGTCGGCGAAGAGGACGATGACGCCCTCCTTCGTCGCGCGCGTGCCGGCGAGCTTCAAGAGCCGCGTGCGCATCGCTTCGGGCATCGCCGCCAGCGCCGTATCGTACCGAAGCTCAACGGCGGTCGCGACCTTGTTGACGTTCTGCCCGCCCGGCCCGGAGGCGCGGACGAATTTTTCGGTAAGGGCGGCGGGGTCTGGGGTCATGGCGA
>CAZGXT010000221.1:0-4092 GCA_964529675.1 uncultured Caulobacterales bacterium
TGGCCTACAAGGTTCGCGTACGCGTGCTTTCAAGTTTCGACGATCCGGACCGCGCCAGCCCCGGCACCGTCATCTGCGACGAGGATGAGATCGTGGAAAAGCAAATCGTCAGCGCCGTCACCCTGTCGAAGGATGAAGCCAAGATCAGCCTGATGGGCGTTCCGGACGAACCTGGCCGCGCGTCGATGATCTTCGGCCTTCTCGCCGACGCCGGGATCAACATCGACATGATCGTGCAGAGCCCGTCGCGGCAGTCAGGCGCGAACCTTTCCTTCACGATGGCCGATTCCGAGCTTGCGCGCGCGATTGAAGCGTTGTCGCTTGCGAAGGCGAAGATCGGCTACGATCAGATGCTGACCGATCGGAACATCGTCAAAGTATCGGTCATCGGCGTCGGCATGCGCAGCCATACGGGCGTTGCGTCCGCCATGTTTAGGGCGCTCGCCGATAAGGGCATCAACATTCAGAATATCTCGACGTCCGAGATCAAGATCAGCGTGCTGATCGCCGCTGAATATGGGGAACTCGCCGTTCGCGCGCTGCACCAGGCTTACGGCCTCGATCGCAGCGAAGGCGCGGCCTGAACCGCGATGCGACGTCCCCAAAGCGCGCGCCGCGCCAAAGCCGCCGCCAAGGCCGCCGGCGGCATCGCGGCTTTGCTGAAAAGCATGCACGACGCCGTCGCCGTCGCGCCGACGGCGCAGGACCGGCTCGATTCCCTGACGAAAGCGATCGCGCGCCACGTCGCGTCGGACGTTTGCTCGATTTATCTTCGCCTCCCCAGCGACGAGCTCGAGCTTTTTTCAACCGAAGGTCTCAACCGCGAGGCGGTCCACAAGACGCGCCTGAACTGGGGCGAGGGGCTTGTCGGCGTCGTCGCCGAAACGCAGCGCCCGCTCGTAACGGCGGATGCGCCCCTGCATCCGAATTTCGCCTATCGGCCGGAAACAGGCGAAGACCCGCTGCATTCTTTTCTGGGCGTTCCCCTCGTCCGCTCGGGCAAGTCGCTCGGCGTGCTCGTCCTTCAAAATCTCGTCAGCCGGCGGTACACGGACGAAGAAGTCGGCGCCGCGACGGCGGTCGCGACGCTGCTGGCGGAAATCGCCGCTTCCGGCGAACTTCTTGATCAGCGCACGACTGAAGACGTCGGCGCGATGTTGCATCGCCCGGAACGGCTGAAGGGCGTCGGCGTCGTCCCCGGCGTCGCGCGCGGGCGCGCTGCGTTCCACGAGCCCCCGACGCCGAAGCACAAGGTTTTTGCGGCCGACGCGGCGGCGGAGGCCGAAAGGCTCGATCTCGGCATCGAGGCGCTGCAGGCGTCGGTCGACGCCATGCTCGCGCGCGAGACGCTTGAGGACGCCCCGCGGGAGGTCCTCGAGACCTACAGGCTCTTCGCTTATGACCGCGGCTGGAAAGAGCGCATGCGCGCCGCCGCGTTGTCGGGCCTGACGGCGGAATCGGCGGTCGAGCAGGTGCAGGCCGAGAATCGCGCGCGCATGGCGCAGATCACCGATCCCTACCTCAGCGAGCGCATGCATGATCTCGACGATCTGTCGCGTCGGTTGCTGCGCCATCTGACGGGCGCTGAAGCGGCTGCGGCGGCGGAGCTTCCCGAAGCGGCGATACTGATGGCGCGCGTGCTCGGACCGGCTGAGCTGCTTGAATACGACAGATCGCGCCTCAAGGGCCTGGTGGTGGCTGACGCCTCCCCGACCTCGCATGTCGCCATCGTCGCACGCGCGCTCGGCGTTCCGCTTGTCGCCGGCATCGACAGCGCGCTCGGGCTAATTGAAGCGGGCGATGATGTCATCGTCGACGGCGAAAGCGGCGATGTGCTCATTCGTCCCACGACCGACGTCATCGCCAGCTATCGCGAGAAGGAGGCGCTGCAGACCGAGCAGCAGGCCGCCTTCGCCGCCGAACGCGACTTGCCGTCGGTGACAAGGGACGGCGTCGCGGTCGAGCTTTTCATGAACGCCGGCATCCCGCTCGACATGAGCCATCTTCAAAGCACCGGCGCGGTCGGCGTCGGACTTTTTCGGACGGAGCTGCAGTTCATCATCGGTGCGCAATTGCCGCGCGCCGGCGCGCAAGAAAGGCTTTACGCCCAAATTCTTGCGCTCGCGGGCGGCAAGCCGGTCATCTTCCGGACGGCGGACCTCGGCGCGGACAAAGCCGGCGCCTACATGAAAGTGAGACCGGAGGCCAATCCGGCGATGGGCTGGCGCGGGCTTCGAATGGCGATTGATCGCCCCGGGTTGTTCAGGCCGCAACTACGCGCGTTGCTCGCAGCGTCCGCCGGCGGCGTCGCGCAAATACTCTTCCCGATGATCACCGTTCCGGACGAGATCGATGCGGCGCGCGACCTGATCGCCCGGGAGGTTGATTTCGCCAATCGACGCGGCAAGCCCTTGCCTTCTGAAATCCGCGTCGGCGCGATGATCGAGACGCCGGCGGCCGCGTGGCGGATCGACGACATCGCCGCCCGCGTCGACTTCCTGTCGATCGGCGGCAACGACCTCGCGCAATTCTATTTCGCCGCCGACCGGGACGCCGAAATGACGCAGCGACGATTTGATCCGCTGGATGCGGGGTTCCTGAGCTTCATCGCCCGGCTCGCCGAAGCAGCCGATCGCGCCGGCAAGCCGCTGACCTTTTGCGGCGAGCAGGCCGCCGATCCGTTGATGGGCGCGGCGCTGATCGGGGCCGGCCTTCGTCGCTTTTCCGCGCCTGCCTCCGCAATCGGGCCGTTCCGGCGGCTGTTGCGGTCCATTAACGCCGCCGGCGTCGCTGAGTGGCTTGAGGGCCCTGCAAGGGTGAAATCGCCGGTCCGGCGGGAATTTGCAAAGTACCTTGCGGAAGACGGCGTGCAGCTTCCCTGATCCCCGTGCGGCAAGTTTAACGGCTGTGGAAATCATTCCTTGGCGCGCTTGCTGCTAGTCGACGCGCAGCGTCTGCGAATCATGGCGCTGATGGCCGAATAAAAGGCCCGCGGCGGTATCGTTTGCAGAACCGATACGGTAAACGAGTCTCCGTGTGGCGTAAGGGTAGCGCGACTGTGTCAGGACAGAACACCTCTGCTGAAATATTCGAGTTGAACGATGCGCGGGCGCGCCTCAGGGCGCCGGAGATCGATCCGAAGAATTTCCCAAGCGTCGGGCCCTACCTTGAAGCGGTGCGCGCGCAACAGAGCCTCTCGCTCGCAACCATCAGCGAGCGCACCCACATCAAGGCGAGCTATATCGAAGCGATCGAGCAGATGGCGATCGAGCGGCTGCCGAACCGCGCCTATGGTGTCGGCTTCGTGCGCGCCTACGCCGAAGCCCTCGGCCTTGAGCCGGAGCCGGTCATCGAACGCTTCAAAACCGAAGCGGGCATGGCGGTCGCGCAAAAGGCCGCGCCGTCGGCGGCCCATGTCCACAACCAGTCAAGACCCGCGGCGCAGCCGCAGGAGCCGTCGCGGCTGTCGCTGCTGGCGGTCCTCGCGATTTTGGCTTTCATGATTTGGTGCGGGCTTTCGATAACGCAGCCGCGTCAAACCACAGTCCCCCTCAAACTTGATCGCGTGCCCCTGCAACCGGCGGAGAGCGTCAAGGCGATTGTTGATCCGCTACCGGCCGCCATCGCCGCCCAGGCCGCGCCGGACGCCGCCGACGGGACCGTCGAGGCGCAGATCCTTGAGCGCGTGGAGCCGGTTTACCCGCCTGAATGCGAGGCGGCCGCCGATGCGTCGGAGACCGTCGCCCTAGCCTTCACGATCACGCCGGACGGCGCCGTCGTCAATTCACGGGTCGCCGCGTCCTCCAACGCCTGCTTTGACCGGGCCGCCCTCAACGCCTTGAAACGCTGGCGCTTCTCGCCCCGAATGGTCGGCGGCGCGCCAAGGCCGTCCTTTGAGCAACAAGTGACGTTGCGGTTTGACCGCCCGTCCTGATCGGCGTCACCCGCCGCGTTGCTTTTTCGGCTGGTTTTGAGCAAAAGCGAGACTGAGCGCCGTCGCCATTTCGCCCGATAGAGGTGGCGGACGCGGCGGAATGTCCGGCCTTTAGAGGATCGACCATGTCTTTGCGTCCCTGGCGTGACATTGCGCGC
>CAZGXT010000222.1:0-4065 GCA_964529675.1 uncultured Caulobacterales bacterium
TTTGACTGAAATCGTCCGTACCCAACGGTCCGTCATGCGGAGTGTTTTCATGGTGTTTCGCTGTTCCGTTTTTCGGGCCTAGCGCATGTGCGGTGTGACCCATTCTGTGACCCAAAACGGTTAAAAACGGCGAAAACCTGTGACCCAAAATTTTTTGCTACCGCTAAATAATTGATTTTATTGCGTAATTGGTGGGCCTGGAGGGACTCGAACCCCCAACCTAGCGGTTATGAGCCGCCAGCTCTGACCATTGAGCTACAGGCCCGCTTCGGGCGGGCATTGCGGCCCGAAAGCGTTGCGAGGCGTATATCAGCATCGCGGTTGCGCCCCAAGGCCGCATTCCCCCTGTTTTCGGCCTTGATTTCGCCGGGGAGCGCGCCTTCTCTCCGCCTTCAGAAGAGGAGATACCGCCATGCGCACTGCTGTCCCTGTCCTCGCCATTCTTGCCGCAGGGCTCGCCGCCGCGCCCGCCGCCGCCGAAGGCTGGGAGAACGCCCGCACCATCATCGTCACCGGAAACGGAGAAGCGACGAAGGCGCCGGACATGGCCTATCTCACGCTCGGCGTTGAATCGGACGGCGCCACCGCATCGGAGGCGCTGCGGAAGAATTCCGCGCAAATGGAAGCGACGATCAAGACGCTGCGCGACGCCGGCGTCGACAAGAAGGACATTCAGACGTCGAACCTGTCGGTCGGCGCTCGCTATGATTATTCGCGTGAAGGCGGCGCCCCGCGTCTGATCGGCTATCAGGCGACGAACACCATCAGCGTAAAACTGCGCAATCTCGAAAAGGCGGGCGGCGTCATCGACAGGGCGGTCGCGTCCGGGTCGAACCGGCTCGATTCCATTTCGTTCGGCTTTGCAGATCCCAAGCCGCTTCTCAACGACGCGCGAAAATCAGCGGTCGCGGATGCGCGCGAGCGCGCAGGGCTCTACGCGGAGGCTGCGGGCGTGAAGCTTGGCCGCGTCTTGCAGATTTCAGACAGCTTCACCGCCGCGCCGGGGCCCTATCCCGTCGCGGTCCGGGCGGATACGCTGGAAGCCAAGACCGTCCCGATCGCCGCCGGCGAGCAGTCGGTCGGCGCTTCGGTGTCAGTCGTCTACGCGATCGAGTGAGCTGAGCGCCTACTGGTCATAGCCAGGATTAACCCGAGCAAGTTTGCGCATCAGTCCCGGCCAGGCGAGATTGTCGCCGAGGCCCGCGGCGAAGGCCGGCGCGCCCTGTTGCAAGACTTTCGCGCCCATTGACGGCGGCTCCTCGCGTGGAGGCTTGGTGTCCGATTGCGCCAGGATCTGCGCGCGGCACGCCTGTTCTAGAAAATACATCCGCAGAAACGCGGTCGCGCAATTCACGCCGACTGTAAGCGTGCCGTGATTGCGCAGGATCATGAAGCCGTGATTGCCGATGTCGCGCACCAGCCGCTCGCGCTCGTCAAGGTCCGTCGCGATGCCTTCATAGTCGTGATAGGCGACGTCGTCGTGAACGATCATCGCGAATTGCGAATAGCGCTTCAGTCCGTCCTGCTGCGCCGACACGGCGACGCCGTAGGGCGTGTGAACGTGCAGCACGCAATGCGCATCCTCGCGCGCCATGTGCAGGGCCGAGTGAATAGTGAAGCCGGCGGGATTGGTGAAATAAGGCGTCTCCTGCACGGCGTTTCCCTTCAGATCGACCTTGATCAGCGCGGACGCCGTCATCTCCTCGAAGAATAGGCCGTAGGGATTGAGAAGAAACCGCTCCTCGCCATTCTCGGCCGGCAGGCGCACCGAGATATGCGTGAAGATCATGTCGTCCCAGCCATACATCGCGACCAGCCGATAGGTCGCGGCGAGCTCGCAACGCAGACGCCATTCCTCCGCCGAGACCTTGCCCTTGAGTGAGGGCAGGGACTTCGGGTCCGGCAGGTCAAAGCCCGGCGCCCGGCCCACGGTCTCAGCCATTTTCGATGGCGTGTTCATGTCGCTTCCTCCCGATTTTCGCAAAGTCTAACAGACCGGCCGACCTTGGCGAAGCTTGGCGGCAGTCCTCGGCTTCCCGAAGGGGCGCGGCGCGGCGTAAGCTTCCTCAAACTGGAGGCCGTCCTTGTCCGCCATGCGCCTGTGCATCCTGTCGAGCGCCAAGCCGCAGGCGGTCGAAACCGCTGCGGCCTTGCGCGAGCGTTTTGGCGATTATGGGCCCGCGCAGTGCGATGTCATTGTTGCGGTCGGCGGCGACGGATTCATGCTGGAGACGCTGCGCGCTTACATGAAGGCGGGAAAGCCCGTCTACGGCGTCAATTGCGGGACGGTGGGATTTCTGATGAACACCCCGGATCTTGAAACGCTTCCCGACCGGATCGGGGAGGCCGAGAGCGCGGTCATCCACCCCCTGGCGATGAAGGCGATGGACGCCGGCGGTGCGATCCACCGGGCGCTCGCCATCAATGAGGTCTCGCTGTTCCGGCAGACCCGCCAGAGCGCGCGGGTAAGGATCCACGTGAACGGCAAGGTCCGGATGGAATCGCTCACCTGCGACGGCGTGCTCCTGGCGACCCCTGCGGGTTCGACCGCCTATAACCTGTCGGCGCATGGGCCGATCCTGCCGATCAGCGCCGACCTGCTGGCGCTGACGCCGATCAGCGCCTTCCGGCCCCGGCGGTGGAAGGGGGCGCTGCTGCCCCATGATGCGGTGGTCCGGTTCGAGGCGCTGGAGGCCGAGCAGCGGCCGGTTTCGGCCGTCGCCGACAATGAAGAGATCCGCAACGCCGTCGATGTCGAGATCGCGGAAAACCGCGATATTTCGATGGCGGTCCTGTTCGACCGCGGCCAGTCGCTCGACGAACGCATCCTCCGAGAGCAGTTCGAGCATTGAGTGCGCGCAGCGTTTCTCATTGAAAATTAACTGTTTACGCCGCTCCCTGAATCGCAACATGATCGCTCGTCGTCCTCAGTCCGCCGCCGCAACCGAAGCCCGTTCAGGGTCGTTTAACCCGCTTCGAGAAAGGATGCGCGAGGGGCAGGGATTCACAAGCGCCTGACGGGCGGCCGCAAGGGCCGCCGGGCGGAGGGAACTGAATGGTCGCGCAGGCAGTTCGGCTGTCAAACCTCGACATCGACAATGCGCTGAAGAACCGCGACTTCGAAGTCCTGTTTCAGCCGATCTTCGATCTCGGGAACGGGGCGCTCGCGCGCGTCGAGACGTTCATTCGCTGGCGTCATCCGACGCTCGGCGTTTTGCCGCCGGGCGCCTTCATCTCGTTCTTCGAAACACAGGGGCGGATGAGTGAGCTTACCCGCTATGTTCTCGGCGAAGCTTTGTCGGCCTATCGCGCCTGGCGCGGGCCGCATGCGCCTGGCTTCTCGATCAACCTCGCTCTCAGCGATCTTTCGGACGAGAGCTTTTCCTCGCATTTCAGCGTCGTGACGCGCGAGGCGGGATTTCCCGCCGAACTCATCACGCTTGAATGCCCGATGCCGCCGGTGGACGCCGACATTGCGACGGCGTCGCGTCAGTTGCAGCGCCTGGCGCAGACCGGCGCGCGCCTGGCGATTGAAGTGCGCGGCCGCGCAAATGAATTCCTGAACTCCGTCGATCCTTTTCCCTTCGCCGAGATCAAGACCGGCGGTGCGGCGATCCTGCGCTTTGCGCGTACGGTTCGCGGGCCGGGACTCAGCGCCATTTCTGAACTCATCGAGCTTGCGACCGCCAAGAACGCGGCGATCACAGCGGTCGGCGTCGAGGACCAAGCCTCGCTTGCAGCGCTGAAAGGTCTCGGCTTCGCCGCCGCGCAGGGCAATCACCTCGGCAAAGTCGGAACGCTGTCGCAATTCCTGCCGAGCCAGGTGAACGAGGTTCGCGCCCATCTGGGGCTTGAGCCGTTGTTGATGGAAGACCTTGCTGCGCTCTTCCGCACCGGCGCGCCGGCGTTCGCGGCCGCTGCGAAAGATGAGTCTCACGACAGCGGGCAGGAAGACGCGCCCGCCGTCGCCGTCGCCGCTTCCGTCCCCGTCAGCGACGATCATGATGAAGTGGTCGAACGCCTGGCCTCGCGCATCGCCCGCGCGGACGCCGCGCGTGCAAGCAG
>CAZGXT010000223.1:0-3974 GCA_964529675.1 uncultured Caulobacterales bacterium
CGCTTCTCGTCCTCGAAGGCGTCAAGATGGGCGTCAATTACGGCTTCGACAAAGTTCGGTTCATGGCGCCGGTGAAATCCGGCAAGCGCATTCGCGGCCACTTCACGCTGATGAGCGCCGAAGAGAAGGCGCCGAACCAGTGGCAGTTCAAATACGCCGTGAAGGTCGAGATTGAAGGCGAGGACAAGCCCGCCCTGATGGCGGAATGGATTTCGATGCAATTCGTGTGATCTTTGGTGACTCGGCCCAAAAGGGCCGCTCCCCAGGATGAAGCGAAATCTTCACGCTGAAGAGAACCGTCCCGAAGGATGGTAATTGAGGACGCCATGTCGGAACATGTTGCGGAGATAGACTGGAAGCGCCAGACGGAAAATTTCGGCTACGACCACTATAACCGCGCGCATGAATGGCGCTTCGACGGCGGGGTCACGGTGCCGGGTTCGGCTGCGCCCGGCTATAAGGGCGAGCCCGACCGCGTCGATCCGGAAGAGGCCTTCGTCGCCGCGCTGTCGAGCTGCCACATGCTGACGTTTCTCGCGATCGCCTCGAAAAAGAAGCTCACCGTCGACGCCTATCATGACCGCGCCGTCGGGCGGATGGACAAGAACTCGAACGGCAAGCTCGCCGTGACGAGCGTTGATCTGCATCCGAAAGTCACTTTCGCGCCGGGCGTCGAAGTCGACGCGGCGACCCTTAAGAAAATGCATCACGACGCGCATGAGAACTGCTTCATCGCGCAGTCGGTGAAATCGCTCGTCATCGTTCATTCGAAATAGGGAGCATCGCCTTGGCTATCAGGTTCGACGGCAGGGTCGCGATCGTCACCGGCGCAGGCAACGGCCTCGGGCGCTCTCATGCGCTCGCGCTCGCGGCGCGCGGGGCGAAAGTCGTCGTCAACGACCTCGGCGGCGCGCGCGACGGCACGGGCGCGTCGCTTTCCGCAGCCGAAACGGTCGTCGAGGAAATCCGGAAGGGCGGCGGCGAGGCCGTCGCCGACGGCGCCAACGTCACGAAGGAGCCCGACGTCGCCGCAATGGTCGACGCCGCGATGAAGAAATGGGGCCGCGTCGACATCCTTGTGAACAATGCAGGGATTCTCCGCGACAAGACGTTCGCGAAGATGGAGATGGCGGATTTCCGCGCCGTCATCGACGTGCATCTCGTCGGCACGGCGACCTGCACCAAGGCGGTGTGGGAGATCATGCGCCGGCAGAATTACGGGCGCATCGTCTGCACGTCCTCGCCGTCGGGCCTTTACGGTATTTTCGGGCAGGCGAATTACGGCGCGGCGAAGGCCGGCATGATCGGCTTCATGAACGCGCTTCATCTTGAAGGCGGGAAGTACGACATCCGCGTCAACCTGCTCGCGCCGTCTGCGCGCACGCGCATGACCGAGGACATCGGCATTCCCGAGGCGATACTCGCGCAGATGACGCCGGAGGCGATCACGGCGGGGCTTCTTTATCTCGTCAGCGAGGACGCCCCCTCGCGCGCGATCCTCTCTTGCGCGGCCGGCGGCTATGCGCGCGCCTATGTCGCCGAGACCGACGGCGTCTATCTTCCGCCTGCGGAGCAGACGCCGGAGAACATCGCGGCGCTGTGGGACAAGATCTCCGACCAGTCGACGGTCCGCTATTACGACACCAGCGCCGGGCCGAACATGAACTTCATGGCGAAGGCGCAAGCCTCCGCAAGCAAGTAAAGGAGCGCGACCCATGCGTGAAGCCGTTATCGTTTCGACCGCCCGCACGCCGATCGGCAAGGCCTATCGCGGCGCCTTCAACGCGACGAGCGCGCAGGAGCTCGGCGCGCATGCGATCAAGCACGCTCTCGCGCGGGCGAAGGCCGATCCCGCCGAGGTCGAAGACGTCATCATGGGCTGCGCGATCCAGCAGGGGACCGCTTTTCAAAACGTCGCCCGGCAGGCGGCCTTGCGCGCCGGCTTCCCGATCGGCGTTTCCGGCATGAGCCTCGATCGGCAATGCGCCTCCGGCATGATGGCGATCGCGACGGCGGCCAAGCAGGTGATCGCCGACAACATGCAGGTCGCGATCGGCGGCGGCGTTGAATCGATCTCGACGAACCAGACCGGCGACATGTTCGTGCGGCCGGACAAATGGCTGCTGCAGAACCTTCCCGAAACCTACATGCAGATGATCGAGACGGCGGAGATCGTCGCCGAGCGGTACAAGATCAGCCGCGACGCGCAGGACGAGTATTCGCTGCAATCGCAGCAGAGGACGCACGCGGCGCAAGCTTCCGGCAAGTTCAACGACGAAATCGTCGCCCTCCCCTCCGTCATGATGATGACCGACAAGGCGACGGGCGCGACGAGCGAACACAAGCTCACGATCGAGAAAGACGAAGGCAATCGCCCGGAGACGACGCTCGACGCGCTCAAAGGCTTGAAACCCGTCTTCAAGGGCGGACAGAAAGTCACCGAAGGCAAGCACATCACCGCCGGCAACGCTTCGCAGCTCTCCGACGGCGCGTCGGCCGCCGTCGTCATGGAAGCGAAAGAGGCTTCGCGCCGCGGACTTGCGCCGCTCGGGATTTATCGCGGCATGGCGGTCGCCGGCACGCATCCCGATGAAATGGGCATTGGGCCCGTTTACGCGGTGCCGAGGCTCCTGGAGAAGTTCAGCCTACGGATGAACGACATCGGCCTCTGGGAATTGAACGAGGCGTTCGCCGTGCAGGTTCTTTATTGCCGCGACAAGCTCGGCATTCCGAACGAACTCCTCAACGTCAATGGCGGCGCGATTTCGATCGGCCACCCCTACGGCATGTCGGGCGCGCGCATGGTCGGCCACGCGCTGATCGAAGGCAAACGCCGCAAGGCGAAATATGTCGTCTGCACCATGTGCGTCGGCGGCGGCATGGGCGCGGCGGGCCTGTTCGAGGTGGCGTGACGATAGACGACGCCGCCATCCACGCGCTCATCTTCGAAGTGCCCGCCGGCGAAGCCGCAAGCTATGGCATGATCGCGAGCCTTGTTCCGGGCTGCGGGCCGCGGCAGGTCGCGCGCGCGCTTCACTCTGCGCCGAAGGGCCTTCCCTGGTATCGCATCGTCACCGCCTCAGGCGCGCCCGCCGATCATTCGGGCGCGGAGGAACAGCGCCGCCGCCTCAAGAAGGAAGGCGTCGTTTTCAGGAAAAACGGAGCCGTCGACTGGGCCCGGTCGCGCTGGAAAGGCCCGTCGCAGAAATGGATCGACGCTTCCGGCCGCAACCCTCATGAGGTGATGGAGATCATCGCGCACTGGACCGCGTAGCGGCGGGCCGCCCTCACGCCTGCGTTATCTTCGTGACAAACACGTCAGAACTTGCCGCCGCGCCCCATTTCGGCCCAAGAAGGCCGGAGAAAAACCCCGTTCGCAATCGATGGAGGACGCCCGATGGCCCTGACCCTCAACCGCCTTGTGCTGGCGCTTTTTGCGGCGCTGTTTGCTTTCGCCGGCGCCGCCGAGGCGGCTTCCAAAGAAAAGATTGACCGGCGCGTCAACAAGGCGCTTTCTGAATTTCGCGACCAGATCGGCGGAGCCGACGCCGTCCTGAGCCGGGCGGTCGGCGTTCTGGTTTTTCCGTCGATCAAGAAGGCGGGCATCGGCATCGGCGGCGAATATGGCGAGGGCGCCCTGCGCATCGGCGGCAAGACCGTCGCCTATTACTCGTCGGGCGCGGCCTCGATCGGCTTCCAGCTCGGCGCACAGGCGAGGCGGCAGCTCATCGTCTTCCTCGACCAGGGCGCGCTCGACAAGTTCCGCTCGAGCCAGGGCTGGGAAATTGGCGTCGACGCCTCCGTCGCTGTCATCACGCTCGACGCCGGCGGCCAGATCGACACCAAGCAGCTCAATCAGCCGGTCGTCGCCTTCGTCTATGACGGCAAGGGCCTGATGTACAATCTCGCGCTCGAAGGCTCGAAGATCACGCGCATCCACGACGACTGACGCGCGGTGACTCTGCGTAGAATTT
>CAZGXT010000224.1:0-3968 GCA_964529675.1 uncultured Caulobacterales bacterium
GTGCCGCCGCTGCGCACGCCTCGCGCCGTGATGGTCTCGATGGGGGTCTTGCGCAGATCCACCAGCGACACGTGTGGCAGGTTGTAGGTCTCGTAGTACTGGGTGTCGAGGCAGGGCCGCTTGGTGCCGAAGGGAAAGTCGCGCGGGCAGAGCGCCTCGGCGGTGGCGGGGTCCTTGACGATGGTACGAATCTTCTCGCGCATGAACTCCGCGGCGGTGTCGTTGGCGCGGGCGTCGATCAGGAGGTCGGTGAAGGCGAGCAGCATCTGGTTCAGGGTGCCACTCGCATAGCCGCGCTCGTAGACCGCGCGCCGCTCTGCTTCGCTCACTTCCAGCGCCGATTTCTCCGCCACCAGGTCCGGCACACCGAACACCGAGTGGCGCGAGGCTTCGCGGTGCGCGGGATAGCTCGCCTTCACCGCGCGCACTTCGTCGGCTTCGAGCGGGCGGTTGCCGGCCGGCAGGCTGAAAGCCGGCGTGCGCTGAAACACCGTCAGCTGGGCGGCCTGGCGCGCGATGATCGGAATGGACTGGATGGCGGACGAGCCCGTGCCGATCACCGCCACCCGCTGCCCGCTGAAGTCGACCCCGTCCCGCGGCCAGTTCGCCGTGTGATAGGTGCGGCCCTCAAAGGTCTCGCGGCCCGGGATGTCGATGTCCTTCGGCACCGACAGGCAGCCGGTGGCCATGATGTAGTAGCGCGCGCTGAAGGTCTCGCCCTTCGCGGTCGTCACGCGCCACAGGCCCAGGCGGTCGTCGAAGCTCGCGCGCAGGACCCGCGTGCCGAAGCGGATGTCGCGGCGCAGGTCGAAACGGTCGGCCACGTGGTTGGCGTAGCGCAGGATCTCGGGCTGCGTGGCGTACTTCTCGCTCCATTCCCACTCCTGCTCGAGTTCGGGGCTGAAGGAGAAGGAATAGTCGATGCTCTGCACGTCGCAGCGCGCACCCGGGTAGCGGTTCCAGTACCAGGTGCCGCCGACGCCGTCGCCGGCTTCGAGCACCTGGGCCGAGTAGCCGCTGCCACGCAGGCGGTGCAGCATGTACATGCCGGCGAAGCCGGCGCCGACGATCAGTACGTCGTAATCCATCGCGAATCTCCGGGAGCGTTGAAGGCGGAATTGTCGGCAGCCACGGCGTCGCTGGCAACGCCGCGCCGCGCGCCGTGACAGCTTGTCACACGCATTCGCGCCGCCCAATCCGCGATCGGCGCAAGCGGCGGACACGCGCCGGACCTCGGCCGCGGGTACACTCTCCGGCCCCATGCACACCCCGAGCCGCCCAGTCCTGCCCGCGCAGCGTTTCGATGCCGACGGGCGGCCCCAGATCGACGGCCGCGCGGTGTTCTCGCTCGCCTGGCCGCTGATCCTGAACAGCGCCATCCAGGCCGGGCTCAACCTGACCGACACCTGGTTCGTGGGCCACATCTCCAGCATCGCCATGGCCGGCATGGGTGCCGTGCACTGGCTGGTGATCGTCTTCATCGGGCTCCTGGGCGGGGTGGCGATGGCGGTGCAGACCGTGGTCGCGCAGGCCCACGGCGCGCGGCGCTGGACGCGGGCCTCGCACGCCACCTGGGTGGCGCTGTGGGCCTCGCTCTTCACCGCGCCGCTGTTCGTGCTGCTCGGCCTGTCGGGCGCGCGCCTGCTCGCGCCCTTCGCGCTGGAGGGCGAGGTGCAGACGCTGGCGCTGCAGTTCTGGCAGCCGCGCATGCTGGGCGCGGGCCTGGGCGTCGCGCTGTGGGCGGTGCTCGGCTTCTTCAACGGCACCGGGCACGCGCGCCTCACGCTCGTGATCAACCTGGTCACGCTCACGGTCAACGCGCTGCTCGCCTGGCTCTTCGTGTTCCGCTTCGAGTGGGGCGTGCCGGGCGCGGCGTGGGCGACCAACTGCGCGACCGGCGCGGGTCTGGTGTGCGCGCTCGCGCTGTTCCTCGGCGCGCCGGAATTCGCCCGCTATCGCGCGCGCCTCACCTGGCGCCTAAATCTCACCAGCCTGCTGCGCCAGTTCCGCCTGGGGCTGCCGATGGGCATCGGGCTCGCCGCGGACCTGTTCGGCTTCGCGCTCTTCCAGCTCATGATCGTGAAGCTCTCGCCGGCCGACGGCGCGGCCTCGCAGGTGGTGATGATGCTGACCTCGCTCGCCTACATGCCGGCCATCGGCATCGCGCTCGCCGGCACCACCCTGGTCGGCCAGTCCATCGGCGCGGGCTCGCGCGCCTGGGCGCGCAGGCTCGGCAACCGCGTGATCCTCATCGCCATGTCCTACATGGGCGGGCTGGGGCTGCTGCTCGGGCTGGTATCGCCGTGGACGGTTTCGCTCTTCATCGACCCCTCGGATCCGCTGCACGCGGACGTGGTGCGCATCGGCGTGACGCTGATGTGGCTGGCCGGCGCCTACCAGCTCTTCGACGGCATGATCCTCGGCGCGAGCTTCTGCCTGCGCGGCGCCGGCGATGCGACCGTGCCGGCGCTCCTGATCCTGGGGCTCTCCTGGTGCTTCTTCGTGCCGCTCGCCCATAGCCTGGCCTTCGCCCCCGGGCAGGGCTTCGTCGATTTCCTGCCCCAGTACGGCTTCGGCGCCGCCGGCGGCTGGGCCGCCGCGGTGGCCTACGTCAGCCTGGTCGGGGTGCTGATGCTGGCCAGGTGGCGCTCGCGGGCGTGGGAGGAAATGAGCCTGTAGGGCGGGTTTCAACCCGCCATGCACGGCTTCGAGCGCCGCGGCATTGGCCGATTGAAATCGGCCCTACAATACGCCCCTCATCCACCCACAGCCCCAGGGATCGCCATGAACCAGGTCGTCATCGTCGACAACATCCGCACCGGCCTCGCCAAGGCCCATCGCGGCACTTTCAACCTCACGCGCGCGGACTCCCTGGTCGCGCACTGCATCGACAGTCTGCTGGCGCGCAACCCGGCGGTGGACCCGGCCGAGGTGGACGACGTGATGGTCGGCGCGGCGCGGCAGATCGGCGAGCAGTCGGCGAACGTCGCGCGCTACGCGGTGGCCCTGTCGAAGCTGCCGATCTCGGTGTCGGCCGCGACCATCAGCCGCGCCTGCTCTTCGGGCCTGAACGCGATTGCCATCGCCGCCACCCAGATCATGAGCGGCTGCGGCGACATCGCGATTGCCGGCGGCGTCGAGTCCATCACCGGCCTCGAGCGCGGCACCCCCGCGAAGTTCGACGAGCATCCGCGCCTGCTGGCGGAGAAGCCGGCCATCTTCATGGCGATGGGCAACACCGCCGAGGTCGTGGCGCGGCGCTACAACGTGACCCGCGAGCAGCAGGACGCCTACGCGCTGCAGAGCCAGCAGCGCTACGCGGCGGCGGTCGCGGCCGGCAAGGTGGCGGACGAAATAGCGCCCATGCAGGTGAAGTGGAAGAAGGTCGTCAACAAGGACACCAAGGAGACCGCCATCGTCGATGGCGTGGTCGATCGTGACGAGTGCAACCGCGCCGACACCACGCTGGCCGGCCTGGCCAGCCTGCCGCCGGCTTTCGAGGAGGGTGGCTCGGTCACCGCCGGCAACGCCTCGCAGCTCTCCGATGGCGCGTCCATGACGCTGCTCATGAGCGAGAAGCGCGCGCAGCAACTCGGGCTCGAGCCGCTCGCCTACTACCGTGGCTGGGCCGTTGCCGGCTGCGAGCCGGACGAGATGGGCATCGGGCCGATCTTCGCGATCCCGAAGCTCCTGAAGTACGCGGGCTTGAGGCTCTCCGACATCGACCTCATCGAGCTGAACGAGGCTTTCGCTTCGCAGTGCCTCTACTGCCGCGACAAGCTCGAGATCGACAACGAGATCTACAACGTCAACGGCGGCTCCATCGCCATCGGGCATCCCTTCGGCATGACCGGCTCGCGCATGACGGGCGTGGTGCTGCGCGAACTGCGTCGCCGCCAGAAGAAGTACGGCATCGTGTCGATGTGCATCGGCAAGGGCATGGGCGCGGCGGGGCTGTTCGAGGCCTG
>CAZGXT010000225.1:0-3964 GCA_964529675.1 uncultured Caulobacterales bacterium
TTGAACCGCTTCTTGGCGGAGGATTTGGTCTTCATTTTCGGCATTTTGCTACCCTTGAATGGGCCCCGCAAACGGGGCGCAGAAAAGGCCGCCAAGGCATGCCATTGGGCCCGGCGACCGACGAAGGCGCGGGTTATAGCCGGGAAAAATCGTTCCGCAAGGGCGCCCTAGCCCAGAAGCGCTAGCCCCACGGCGACGCCGATCGCCGAAAGCACGAACAGGATCGCCTGCACGCCCGCCGGCAGCTTTTTGACGATATGAAGCACGAAACCCTCCTGAACTGAGGAAATATAGGGCCTTGGCGGCGCGGCGTCATGGCGCAGCGCGAAAGGCCTCATCTGGGCGGCAGCGCTTGCAGGCGCGCATCCCGGCAGCCCGCGCTTGCGACGGTGTCTTGACGAAAAAGACGTTCTTCCGGTGCGGCCGGCCGGGGCAGGATGCGCGGCAATAGACCCCTGTCGTCCGCACGCACGAGAAAAACCGCCCGTCAGCGGCAGGGTCCCGGTTGAGGACCGCCGACCAGCAAGCGTCATCAGTTTCGAACAGGTCCGACTCACCGCCTCCGTGGTGCGATTATGGCGTTTTGGTTCCGAGAGGTCCGCCCGGAACTTGCGGCTGGCGCCGCACGTTCGGCGACAAGCGCCGGAACGAACGACCGGCGGGCTCAACTGCATGGATTTGCGCCCGTTGGCGGGCGCCCCTTTGAGGCGGATCCGGCTAATATGCCGGGCATGATCGGGGTCGCCTTTCGGCTGTTTCTGTCATTTTTCGCCGGGATGGTCGCGGCGCTCAGCGCCGCGGGCGCATCCGCGCCGCTCGCCGTCATCCCCTACAAGGTGACGGACGAAGGCGCGCTGACCATCGATGTCATGGTGAACGGACGCGGCCCTTATCCCTTCATCGTCGACACCGGCGCGACGCTGACGATCGTTTTTGAGAATCTTGCGCGACGCTCGGCGCTTGAGCGGGTCGACCGGCCGGCGCTGCGGGTTCTCAGCATCAGCGGCGTGAAGACTTTCGAGCCCCATGAGATCGGCGATCTCGTCGCGGGCGCTCCGCTCGCGGAGGATCATGTCGGCGTCGTGCTGGAGGATTGGGAATCCCCGCGCGAAACGCCGGCCGGCATCCTCGGCCTCGACATTCTCGAAAGATTCGCACTCGCCTTTGATGTGCGCCGGCGCACGCTTTCGCTTTATGAGCACGACGGCTTGCCGCCTGAAGTGACGTCGCGAATGCGCAGGACGTCGATGAAGCTCAGGCGTTTCGCGGCGACAGGGGCCGAACTCTACACGACCCGGGGCCGCATCAACGGCGAGCCGATCGAGTTCATCGTCGATCTCGGCCTTGCGACGACGCTGATCAATTTCGCCGCCGGCAAGGCGATCCTGGCGAACAGCCTCATCGTCACGGCAGGGCGGACAAGCACGACGGGCACGCGCCTCGACGACGTGTTCGACGACCGCACGCGCGTCAATGCCGGTATTTTTCGAACGGTTACCGTCGGGCGGCGGACCTGGCAGCGCAAAGTCCTGTGGGTCTATGACGCCCCGCTTTTTGACGAACTTGGCGTGCAGCGCCTTCGTTACGGGCTGATCGGCGCCGATCTCCTCGCGTCGCGCGATTTCGCGATCGATTTCAAGGCCGAGCGGCTCTATCTCGGCCGGTAGGCGGTCACAGGATTCCGGCGAATTCGTCGATCCCGAGCGCGATGTTGAGATTCTGGATCGCCTGCACCGCCGCGCCCTTCAGCAGATTGTCCTCCGCCGCGACGACGACAGCGCTGACGCCGCCGGCGCCGACGTCGAAGCCGCCGATAAGCACGCCCGTGCGCCCGGCCCCGTCGCGCAGCTCCGGCGGCTCATCCTGCAGCGCGATGAGCGGTTCGCTGTCGTAATACTCGTGAAAGCGCTTCTGCAGCGCGGACCGGTCGAGCGGCGCGGCGAGCGGGACATGCGCCGTGACCAGAAGACCGCGAAACGCCGGATGCACATGCGGGAAAAACCGCACGGCATGGCCGAGATGGCGGGTCGCCTCGCGCTCATGATTGTGCCCCACAAGCTTGTAGGGCATCAGATTGTCGGCAAGGCGCGAAGGATCATTCCGCGGCGAAGGCGTTGTTCCGGCCCCTGAATATCCGGAGACGCCGAACACCGCCGGAACGCCGCCCAGCAACGGCAGGAGCGGGGCCACGCTGAGCTGCATAGCCGTCGCATAACAGCCTGGATTGGCGATGCGCGCCGACCCCTTGATCTTGTCGCGATGAAGCTCAGGAAGGCCGTAGGCCCAGCGATCATTGAAACGATGATCAGCGGAAAGGTCGACGACAATCTTCTCAGGCGCCGATCTCTCAATCGCTTCGACGTATGGCGCGCCGGCGCCGTCGGGCAGCGCAAGAATGACGGCGTCGGCCCGCCGCCGCGCGACTTCCGGCGGATCAAGCGCTTCGAAGATGCACTCGTCCTTGTCTTCCGGCGCGATCTCGGAAACCTTGCGGCCGGCATAGTCGCGGCTGACCGCGTAAGCGAGCATCAATTCCGGATGCCCGGCGATCGAGCGGATCAGCTCCCGGCCGGTATGGCCGCGCGCGCCCACAAGCCCGATAAGGTAGGGTTCCGTCATGGTGCGTAGTGCGTAGTGCGTAAGGCCTAGCCCGTAAAGTGGCGTCCTTTTCTAAGGCCGGCGCACTCCGCTAGCCTTCAAACGACGCCGGCAGCGCGGCCACCTGCTCGACAGTGCGTTCGATGCGGCGCCAGTCGGTTTCGCCTATCCAGTAAACGGTCCACATGCCCCGTTTTACGCAGCCCGTCGCCATGTCGTTGTAAAACGAATTGAAATTGTTGGCGGTGCGCGAGCGCCACCAGAAGACGGGGTTCTGCTTGGTGAACTGGCGCCAGATGGTGCGCGAGAGCCCCTCGCCGCGCGCCTCCTCCGTCACCGCGAATTTATCAAGATAGATGAAGTCGTCGATCTTGGTCAGGATCGCGCCGGCGCGATATTTCTCAGACATGTATACCTGGTGGATGTCGAGGCTCTCCCACCAATCGGCTTTGAGCTTGCGGCCGAACGCGGCTTCGACGAGGGCGATCGTCCGTTCACGGTCCAATCGTGTCTTCGTCGTGAAGGTGCGGATCGCCTCGCCCTGGCGAATAAGCGTGCCGGAGCCGCCATGGGTGAACAGCTCCCGCACCAGGCCTTGCGGCGTCGTGATCGAGACGGACGAGGTCAGCGGCAAGGCGTCGAGGAGCTTCTTGATCTCGGCGAGCTTCAGCCGCATGCCGCCGTTGACCCAGTCGGCCTTCATCAGCTTTTCATAGTCGGAGGCGAGGTTGATCGAGTGCATCAGGCGCTTGTGCTTATCGAGAAGCCCGCCCGTGCCGGTGAGGAATATGACCTTCAGCGGCTGCAGCGCCGCGACGACGGCGCGCGTCGCTGAATCGCCGTTGATGTTGAGAAGCTGCCCGCCCGGAGCGATGCCGAGGCAGGTGAGAATGGGAACCGCGCCGGAGTTGACGATCGAGCGCAGCATTCCGAGCCGCACATTGGTCGGCTCTCCGACATAGCCGTACTTTTCCTTGTCGAGATAATCGGCCTCGATGACGCCGGCGACGATGCCGTCCGCCTCGACGCCCTCGGCCCTGACTGCTTCGACGAGCTTGATGTTCTCGCCGATGAAAACGTCGCGCGCGGCGTCCATCGTCGCGGCGTCAGTGACGCGCAGGCCGTCGATCTTCGGCGTCTCAATGCCGCGATCCTTCAAGGTCGCATCGAGCTGAGGGCCGCCGCCGTGGATGACGATGGGGGTGAGCCCGACCGTGTGCAGGAAGGCGAGCGCGTCCGCGGTCTCTTTCAGCTGCTCCTGCAGGATCGCGCCGCCAATCTTGATGACGGCGAAGCGCGACTGATCGACAGTCGAAAAGCGCTGCAGATAATTCCGGATCTCCTTCCCGTCCTGCATGTTGGAGAG
>CAZGXT010000226.1:0-3964 GCA_964529675.1 uncultured Caulobacterales bacterium
GGCTCGGCTCGGGGTGAGATGGTCCAGACGCCCGGCGTATGTTCGGTCGCCAGCCCCATCCGCTCCAGCTTGCGGGCGCGGTCGATCAGCAGCGCCCGGTTCTGGCGCATGGTCTTGGCCATGTCTTTGTCGGGGCGAAGGTCGGCGAACTCGTTGTTCGCGTCCTGCTCGGCGATCAGCATCCGGTCGAGCCGGGTAAAGCATTCGGCGTCCACCTCGCGCTCAAGCTGGCGGCTGACCTCCTGCTCGGTTTGCCGACCCAGCTCCAGCGTGACGATGTCGCTCGCCCGCTCGCGGATGCCGTGGGCGATATACTCCCCGGCGATGTTGAGCATCTTGCCGTCGTCGGTCACGCCGCGCATCAGGATATGGGTGTGCGGGTGGCCAGTGTTGTGGTGATCGACCGCGATCCAGTCGAGCCTGGTGCCCAGGTCGGCTTCCATCTGCGCCATCAGGTCTCGCGTGGTCTGCCGCAGGTCGGACAGCTCGACGCCCTCCTCGGCGGACACGATGAAACGGAATTGGTGTCGATCGTCGCGGCCCCGGTCGAGGAAGGCGGGACCATCGGCAACGTCCTTGTCGGCGGCGTAGACTTGGCCCTTCTCGCCGTCGCGCGTAACGCCGTCGCGCTCAAGATAACGCAGGTGCGCGTCCACCGCCTTGGCGCTGACGAACTGCCGTCCGCGCGCCGCGCCGCGCTGCGGATTGAGCTTTACGATCCGCGCCTTCACCGCCACCCGCCGCGAGCGGGTGCGGACGCCGCTTGCATCCCGGCTCCACCCGTTCCGGCCCTTCAATCCCGCCGCGATCTGCGCGCCCCGGCCGCGCGCGTTGCACCGCCCGCTTCCCTTCTCCGTCCCGGCCAGTCGGTTGGGATTACCGCCCGCCCGCCGGATGGCCTGATGCACCTCGCCGATGAAGGTCCTGGGCCGCGCTCGGACGGGGCGCGGGCGCGCCACTCGCGCAGCGCCCGCGCCACGGTCGCGCACCTTGCCGGGGCGAATGCGAAAGCTGTCGTCGTCGCGTGTCATGGCGCGACGATTGAGGGCTGGAATCAGCCGCGCAAGACAGTAAATCGAGGCGTAGGGCGGTAGCATAGAAATACTTGCGATTGGCGGGAAATTGCGGTGCATGATCCGGCGCACCTCGCTGTGGGTGCCGCTCGGAGCATTGATAACAAAAGAGAAAATGGCCTTAGCGCCACCCATGCACCTCGCGAACGGGGAAGCGCAACGCCCAAAAACAATGTGCAGACAGATACTTAGGAACGAAGTTCCGGCAGCGAGGAATCTCGCTTTATCTTGCCGTCATCTTCTCTGCCCTTATTCGCAGCCTTCAATCGACAAAACTACGCAGCACGACTACTACGCTAAGGTACGATCTGGCACAGATTAATAGCCTGATTCGATGGCGCTACGACCCTATCGCTGCACGGGCGACGCGCAAAAGCTCCCCGACAACGCCGGGCAAATCGCCCTTCCGAAATGCTGCCGCAACGCACAGGCCAGGGTCCTCGGTCTGCAGCGGCCGGAAGCGCAAGCCGTCGATCTTTATGCCGACGAACGAGCCGGGAACCAGCGTCACGCCTGCGCCCGATTGCACCAAGGCGAGCATGGTCTGGCGATGAAAGGCGCGCGCGACGATGCGCGGAGCGACCTCCGCTGACGTGAATGGCGCCATCGCCCGGGCGCGACAGCCGGGGCCGAACTCGGGGTGCGGAGTGATGAAGTCGTGCTGCCAAATGCGAGATGGTGATCAGTTCGAGTCCGTAAAGTCGATCGTCCGACGGCAGGCAACCGCCAATGGATCGCGCCGAAGCTCTCCAATCTCAATGTCACTCGTCTGTATCGGCGGAAGCAGCAAGCCCGCATCGATCTGGTGCCGAGACAGTGCCACTGGCTGCACGGCGCTCGCCATTTCGAACAGGCCCGGCGCGACCTGGGGGAAGCGGGATCGAGACGCGGCCAAAACGCGGGCGAAGATTGGCGCAATCGCATGCTCACACACCGCTAGTCGCAGCCGCCGGTTACTCCTGCGGCCGTCGACTGAGCCGCTACTCGCGCGCGATCGACATCGGCGAGGATGCGGCGGGCAGCCTGCCGCGTAAGCTGGACACCAACCGCACGCTGACGCTCGGGCCGATGAATCCTGGGTTTGCTCGACCACATCAAACGGCTGGAGGCGCCCGCCGATCTGGCATGCGGCTCAAAAAAGCTAGATTGCAAAGATTGTCGATCGGATCGCGTAAGTCGTCGGTCATTTTCATCGCTAGTCTCCCGAACATTCTGGATTGGAATATCACTCTGTGAGGTCGGCTATGATCTCGAAACCTGTCACAACAATTGTCAGGCGGCGTGTGAAGACCGGTCGCGAGGCCGACTCACGGTGTTGCCGCAACTGCCGCGTCTGCCGGCCACCGCCCTCGTGGCGCTGCAGGTGGTGCTGCCGACCTACGTAATCCTACCTGTCCTGACGCGTCCCGTGGCGTTCCTGCTCTTTCCAGTCCCAAGCCCGCAAAAGGAGATACCCGATGAATCGCCTCCTGCAGGACCCCACCCGTCATGTTCTCATGGTGCTTTCCGATCCAGCGACGTCGCCCGTGACGGGCTGGCCGGTCGGCTTCTGGTGGGCGGAACTGACCCATGCGTGGCTCGCATTCCGCGACGCAGGCTACCGGATCACGATCGCCTCACCAAAGGGCGGTGACCTGTCGGCAGATGTCTGGAGCGATCCCGACCACGAGAGTGGATATGCCGCCTGGGACATCGTCTCGAAAGGCTTCAAGGAAGCGGCAGCGACCCGCGACCTTTTACAAGGTGTACCGGCGCTCGGCACGCTCCAGATGGGCGACTACGACGCCATATACCTCGTCGGCGGCCAGGGTCCGATGGTGAGCTGGATCGACGACCCGGACCTGCACCAAATCGTCGCCGCCTTCTACGAAACCGGAAAGATCACCTGCGCGGTCTGCCACGGCACCTGCGTCCTTCTCCGGGCGACGCTATCAAACGGCGACCTGATCATCAAGGGCAAGACCTGGACCGGCTTCGCCAACAACGAAGAACGCTACAGCGAGAGCGCCGCCGGCCAGAAGATCCAGCCCTTCTGGATCGAGACCGAAGCCAGGAAGATCGAGGATACCAATTTCATCGTTCAAGGGATGCTGGCCGAGCATGCCGTGCGCGACGGCAATCTGATCACCGGACAACAGCAGTTTTCAGGCCGCGCCGCCGCCGAGAAGATGGTCGAAGCGCTGGGGCAGTGATCCAAAGCCCGTGCCGGAACGACGTGTACACCCGCCTTCCTGAACTCTTGCGAACTCGGAAAGGACACCAGATGAAACGACTTGCCGCCGCGGCTATTCTTGCAATGCCGCTGAACGCTGCTCTGGCTCAGGAGGTGCCGATGCCCGAACCCTACGTCATTGACATACCCGAAGCGACGATCGCGGATCTTCGGGAGCGTCTGCGCGCGTCGCGTCAGCCCGCCCCGATCTCGGGGGGCGGTTTCGATTACGGTATGGACCACGCCTATCTGAAGGAACTGATCACCTACTGGGCCGAGGATTACGACTGGTCGGCGGAGCAGGCGCGCCTCAACGCGCTAGACCAGTATACGGTCGAGATCGACGATTTGACGGTCCATTTCGTGCATGTCCGCAGCCCGCGCGAGGACGCCATCCCGCTGGTGCTGCTTCATGGCTGGCCGTCGAGCTTCGTGCAGATGGCCGATATCATCCCGCTGCTGACGGAGCCGGAGGACGGTCCGGCCTTCCACGTCGTTGTCCCTTCGCTGATCGGGTACGGCTTCTCGGAGGTTCCAACCGAGCCCGGCATGAGCACCCCTGCCATGGCGCCGATATTCCATACCCTCATGACCGAGATTTTGGGCTATGACCGCTACGGGGTTTGAGCTGCTGCCGGTTTCGTGGACGGGCAGTTAAGCTAACCCGGCCTTCCTTTCG
>CAZGXT010000227.1:0-3958 GCA_964529675.1 uncultured Caulobacterales bacterium
GCGAGACGATGCTGTCGCGCGACCGCGCCCGCCGCGAAGCCGCGTGGGACCGCCTGGAAGAAGAATTCAACAAGGAAGTGCGCGTCGAAGGCGTCATTTTCGGCCGCGTCAAGGGCGGCTTCACTGTCGACCTGGGCGGTGCCGTGGCCTTCCTGCCCGGCAGCCAGGTCGATATCCGCCCCGTGCGCGATGTTGGCCCGCTGATGGACCTGCCGCAGCCCTTCCAGATTCTGAAGATGGACCGCCGACGCGGCAACATCGTCGTGTCGCGCCGCGCGATCCTCGAAGAAACGCGCGCCGAACAGCGCACCGGCCTGATCCAGAACCTCGCCGAAGGCCAGATCATCGAAGGCGCGGTCAAGAACATCACCGATTATGGTGCGTTCGTTGATTTGGGCGGTATTGACGGCCTGCTGCACGTCACCGACATGAGCTACAAGCGCGTCAATCACCCGAGCGAGGTCATCAACATTGGTGACACCGTGCGCGTCCAGATCATCCGCATCAACAAGGACACGCAGCGCATTTCGCTCGGCATGAAGCAGCTCGAAAGCGATCCTTGGGATGGCGTCGCCGCCAAATATCCCGTCGGCGCCAAGCTGTCGGGTACGATCACCAACATCACCGACTATGGTGCGTTCGTCGAACTGGAAGCCGGCATCGAAGGCCTGGTCCATGTCAGCGAAATGTCGTGGGTCAAAAAGAATGTCCACCCCGGCAAGATCGTCTCGACCAGCCAGGAAGTCGACGTCATCGTGCTCGAAGTCGACAGCGACAAGCGCCGCATTTCGCTTGGCCTGAAGCAGGCCCAGTCGAACCCGTGGGGCCATTTCGCCGAAACCTACCCCGTGGGCGCGGTTGTCGAGGGCGAAGTCAAGAACGCGACCGAATTCGGCCTGTTCATCGGCCTGCCCGGCGACGTCGATGGCATGGTCCACATGTCGGACATCGCCTGGGGCATCACTGGCGAGGAAGCGCTGCATCTGCATCGCAAGGGCGAGAATGTTAAGGTCGTCGTGCTCGACGTCGATGTGGAAAAGGAACGCATCAGCCTTGGCATGAAGCAGCTGGAAAAGGGCGGCCCCGTTGCCGGTGCCACCGCATCGACCGGCTCGCTCAAGAAGAACGAGATCACCACCGTCACCGTACTCGAAGTCCGCGACAACGGGCTGGAAGTGCAGGCGGGTGACAATGGTGCGACGGGCTTTATCAAGCGCGCCGACCTTGGCCGCGACCGCGACGAACAGCGTCCTGACCGCTATCAGGTCGGCCAGAAGTTCGACGCCATGGTCACCGGTTTCGATCGCTCGAAAAAGCCGACTTTCTCGGTCAAGGCCATGCAGCTGGCCGAGGAAAAGGAAGCGGTGGCGCAATATGGCTCGTCGGATTCCGGCGCGTCGCTTGGCGACATCCTTGGCGAAGCGCTCAAGGCGCGCAAGGACAGCTAACCCAGTTTGTTCCAATATGAAACGCAAATTGGCCCGCCGGACACCGTTCCGGCGGGCCTTTTGCTGGCCGGTTGACCGGAAAGCGGTTGATACGGGGCCAAAGCATGATAGGCTGTTCTGATACGAAGAAGCGCCAACAAAAGGTGCACCGTACGAGGCGACCGGGTCGGTCAAGCTACATTTGGGGGCCGTGTGGTTGCGACCGCGCGCGAAGGGGGTTGCGCATGATCCGTTCAGAATTAGTGCAGAAATTAGCCGCAGAAAACAAAGATTTGCGCCTCGAAGAGGTTGAGCAAATCGTGGATTTGTTTTTCGACTCCATCGTCAAGCAGCTGGCCAGTGGGGGCCGTGTCGAGCTGCGGGGCTTCGGGGCCTTTTCCACCCGCGCACGCGACTCGCGTACCGGGCGCAATCCGCGCACCGGCGAATCCGTCGCTGTGACCGCGAAAAAGGTGCCCTATTTCAAGCCGGGCAAGGAAATCCGCGAGCGGTTGAACCGTTAGGATTGGTCCGAAACTTCTGCGCTATCGTCATCCCGGACTTGATCCGGGATAACGGGCCGTCGTCGGTGCGTTGTCCCGGATCAAGTCCGGGATGACGACGACAACGGTTTGAGGCATGGGGCAATTGGGGGCCCCCCGGCTCAGCTCTTCAGCCGGTAACCCGTTCTGAACATCCAGAACACGACGCCCAGGCACAGTGCCAGGAACAGCGCGACCGCCCCCATGCTCACCCCAATGCTCACATCGCCGACGCCGAAGAAGGTCCAGCGAAACCCGCTGATCAGATAAACGACCGGATTAAACAGCGTTACCGTCTGCCAGGCCGGCGGCAACATTTCGAGCGAGTAAAAGGCCCCGCCCAGAAAAGTCAGCGGATACACGACGAGCAGAGGAATGACCTGCAACTGCTCAAAGCTCTGCGCCCATATGCCGATGATAAAGCCGAACAGGCAAAAGGTGACCGCCATCAGCACCAGAAATCCGACCATCAGCACCGGATGCGCCACGCTGATATCGACGAATGCATGCGCGGTCGCAAAGATGATCGCGCCGATGATCACCGATTTGGTCGCCGCTGCACCGACATAGGCAATCAGCAGCTCGACGGGCGACATGGGCGCCGACAGCATCTCGTAAATCGTACCCGACCATTTGGGCATATAGATGCCGAAACTGGCGTTGCTGATGCTCTCGGTAAACATCGTCAGCATCATCAAGCCTGGCACGATGAACGCGCCATATGGCACGCCGCCGACATCGCTCACCCGCCCGCCGATCGCGGACCCGAACACCACGAAGTAAAGCGCAGTGGTGATCACCGGTAACGCCAGGCTGGTCCACACCGTTCGTCCAAAGCGCGCCATTTCGAAACGGTACAGCGCCGATATACCGCGCAAATTCATGGCTGACCCTCCCCATGCACCAGCCCGACGAATATGTCCTCCAAGCTGCTTTGCTGGGTATGCAAATCCTTGAAAGAAATGCCGATGTCGCTCATCCGGCGCAGCAGCGATGGCACACCCGTCGCCTCGGCTTGGCTGTCAAATTCATAAACCAGCGCATGCCCGTCATCGGCGAGCGACAGCGCCCATTCGCCCAGCTCGGCGGGCATTGCGCCCAGCGGCTCGCTCAGCTGCAGCGTGAGCGTGCGGCGCCCCAGCTTGCGGATCAGTGCGTCCTTTTGCTCAACCAAAATCAGCCGCCCGCCGCTAATCACGCCCACGCGGTCGGCCATTTCCTCGGCCTCCTCGATATAATGCGTCGTCAGGATCACGGTGACGCCGCGCGCGCGAAGGCCGCGCACCATATTCCACATGTCGCGGCGCAGCTCGACATCGACCCCGGCGGTGGGCTCGTCGAGGAACAGAATTTCGGGCTCGTGGCTCAACGCCTTGGCGATCATCACGCGGCGCTTCATCCCGCCCGACAATTCCTTGATCTGCGCATCGCGCTTGTCCCACAGCGACAGATCGCGCAGCAACTGTTCGATGAAGCCGCGGTCCTTGGGCTTGCCAAACAACCCGCGCGAGAAAGTGACCGTCGCCAGCACGGTTTCAAAAGCATCGGTGTGCAATTCCTGTGGCACCAGCCCGATCATTGCCCGCGCCGCGCGATAGCTTGTCCGATGATCATGCCCGCCCACGCGAACGCTGCCCTCACTCGGCGTTACAATGCCGCATACGATGCTGATCAGCGTCGTTTTGCCTGCGCCATTGGGGCCGAGCAGCGCGAAAATCTCGCCTTTGTGGATGGTCAGATCAATGCCGCTCAAGGCGCGGTGACCGCTGGCATAGGTCTTACCCAAACCCGAAATTTCTAAAACCATGGTCATCGCCAAGGCCCTAACCCAGCGTGCGGCCGCGGTGAAGCGGCAAATCCCGCTTGACCCATCCCTGCCCTTCGGCTTTGCCGGACCTACGCGTGCGGATGTGGCGGAACTGGTAGACGCAGCAGACTTAAAATCTGTTATCCATCTGGGTGTGCGGGTTCGAGTCCCGCCGTCCGCAC
>CAZGXT010000228.1:0-3948 GCA_964529675.1 uncultured Caulobacterales bacterium
TTCGCAACGCCGGCAACATCGTGCCGCCGCACTCGCAATATACGGGCGCGATGACGGCCTCGATCGAGTTCGCGGTCGGCGCCTTGCGCGTGCCGCATATCGTCATCTGCGGGCATTCGGAATGCGGCGCCATGAAGGGCGCGATGAACCCCGAAGGGCTCGACGACTTCCCGCACGTCAAGGAATGGCTCGGCTACGCCCGTGCGGCGGCGCTGGTGACGAAAAGGCGCGGCGCGGCGCTCGACGACAAGGACCAGCTCAACATGCTGATCCGCGAGAACGTGCTGTTGCAGATCGCGCATCTTAAAACCCATCCTTACGTCGCAGTGCAGCTCGCCTCGGGCGAAACCGAAATTCACGGCTGGGTGTACGACATCCGTTCGGGCGACGTGCTCGCCTACAACGAGCGGCAAAACGCCTTCATACCGGTCGCGGAGCAATACCCGCAATCGGTCGGAGCCGCGCTCCACGTCCACCGCGGCGCCGTCGCCTGATATTCATCCGTTCCAGGAGCATCGCATGACTTCCGCATCCGCCGGCGTCTCGCCCGCCGGCTTCCTCAAGGGCTGGTTCGACTTCAGCAATCTGCGGGGCGACCTCCTCGCCGGCGTGACGACGGGGGTCGTCGCGCTCCCCCTCGCGCTCGCCTTCGGCGAGGCCTCGGGCGCCGGGCCTGTCGCAGGGCTCTGGGGCGCCATTCTCCTCGGATTTTTCTCCGCGCTCCTCGGCGGCACGCCGACGCTCGTCTCGGGGCCGACAGGACCGATGGTCGTCGTCTTCGCCGGCCTCTTCGCGGCCTTGAACGGCGATCCGGCGCTTGTCTTTGCGGCCGTGTTTCTGGGCGGCCTTCTTCAGATCCTGATGGGCGTGTTCCGGCTCGGGCAGTACATCAAGCTTGTTCCGTACCCGGTCGTTTCCGGCTTCATGAGCGGCATCGGCGTCATCATCATCGCGCTGCAGGTCTCACGGCTCTTCGGGCACGAGCCGGAAGGGTCAGGGACGATCCCGGCGCTTTCGGCGATACCGGGGGCGGTCATGGATCCCGTTCTGCCGGCGGTCGCGCTCGGCGGCCTTGCGCTCGGCGTCGTCTTCCTGTGGCCGAAGCCGTGGGGCAAATTCGTTCCCGCTTCGCTCGCGGCGCTCATCATCGGCACGCTCGCAAGCCTTTTCCTCAAGGGCGCGCCGCTCCTCGGCGCCATCCCGACCGGCATTCCGTCGTTCATCTTCCCAAACTTCACCGCCGATACCTTTGCGGTGGTGCTTGAAGCCGCGGTCATTCTCGCGCTCCTCGGCTCGATCGACAGTCTTTTGACGTCGCTCGTCGCCGACAACATGACGGCGACGCGCCACAAGTCGAACATCGAACTCTTCGGCCAGGGCGTCGGCAACGCGATCTCAGGTCTTTTCGGGGCGATTCCCGGCGCCGGCGCGACGATGCGCACCGTCATCAACATCCGCTCGGGCGCCTCGACGCGGCTTTCCGGCATGACCCATTCGCTGGTGCTGCTCGCCATCGTTCTGGTGTTTTCGCCGCTCGCGGGGCAGATACCGCACGCCGTCCTCGCCGGCATTCTCGTCAAGGTCGGCTATGACATCATCGACTGGGCCTATCTAAGGCGCGCGCACAAGGGTCCGCGCTGGGACCTCCTGTTGATGGCGCTCGTCCTCGGGCTGACGGTCTTCGTCGATCTCATCACCGCGGTCGGGGTCGGGGTCGTGCTCGCCGCGCTCGCCTATGTGAAGCAGATCGCCGACATCCAGGTCGCCGCGCTTAATGCCGGCCAGAGCGCAAGCGACGATCCCGAAGAGCGCCGTCTTCTCGACCTTTCGAACGGCAGGGTCGCGCTGTTTGACTTCGCCGGCGGTCCCTTGAGCTTCGGGGCCGCCGCCGACCTAGGCCACCATGTCCGCGAAAAGGCGAAGGACGGCATGGCCTCCATCATCCTGGATTTCTCCCGCGTGCCCGTGCTCGATCTCTCAGCGGCGATGGCGGTCGATACGATCGCCGCCGACGCCAAGAAAGCGGGCCGCGCCGTCTACATAACCGGCCTCAAGGACAGGGTCGCCGAGACGCTCGCGGCGCTCGACGCCGACAAGCATATCGGCGCCGATTACCGGTTCACGACGCGGCTGGAAGCCCTGCGGCACGCCGTTGGCGACGCGGGGCCGGGGGCTGGTCCCGCCGGGTCGGGCCCTGGCGCGGCGGGTCCGGCCGCAGCGGGCGCCTGGTTCCGGCTCAAAGCCTGACGCGCTGTCTTCTCGCCGATCGTCCGCGTCCGGGTTCGTCCGGACGCGGGCTTTTCTTTACGCGTTGCCGTTAAGCCCCGGCTTGCGCCATGGTCGCGCAAAAATTGCAGGGGCCGATGCGCGAATTATCGAGGGATGCGTCCGACGTCGCGGCGATGGCGGCGGGCAAGCACATCGTCGATATCCTGATTGAAGAGCGCGCCAAGAAGCTGGTTAAATCCCCGCTCTGGCCGTTCTACCGGTCGATTCTTTATCCGTTGCTGAAGGAACCCCAGGCCAAGCGCATGGCCGACCGCATCGCCGGGCTTTCGGGCGCCGAAGCGATGGCGCATGTGAGTTCGATCCTCGCCCTCAACGCGCAAGCCTCAGGTCTTGAGCATGTCCCGCGTCAGGGCCGCGTCATCGTCGCCAGCGTCCATCCGACCGGCATCGCGGACGGAATCGCGATGCATGACGTTTTGAGCAGAGCCCGGTCTGACGTCGTCTTCTTCGCCAATCGCGACGCCATCCGCGTGTCGCCGGGCTTTTCCGATATCCTCATTCCGGTCGAATGGGTGATGGAGAAAAGAACGCGCCAGCGCTCGCGCGAAACGCTGATCGAGACCAAGCGCGCGTTCAACGATGAGCGCTGCGTCGTGCTCTTTCCCTCGGGGCGCCTCGCCATGGAGGGCGAGAACAAGGCGCTGATCGAGCGGGAATGGATGACCTCGGTCGCGATCTTCGCGCGCAAATACGAATGCCCGGTCGTGCCCGCGCACATCACCGCGCGAAACTCGCGGCTCTATTACTGGTTCTGGAAGATCAACACCGAATTGCGCGACATCACGCTGTTCAACGAACTCCTGAACAAGAGAGGAAAGCGGTTCGACATCCGTTTCGGGCCGGCCATTCCCTCAGACGCGCTTGACGGCGATCCGGTCGAGGTGACCAAGGCGCTGCGCGAACACGCGGCCTATGACGTCACGGCGGGACGCTCCTGGGTTCCGCTCGCCGACCGAGAAGCGTCACGCTTATAAGTGAGCTCGAGGAAGACGTCCTCAAGATCGGCCTCGACGGTCGTCAGGTCCTTTACGGCGACGCCCGCCGCGGCGAGACGCTCCAGCACGGCGCCGACTTCGCCTTTGGACGGCTGATAGGGGATCGCGAGGCGGCCGTCGCTTCGGAGTTCCGCGGTATAAGGAGCAAGCGTCGGCGCGCTGCTGAGCGCGGCCGCCGGCGTGACGAGCAGCGTCTTTGAATCGAGCGAAGCGACGAGCTTGGCCGTCGGCTCGCAGGCCACGAGCCCGCCCTGATGGATGATCGCGATGGTGTCGCAGAGCTCCTGCGCCTCTTCGAGGTAATGCGTCGTCAGGACGATCGTCACGCCCTCGCGATGGAGGCGCAGCACGTAATCCCAGAGCTGCTTTCGAAGTTCGATGTCGACGCCCGCCGTCGGTTCATCGAGGACGAGGATCGGCGGGGCGTGCACCATCGCCTTGGCGACGAGGAGGCGGCGCTTCATCCCGCCCGACAGCATCCGGACATAGGCGTCCGCCTTATCTTCAAGGCCGAGCGCCGTGAGGATCTCCATCGTTCGCCGGCTTCTCGCGGGCACGCCATAAAGGCCCGCCTGGATCTCCAGCGCCTCCTTCGGCGTGAAGAACACATCCATGTTGATTTCCTGCGGCACGACGCCGATCGAGGCGCGCGCCTGGCGCGGGT
>CAZGXT010000229.1:0-3941 GCA_964529675.1 uncultured Caulobacterales bacterium
CTTCGCCAAGTCCAGCGCGGGCGAGTACGCCGGCAACATCTTCTGGGTGGTGAGCTTCTCGCTTCTGACCTCGTGGGTGGTGGCCGTGATGTTCACGCCCTACCTCGGCGTGAAGCTGCTGCCGGCCATCACGCCCAAGGCAGGCGGCCACGATGCCATCTACGGCACGCCCGGTTACCGGCGACTCCGCGCAGTCATTCGAGCCACGGTCGTACACAAGCGCAAGGTCACGCTGGTGGTGCTGCTCCTGCTGGTGGCATCCGTGATGGGGCTGGGACTCGCGCAGCAGCAGTTCTTTCCGACCTCCGATCGGCCGGAGGTGCTGGTCGAAGTGCAGATGCCCGAGGGCACGAGCATCGGCGTGACGAGCGACGCCGTGGGCAAGCTCGAGGATTGGCTCCGCCAGCAGCCCGAAGCCCGCATCGTCACCAGCTACATCGGCCAGGGCGCGCCGCGCTTCTACCTCGCGCTCTCGCCCGAACTGCCCGACCCTTCGTTCGCCAAGGTGGTGGTGCTGACCAATGACGCCGAAGCGCGCGAAACGCTGAAGCGGCGCCTGCGCGAGGCCGTGGCGGACGGCTTCGTGCCCGAGGCCCGCATTCGCGTCACGCAGATCATCTTCGGGCCGCCCACCTTGTTCCCCGTCGCGTTTCGCGTGATGGGCCCGGACGAATTCAAGGTGCGCGAAATCGCCGAGGAAGTGCGCGTGGCGATGGCCGGCATGCCGGCCATGCGCCAGGTCAACATCGACTGGGGGGAACGCGTGCCGACGGTCCACTTCGTGCTGGACCAGGATCGCCTGCAGGCCATGGGACTGTCGTCCCACGACGCTTCCGAGCAACTGCAGTTCCTGCTCACGGGAATTCCCGTGACCCAGGTGCGCGAGGACATCCGCTCGGTCGACGTCATCGCCCGCAGCGCCGGTACCGCGAGGCTCGATCCGGCTCGGCTCGGGGCCTTTGCCTTCGTCGGCGCGGACGGTGCCCGCATTCCCCTCGACCAGGTGGGCCACGTGGAGGTGCGGATGGAGAATCCCATCACGCGCCGTCGCGACCGCCAGACCACCATCACCGTCCGCGGTGACATCGGTGAAGAATTCCAGCCGCCGGAGATCTCGCTGCAGGTCATCAAGACCATCGCGCCCATCGTCGAGACGCTGCCCGCCGGTTACAGGATAGAGACAGGTGGCGCCCTCGAAGAGGCGAACAAGGCCAACCTCGAACTGGCCAAGGTGTTTCCGTTGATGTTCATCCTGATGATGGTGGTCATCATCTTCCAGGTCCGGTCCCTGGCCGGGATGGCCATGGTGCTCCTCACCGTGCCTCTCGGGCTGGTGGGGGTCGTGCCCGCGCTATTGGCCTTCAATCAGCCCTTCGGCTTCAACGCCATCATCGGCCTGATCGGCCTGGCCGGCATCATCATGCGCAATACCCTGATCCTCATGGCGCAGATCGACGAGAACCTGGAGGCCGGCATGCATCCCTTCGATGCGGTGGTGGAGGCGACGGTGCAACGCGCCCGTCCGGTGATCCTGACCGCGCTGGCGGCGGTGCTGGCTTTCGTGCCTCTGACCTACTCGGTGTTCTGGGGCTCGCTCGCCTACACGCTGATTGGCGGGACCATCGGCGGCACCGTCCTGACCCTGCTGTTCCTGCCGCCGCTGTACGCGCTGTGGTTTCGCATTCGGCCGAGCGGCGGGGCGGAAGTGGCGGCTGTTGGTCGGGCTTGAGGGATTCGTGCAGGCGGCGGTACGACGCGTCAGGTCGACGGCACCGCGCGCGCAGCCCATCGCCGATTCGAGGGTGGGCGGAGCGCGAAGATCGGCGCGCCCCTGGGTTGTTTCGTCCTGGAGGCCGCGACGCATGGCGACTGGCCTCAGCAGGACTTCGCCCTGGCGCCGGGAGGCCGCCAGGGTCTTGGTGGCGGCCTACTCGAGCGACACGCCCTGGCCGCCGCGGCTCGCCCGGGAAATCTCGAGATTGACGCGCCAGGTGGCGAGCTGGGCTGAATCAGCATCCACGCCGTGCACGGCAATCACGTTGTCCTTGCGCGAGAACACGATGTCCTCGCCGTCCTCCCGGGCGCACGCGCGGAGTTCGCGGAGCATGCCCTGGGCCGCGCTGAATCCGGCGACGAGAACGGTGATGGCCTGGTTGAACAGACGGCTGCGGTCGATGGCCAGCGAGGCGCTCAAGGCTGTTTCGGTCGAACTCATGGTCCGGCACCCCTGCGTGTCTTTGCTCTCGGTCTGCGACGCTACCGAGCGAATATGACCGCCGGTAGACGGCCGTGCGTCGTTCGCGAGTAGACGCCCTGGCGCGCTCCTGGGCGGCCGAGCCGCGCGGTCGCGATCCGCCTGCCGATGAAACGTTTCAGGCGATGGCGAAGTCGCTGAAACCATTCTCCCGCGCCGCTTCGCACTCCTTGCGATAGTTGCCCGCGCCCCCGAAGTAGAAGAGCACCACCCGCGGCTTGCCCGGAATGTTCCCGCCCATGAACCAGGAGCCGGGCGACTGGGGCAGGACGGTCATGTCGACCAGCGTCTGCATGTGCGCGCCCCAGTCGGCGACCGCCTTCGCGGTCGGCTCGATGGACTTCTTGCCGCTGCCGCGCAGATGCTTGACCGCGCGTCCGATCCAATCGACGCAGCCATCGATGATGACTGGGATATTGGCGAACGGGCTCTGCGGTCCACCCACCAGGAACAGGTTCGGGAAGCCGTCCACGGTCATGCCGAGATGGGTGCGCGGTCCATCGCGCCAGTGTTCCGCCAAGGTCTTGCCGCCGCGGCCACGAATATCGACCCTGAGCAGGGTGCCGGTGACCGCATCGAAGCCGGTGGCGAAGACGATGATGTCGGCCGGGAACTCGGTGGCGCCGACCATGATGCCGCCGGCGGTGAAGCCGCGAATGGGCGCCTGGTTCACGTCGACCAGCTTGACGTTCTCGCGATTGAACGTCTCGTAATAGAAATGCCCGAGCGGGGGACGCTTCGCGCCGAGCGGATAGTCCTTGGGACACAGGAGTTCGGCGGTCGCCGGGTCTTTGACGATGGCGCGAATCTTGTTGCGCACGAACTCGGCGGCGACGGCATTGGCCGCCGGATTGGTGAAGAGATCGTCGAAGGCTTCGAACAGGATGCGAAACGTGCCGACTTCCCACGCGCGTTCCAGGATGCGCTGGCACTCCTCCGGCGACACGTCGGCGACATTGCGGCCGGCATCATCGAAGTCGAAACCGAAGGCCTGCTCACGGGTACGCGCCCAGATCTTGTCGTAATTGCGCCGGATGGCCGCGCGCTGGTAGTCGTTCATGGGGGCATTGCGCGCCGGCAGAACGTAGTTCGGCGTGCGCTGCAGGACCGTGAGCTGCGACGCCGCTTCGGCGACGATGGGAATCAACTGCACGGCGGTCGCGCCGGTGCCGATGACGACCACGCGCTTGTTGGCGAAATCGACCGGCTCATGCGGCCAGTTGCCCGTGAGATACCACTCGCCCTTGTAGTTCTCGAAGCCCGGAAAGTCAGGCTTGTAAGGGGTGGACAACGGGCCGGTCGCGGCGACGAGATAGGTGGAGGTGAACCGCTCGCCCGCCTCGGTCAGCACCGTCCACTGGTTTCCGACCTCGTCGTAATGACTCGCCTTGACTCGCGTGTTGAACTGGATGTCGCGCCGCATATCGCAGAAATCGGCGACGTAGCGCAGGTAGGCCAGGGACTCGTCCCAGCTCGGGAAGCGCTCCGACCAGTTCCAGGTGTCCTGGATCTCCTTGGAGAAGGAATAGGCGTAGAGCCACGCCTCGCTGTCGGTGCGCGCGCCGGGATAGCGGTTGTAGTACCAGGTGCCGCCGACATCCGACCCGGCTTCGATGACCCGGGTACGCAAGCCGAGCTCACGCAGTTCGTGCAGGGCGCGCAAGCCGCCGAAACCCGCGCCGATGAC
>CAZGXT010000230.1:0-3913 GCA_964529675.1 uncultured Caulobacterales bacterium
ATGATGATGCTCGTGCACTTCCATATTGATGCGCCCGCACTTGCCGCATTTGATGATCGCGCCGTGGGCGTCGTGATGGGCGACGTTGACCATCAGCTTCGTCTTGCAGATGCCGCAGCGATAGGTCTCGTCGCCGCCGCCCTCGCGCACCGGCTTGCCGGCGACATGGGTTTCGATCGTGCGGCCCGCGACGTCCTCGGCGTCGACGATCTTCATGTCGTACTGGGGCATTTTTCCTCCTTCAGCCGGCGACGCGGCGCATCAAGGCTTCATACCACGCAGCGCCGCGAACGACATCAAGGATGCTGACGCGCTCGTCCGTCCCGTGAATGCGTTTGAGGTCGTCAGGGCCGTAGATGAAGGGCGTGAAGCGGTAATTGTCGCGCGCTGCACCGACATAATGGCGCGTGTCGGTGCCCTGCAGGGTCAGAAACGGCGCCGTCGGAACCGGGCCGAAAATCTCCGCCGTCGATTCCGCGATCGCGCGGAATCCCTCGCTCGTCGTCGACGCGACCGGGCTTGGCTCGACGCCGCCGAGCGCTTCGACCGTTACGCGCGGATCGCCGATGAGCGCTTCGGCGCGAGCTTTGACGGCGGCGACGTTATCGCGCGGGTGGATCCGGTAGTTGACGACCGCATTCGCGGTCTGCGGCAGCACATTGACCTTGACGCCGCCTTCGATGAGGGTCGGGGCCGTTGTCGTCCGGAGCGCCGCCGCCGTCGTCGGATTTTCGCCGAGCGTCTTGGCGACGAACGGCCCCGTAAGCCAGAGATTGGCGAGGACGACGCGTTCGCCGAAGGATAATTGCGGCGCAAGCGAGCGCAGGAACGCCGCCATATCGGCGTCGATTTCGAGCGGATAGGGATTGTCGTTCACGGCGACGACCGCCCGAGCGGCGATGCTGACCGCGGTGTCTTTTCCGGGCGCAGAAGAATGTCCGCCCGGCGCTGTCGCCGTGAATCTCAGGGTCGTCGATCCCTTTTCGGCGACCGAGATCAGGGCCATCGGGCCTTGCGCCCTCGGGATGACGCCCGCGACGAGGCCGGACCCTTCATCAAGCGTCCAGTCGAACGTGACGCCGCGCGCGTCGAGAAGGCGGCGCATCGCGCCCGCGCCCTCCGCGCCGCCGACCTCCTCATCATGGCCGAACAGAAAATAGACGTCGCGCGACGGAGCAAAGCCCCCAACGATGAGGCGCTCGGCCGCCTCCATCAGCGCGATCAGATGGCCCTTGTCGTCCATGGCCCCGCGGCCCCAGACAAAGCCGTCGGCGATGACGCCGTCAAAAGGCGGATAGGTCCACTGATCTTCCGTACCCGGTTCAACCGGGACGACGTCGATATGCGCGATGAAGGCGACCGGCGCGCGATCGCCCTCACCGGCGCCCGGCCAACGATACAGCAACGACGCGCCGACGCGCTCCCGTATCATTGCTCGGTGGGCTGACGGATAGCTGCGTTCGAGAAAAGCGGCGAAACCGTCGAAAGCCGCCGCGTCCGGCGCCTGTCCGTCGCCGTGAGAGATTGTTTCAAAGCGAAGCGCTTCGGCAAGGCGCGCAGCGATTGCGGCGCTTTCTTCCGCGGGGCCGAAATCCAGCGGCGTCAGCGTCGTCGCCGCGACGCCCGGCAGCATCAGCGCCCGCCCCACCATAATGGCGACGAGCGCAGCGAGCCCCGCCCCCGCGGCCAAAAGCATGCGTCCGATCACCGGCCCGCCCCTTGTGTTTGCACTGTTACCGCCCTTCTAATGAGGGAAAGCACAGCCCGGCGAAAGACCCTTGATGACAACGCTTCTCTTCGAGCACGCGGCCTTTGGCGATCACGAAACGCCGCCGGGCCACCCCGAACGGGCCGCGCGTTATGAGGCGGTGCGCTCGGCGCTCGGCGCTGAACGCTTCGCCGCCCTCCTGCGCCGCACCGCGCCGCGCGCGGACGGGGAAATGCTAAAGCGCGCGCATGACAGCGCCCATGTTGAGGCGATCTTCGCCGCCGCGCCCGCAGACGGCATGGTGCGGCTGGACCCTGATACGACAATGGGCCCCTCGTCGCTTGACGCTGCGCTGCGCGCAGCGGGGGCCGGCGTCGCCGCCGTCGATGCGATCTACGCTGGTGAGGCCCGCAATGCGTTCGTCGCGGCGCGCCCGCCCGGCCATCACGCCCCCGCTGATCGCGCGATGGGTTTTTGCCTTTTCAATTCCGCCGCGATCACCGCCCTCCATGCGCGCGCCGCGCACGGCGCGGCGCGTGTCGCGGTCGTCGACTTCGACGTCCATCACGGCAACGGCACAGAGGCGATCTTCTGGTACGACGAAAACGCCTTTTTCGCTTCGAGCCATGAGTGGCCGCAATACCCGGGCACGGGGCGCGACACCGACCGGGGCGCCTTCGACACCATCGCCAACGCGCCGCTGCCGACCGGATCGGGCGGCGAGGCGTTCCGGCGCGCGTGGGGCGACAGACTATTGCCGGCGCTTTCAGACTTCCGGCCGGATTTTCTTGTCATCTCTGCGGGCTTTGACGCGCACCGCGCCGATCCGCTCGGCGGACTGGCGCTCACCGAGCAGGATTTCGACTGGGCGACGCGAGAGATTCTCGGCGTCGCCCGCGCCTGCTGCGACGGCCGCGTCGTATCGCTGCTCGAAGGCGGCTACGACCTCGGCGCGCTCGCGCGCTCGACGGCGGCACATGTTGCGGCCTTGATGGACGGATGAAAACCGCGCGATAAGGCCCGCCGGAGCGCTCGACGAAGTGTAATGGCGGGTCGAATCATCACTGCGCGGCACGGCCGCCCCAACCTGTCGCGGGACGTGCGCATCAGCGCCGCCGACTATGGCGACTGGTGGGCGCAGTATGACGCAAGCGGCCTCCATCCCGACGAGCGCCCGCCGCAGAGCCTCATCAATCTTGCCTCGGGCGCCAAGACAGTTCTCTCCTCGACCTTGCCGCGCGCGATTGAGACCGCCCGTCAGGCGACGCGCGGCGCCCGCGAGGTGCCGGCCGATCCGCTATTCGTCGAGGCGCCGCTGCCGCCGCCGCCGGTGCCGCTGGTGAAGCTGTCGCCGGGGCAATGGGGCGTCATCAGCCGCATGTTCTGGGTGTTCGGCTTTGCGCCCGGCGGCGTCGAAACGCATGCGCAAGCGTGGGGCCGGGTCGACCAGGCGATCGAGCGCCTGACGCGCGAGACGGCGCATGGCGACGTCCTTCTTTGCGCGCATGGTTATTTCAACTGGATGCTCGACAAGCGCCTGCGCGCTTGCGGCTGGCGCAGGGCGAGCCGCGAAGGCAGCAACCGGTTCTGGTCATGGCGCATCTATGAGGCGGCCGGCGCCCCGCAAGACGCCGGAAGCAGCGAGCGCGCGGCGGCCGCCGCGGAATAGGCGCCGAAAACCATTCGGGTCGACTGCCGCGCGTGGTAGCCTGCAGGCGTCACTGCTGGAGAAGCCTGATGGCCTCCGACCCGATCGCCGCGACCCGCGCCTGCCCGATCAGCATGGCGCTCGACGACCTTGATCCGAGCCGCTCGGACTATTTCCAGACTGGCGCGCATCACCCAATTTTCCGGCGCCTGCGCGACGAAGCGCCCGTCCATTATTCGAGAACCGGGCCGTCGGGACCTTTCTGGTCGGTGACCCGGCACGAGGACATCGTTGCGATCGACACCAATCACGTGGATTTCTCCTCGGAACGGAACATCGTCGTCGGCGATCAGTCGCCGGAATTCAATCCGACGATGTTTATCGCCAAGGATCCGCCGGTCCACGACATCCAGCGCAAAGCCGCGCAGCCTGCGGTCGCGCCGGGGCGCCTTTCCGAGCTTGAAGCGCTGATGCGCGGCCGCGTCGGCGCCGTGCTCGACAGCCTGCCGGTCGGCGAGGACTTCGACTGGGTCGACCGCGTGTCGATCGAACTGACC
>CAZGXT010000231.1:0-3837 GCA_964529675.1 uncultured Caulobacterales bacterium
TGGCGTGGCCGGGATAGGCCTTCCGCATGCTGATGACCGCGATGCGGTAGCTGCACCCTTCCGGCGGCAGCCAGAAATCGACGACCTCCGGGAATTGCTGCTGGAGGAGGGGGATGAACACTTCGTTCAGCGCCTCGCCGAGCACCGAAGGCTCGTCCGGCGGGCGCCCGGTGAAGGTCGAAAGATAAACGGGATCGCGGCGCATGGTGATCGCCGAGACGGTGAAGACCGGGAATTTTTCGACGGAGTTGTAATAGCCGGTGTGGTCGCCATAGGGGCCTTCATCGGCGTAGTCGTCGAGGCTGACATGCCCTTCAAGCACGATCTCAGCCTCGGCCGGCACCTTCAGCGGCACGGTCTTGCAGTCGACAAGCTCGGCCTTCCGCCCCCGGAGCAAGCCCGCGAAATGGTATTCGGAAAGCGTGTCCGGCACCGGCGTCACCGCGGCGAGAATGACGCCGGGGTCGGCGCCGAGAACAGCCGCCGCGGGCAGGGGCTCGCGCTTTTCCCCTTTCCAGCGGCGGTGATGCTGCGCGCCGCCGCGATGGGCGAGCCAGCGCATGATCGTCCGGTCGCGCCCGATCCTCTGCATACGGTAGATGCCGAGATTGAACGCGTCCTCGCGCGCGTCCGTCGGACCCTTCGTGACGACGAGCGGCCAGGTGATGAGCGGGGCGGGCTCCCCGGGCCAACAGGTCTGGATCGGCAGCGCGCCGAGGTCGATGTCGGCGCCGGTGAGAACGATTTCCTGGCAGGGCGCGGTTCCGAACGCCTTTGTCGCGGGGCGCATCGCCATCACGGTCTGCGCGAAGGGGATGAGATCCAGCGCGTCTTTGAGGCCCGCCGGCGGCTCCGGCTGGCGCAGGAAGGCGAGCGTCCGTCCGACCTCGCGCAGCGCCTCGGCGCTCGTGCGTTCCTCTCCGCCTAAGGTCACGCCCATCGCGACGCGCTTGACCGTGCCGAACAGGTTGACGAGGACGGGGATCGGCGAAATCGATCCGTCCGGCATCACCGGCTTTTCAAAGAGCACGGCGGGCCCCTTCTCGGCGAGCAGGCGCGTCTGGATCTCGGTCATTTCAAGAACGGTCGAGACGGGATGCGAAACGCGGACAAGCTCGCCCGCCGCCTCAAGGCGCGCCATGAAATCGCGCAGGGATTTGTAGCTCATGGCGGCGTTGTAGCGCTGCGCGCCGGGAAGTCGATGCGACAAGGCCCTCAGGGTCCGCCGGTTCGCGATCAGGAAAAGGAAGCCGCCAGCCGCGCGCCGCCGTCGCTTCGGCGCATCCGCCCGGTCCTCGCAGCTTCGTCACTTTACGCCGGACCCCGGCGCGCCTAGCTGTCGGGTCAGGCAGGCGTTACGGCGGCGGTTCCGCGCGTTACGGCGTGCGGGAAGCAGGGAACAGCCGGTCGCGCGTCATGCTGCCGATCTTTCATCAGGTCACGGGGGTCGTTCTCGTCATCGTCGGCGCCATTCTGACGCCGACGCCGATCCCCTTCGGCCTCATCATGCTGACGGTCGGCCTTGCGCTGCTCGCCCCTTATGCGCCGCCGGTGCGGCGCGCGGTGCGCGGCATCCGCCGCCGCTGGCCGAAAATCGACGATGCGCTGCGCCGCAACCGCGACCGCTTCCCGCCGATCATCCGCCAGACGATCGACAGGACCCATCCCGATCTTGCGCCCGCCGAGTAGGCGCGTTAGCGGGCGGGCCATGCACATCGCCATCATCGAAACCGGCGCGCCGCCCGAGGCGCTTCTTGAAAAGCATCCGACCTATCCGGAGATGATGAAGCGCATCCTTGCGCCGCTCGCGCCCGGCTTTTCGTTTTCGACGCACCGCGTCTTCGACGGCGCCGCCGCGCCGCGCGCGGGCGATTTCGACGGGCTTGTCATCATGGGCTCGGCGGCCGGCGTTTATGAAGACCATCCGTGGATCGCGCCGCTCGAAGACCTCATCCGCGATGCGGCGGCGGCGGGAAAGCGCCAGGCCGGCGTCTGCTTCGGGCACCAGCTGATGGCGCAGGCCTTCGGCGGCGACGTGAAGAAATCCGACCGGGGCTGGGGCATCGGCGTTCACCGCTACCGCGTCGCCGCGCGCGAGGACTGGATGCGCCCCGACATTGCGCTGCTCGCCTGCGCGGTCTCGCACCAGGACCAGGTGACGCGCCCGCCGGAAGGCGCAAAGACGCTCGCCGGCTCCGAGTTCTGTCCGCATGCGATCCTTTCCTACGCGCAGGGGCCCGCGGTCTCGTTCCAGATGCACCCGGAATTCGAGCACGCCTATGCCGCCGATTTGATCGGTATACGGAAAAACCGCTACGGCGAAGCCGCCGCGGGCGAGGCGCTTGCGACGCTGAAGGAGCGCTCGGACCGCGAGACGATCGCGCGCTGGATCGCGAATTTCCTCAAAGGCTGACGGCGGCGCGCCGATCATCTGTACACAGATAAAAAGGCCGCCGTCCGCCGGAATCCGCCCCGTCGCGGGCTTTTTCGGAAAGACCTCGAAAAAAATCTGAAAAATACATCTCAGGCGTGCGGAAAATCGGGGCCCGCTCGCGTTCAGGTTGCGGGTTTTTGAGGCCGTCCGACGGCCGAAAATACGTATTTTCCGTTAACCAACGAAGTCATTGATCCTTATACGAAACAAAAATCCGTCCGACCGGTTATCCCCCGGGTTATCCCCCGCCTTATCCCCCGGGTTATCCCCCACCTTATCCCCCTAGTTATCCCACCCCCCTCTGAGCGCCCCTAGGCTTCCCGTCAGGTTCGAAAAGCAACCGGCGGAGCAAGAAGGCGTGACGACACGGACGACCAGCGGCGAGACGAAGGCGGACACCCGCGCAGTGATCGAAGACATCTTCGACGCCGCGCTCCTCTTCGCCCGCCGGCGCCTGAAGGAAATCGACCGCGACGACATCGAGGACACGATGTCGTTCGACCGGGTCGCGCGCACCGCGCTCGCCCTGGTGCGCGTCGCCGGCGAAGTCGACGCGCTCGGCGCGCGTAAATTCAAGGAAGCGGAAAATGACGGCCGAAGCGGCGCCTTCACCGAAGAAGACCTCGACAGACATGAAGCAGAGCTTGCAAGCCGACTTGCTCGATATGCAAGCGAGCTTTCACAGCAGTTTGCTGCGCGAAGCGCATCGGATGGCGCACGTATCGACGAGAGCGGGAGGGCCTAGAAATGCCTTCTACGGCCTCGACGCCCTTGACCATCAAAGGCCCGATCCCGGCGACTGGACCGTCTTTCTCCTCCTCGGCGGGCGCGGCGCGGGCAAGACGCGCGCCGGCGCCGAATGGGTCCTGCAGTTCCTGCGCGACAATCCCGGGCCCAAACGCATCGCGCTCGTTTCGGAAACCTACGCCGACGGGAGGGAAGTCATGATCGACGGCGATTCAGGGCTTGCGCGGCTCGGCGAGCCGAAAACGCTGCCTGACTACGAAACCTCGCGCCGGCGCCTCGTCTGGCCGAACGGCTCGCTGGCTTACGTCTTCTCGTCGGAGGATCCCGACGGCCTCAGGGGCCACCAGTTTCACGCCGCCTGGTCGGACGAGCTGTGCAAGTGGAAGCACGCCGAAGAGACGTGGAGCAATCTGCAGCTCGCGCTTCGCCTCGGGAACCGTCCGCGCCAGTGCGTGACGACGACGCCGCGCCCGACTGCGCTTCTGAAGCGGCTCCTCAGGGCCCCCGGCGTCGTCAAGGCGCATGCGACGACCTATGCGAATGCGCAGCACCTTTCCCGCGCTTTCCTCGATGAAATCGCAGCGGTCTATGAAGGCACCCGCCTCGGCCGCCAGGAACTCCATGGCGAGCTCATCGAGGATGTCGCGGGGGCCCTG
>CAZGXT010000232.1:0-3808 GCA_964529675.1 uncultured Caulobacterales bacterium
GCCGGCTCCTCGTCCAGCTTGACCTTGTGGCCCCACAGGCGGTGGACGTGCCAGAGGACTTCGTCGCGCGTCTTCGCGTCGAGCGTGCGCCCCGCATGCGTGCCGTGGCGCAGCGTGATCATGCGGTCGCCTTCAAGATCGGCTGAGACGACCTGGATGTTCGGCTCATGCATGCCGAGATCGTATTGGCGGGCGAGCGTTTCGCGCACGCGGCGGTAGCCGGCGTCGTCGTGAATGGCTTCAATCTCGATATGGCTCTCGCTGGCCTCGTCGGCGAGCGCAAAGAGCCGGAAATCGCGGATGACCTTCGGCGACAGGAACTGGAGGATGAAGCTCTCGTCGCGGTAATTGGCCCAGGCGTCCTTCAGCACGTCGCGCCATTTCCCTGAACCGGCGACCCCCGGAAACCATTCGCGATCTTCCGCCGTCGGCGCTTCGCAAATGCGCTTGATGTCTTCCATCATGGCGAAGCCGAGCGCGTAAGGGTTGAGGCCGGAATAGCGCGGATCGTCGAATTCCGGCTGAAAGACGACGGAGGAATGCGAGTGCAGGAACTCCATGACGGCGCCCTCGTTGATGAGGCCGCGGTCATAGAGCGCGTTCATGATGTAGTGATGGACGAAGGTCGCGCAGCCTTCGTTCATCACCTTGGTCTGCTTCTGCGGATAGAAATATTGCGCGATGTTGCGGATGATGCGGACCAGCTCGCGCTGCCACGGCTTGAGGACGGGCGAAGCCTTTTCGATGAAATAGAGAAGGTTCTCCTCCGGCAGCTTGATGTTTCTCACCTCAAGCTGGCGTTCTTCCTTCTCTTCGTCCGGTTCTTCGGTGTTCGGGAGCGTGCGCCAGATGTCGTTGAAGGTTTTCTGCTCATGTTCGGCGCGCATGGCGGCGCGGGCGAGTTTGTCGGCCTCGGATAGCCGGGGCGGGCGCGCATAGCGGAAAACGCCCTGGTCCATCAGCGCATGCGCGCTGTCGAGAATTTTCTCAACCTCGTCGAGGCCGTATTCGTCCTCGCACTTGGCGATGTATTTCTTCGCGAAGTCGAGATAGGAAAGGATGCCCTCAGCGTCCGTCCACTGACGGAACAGGTAATTGTTCTTGAAAAAGTGGTTATGCCCGAACGAGGCGTGCGCCATGACGAGCGCCTGCATCGTCATCGTGTTCTCCTCCATGAGGTACGCGATGCAGGGGTCTGAATTGATGACGATCTCGTAGGCGAGGCCCTGAAATCCTTTCTGGTACATCATCTGGTCGCGCGCGAAATGCTTGCCGAACGACCAGTGACGATACATCAGCGGCATGCCGTGGCTGGAATAGGCGTCGAGCATCTGCTCCGACGAAATGATCTCGATCTGGTTCGGATAGACGTCGAGTTTGAGGTCGTGGAGCGCGATGTCCTCGATGGCGTTGTAGGTCGCCTTGAGGCGATCGAAGGACCATTCGCTGTCGGAGAAGAGGAGGTTCATGGTTCGCTCCCGCTTGCGCGCGTGATGCGCCATGCCGCCGCGAAGAGCGTCGCCATCAGCAAGATCAATCCGGCGGTATGCGCCATCGCCAGCCATTCCAGTTGAAGGCGGGGATCGAACGCTCGCGCAAGTTTGGGCGCGATCGACGTGGCTTGCGCGAGAATGGCGAGCGCTGCGGCGGCTGCAAGCTTCGCTTTCACGGTCGAAAATTCAGCGATCGCCGGGATCGCAACTGCCATCAGGACGAGATCGGTGGCATGGCTCGGCGTCAGCGCAATCCCTGCGGCGATCACTCCTGAAATCATTGATGACGGACGCGCAGCGACGAACGAGTTCATTGCGGCCGCAAGCCCGCAGGCGAGACCCAATCCGAGGATCGGCGAGAGGCCCAGCCCAAAGAGGCCGGCGAGGTAAGGAGCTCCTTGGGAAAACGCGGCTTCGTTTCCGGGTTTGTCCTGATAGGTTGAAACATTCGCGAGGAAGCCCTGCAAAGTGCCGACGGGATCGTGAACGGCGCCGAGCAGGCTCAGGCCGGCGTAAAGAACGAGAGAACGCAACGCCATGGCGCGAAATTGCGAGTTGGCGGCGAACAAGACCAGCAGCGGAAGGCCGAAATGGGGCTTGCACAGAACCAACGCCAGACCGGCGGCGCCAAGCCAGCGCCGCTGCTCGTCGATCGCAGTCAAGATCATCGCCGCGCCCAGCAACAAGAGCAGCGTCACCTGGCCGTAACCAATGACATGTTGGAACGGGACTGCAAGGATGGATAGTCCGGCGAAGACGGCGGCGCGCAGCGTGGTCGTCGGCGGCGGGTTTTGGAGCCTGCGGGCGAGCGCCCGGGCCAACAAGACCGCAATTGCCGCCATCAGCAAGAAATTGACGATGAGCGCTGCGACCGCCGCGACTCTCAGCGGCATCAATCCGAACGGCGCGATTATCGGAAGAATGGCGGGCGGGTAGAAGAACGGATTCCCGAAATCGGGAGCGACCGCAAGCTGACCGGCCGCGACATAGTCCTGATCATACGGTGAAACGCCCCTGACCCATTGGACGGCGGCGAACCAGAAATATTGGAAGTCGAGTCGCCACTGACGCTCCCAAAGACCTGTAATGAACATGAGCCAGGAGACGATCGCCGCGATGATGAAGCCGAGGTCGCGCATCTGCGTCATCGAATAAGAGGACGCGTGGGCGAGACCGGCTGAACGCGGCTCGGTAACCACATCGCCGGCGAGGTCTGGCCCGTTCATTCGCGGCTCCCCCGCTGCAACTGGAATCGCGAGAGACGCGGGAAACCGGCTGCGATCTCGGACCCGGTAAGCCCGAAGTCAACGCCGAAGACTTCGCGCGCTATTCCTTCGCCGGGGTTGCAGGTCGCCTTCAGGCGGTCGAAGGACCGCGCGGAGTCGGTGAAGAGGAGGGCGGTCATTCGAACCTCCGCACGGGCATCGGCGGCGTTTCGAAGCGGCCGACCTTGACGTTCCAATAGGCCCAGGAGCGCGCGTCGAATATTCCAGGCGGCGCGGCGTCAAGGGCGCTCCGGATATCATCAAGATCAAGTTGCTCGCGAAGGGCGTCGATATCGGTGGTCCCACCATAGGTCATGATGTGCGCTGCAAGATGCTCGGGATAATCGACCGCCTCCTCCGGCGACTTGAACCAAAGGCAACGACGCGCCGCGTCGCGCAAAGCAGGCGTGAGGACCAGCCGCTTCATGCAGGCCTCCCATAGCGCGCACGCAGATCGGAAATAGCTCGCGGCAAGTCGTGGAGATCGACGCTGTCCGCCGCATCCTGCAACCGGCGGCGCACCGCCTTGTCGAGCCCTGGCAAATCCCCATCGACAAAAGAGGTCAACGCCTTGACCGTGATCCACGGATTGTAAGGGTCCCCATGAATGATCTGCGCGGCGGCGATCGCCTCGATCGGGCGAATCCCTGACTCGAAGAGTGCATCAAGATCAATGTAGTCTTTGGCGGCGGCGCGCGCTTGTACGAGTTCCGCCTTGAGGCCGGCGAGATCAATCAGCGCAGCTACCTTGAGGCCGTTGTCGCGGGCCGTCATCAGAGGGGCGAAAGGCCGAACATTCGGCGGCCTGAAGTAGGAAACAAAAACCCAGTCGTCGCGGCGGACGCGCATCGTCAGCGTGTTGGTCTCTCGCTGAACAATCTCGCCCGCCGCCAAATAGGGAATGCGGCGCGCAAGTTCAGCGGGATCGAAATCCTCAACCGAGAAAAAATCGAAATCGACGCTTTGCCGATGTCCCAATTGCAAGGCGATCGCCGTGCCGTCGTAGAGGGTGAATTCGGGCGGCGTCGCGGCGAGCTCCGGCCACAGCGC
>CAZGXT010000233.1:0-3806 GCA_964529675.1 uncultured Caulobacterales bacterium
TCGTCGAACCGTCCGCGGCTCTTCAGCACCCGCGCGCTGACGCGCTCGCCCGGCAGCGCGCCGTCGACGAACACGGTCTTGCCCTCGTGACGCCCCACGCCCCGCCCCTCGTGCGACAGGTTGTCGATGTCCACCTCGATGACCGGCGCGGGCGCGCGGCCGCCGCGGCGGCCGCGATCAGCTCGCCCCATGGGCGTTCCAGGCGTCGAGAAAGGCGGCGAAATGCGGCGCGGCGTGCCCGCGCAGGAAGGCGCGCACACGTTCGTATTCCTCGGCGAGCGCGGTGGCGCTCAGATGCCCGCGCATGAACTGGAACTTGAGGAACACGAGCCAGGTGTTCAGCACGTCGGTCTCGCAGTAGTCGCGAATCGCCTTGAGATTGCCGGCGCGGTACTCGTTCCACACTTCGGCGCCCGACATGCCGAGCTTGCCCGGAAAGCCGAGCATCACCGCCATCTGGTCGAGCGGCACGGTGGCGCGGCCCTGGTAGCCCGCGAGCACGTCCATCAGGTCGATGTGCCGCCAGTGAAAGCGGCCGAGGTAGTTGTTGTAGCGGAAGTTGCGATCGTCGTCGCCGGTGTCCCAGTAACGCGGCGCAGGCACGTCGTGCAGCATCGCACGGTAGTGCAGCACCGGCAGATCGAAGCCGCCGCCGTTCCACGACACCAGCGTCGGCGTGTAGCGCTCGACGCCCTCGAAGAAGCGACGCACGAGTTCGGCCTCGCCCGCCTCTTCGCTGCCGAGCGACCACACGTTGAAGCGATCGTGTTCGCGGAACACCGCGGAAATGGCCACCACCCGGTGCAGGTGATGACGCAGGAACTCGCTCTGGCCACCGGTTTCCTGCTGGCGCTTGCTGTACATGACGGCGGCGACGCCGTCGTCGTCCAGCTCGTCGAGATTCCACAGCCGGCGCGCGGTGGCGACGTCCGGCACGGTCTCGATGTCGAACACGAACACGTTCACGGCCGGCTCGCTCAGTCGGGGAACACGCCGGTGGAGAGATAGCGATCGCCGCGGTCGCAGACGATCGAGACGATGACCGCGTTCTCCAGCTCGGCCGACAGGCGCAGCGCCACGACCATCGCGCCGCCGGAGGAGATGCCGCAGAAGATGCCCTCGCGTCGACCCAGTTCGCGCGTCATGTGCTCGGCCTCGTCCTGCGTGACCTGCTCGATGCGATCGACCCGCGCGGGATCGTAGATCTTCGGCAGGTAGGCCTCGGGCCAGCGACGGATGCCTGGAATGCGCGCGCCCTCGCCCGGCTGCACGCCGATGATCTGGATGGCGGGGTTCTGCGCCTTCAGGTAGGCGGACGCGCCCATGATGGTGCCGGTGGTACCCATCGACGCGATGAAGTGCGTGACCCGCCCGTGGGTGTCGCGCCAGATCTCGGGGCCGGTGCCACCGTGGTGGGCGAGCGGGTTGTCCGGGTTGGCGAACTGGTCCAGCACCCTGCCCTCGCCGCGCGCTTCCATGGCGTGGGCGAGATCGCGCGCGGCCTCCATGCCCCCGCTCTCAGAGACCAGCACCAGCTCGGCGCCGTAGGCCTTCATCGTCGCGCGCCGCTCGGCGGTCATGTTGTCCGGCATGATCAGCACCATGCGGTACCCGGCCATGGCCGCGACCATGGCGAGCGCGATGCCGGTGTTGCCGCTGGTCGCCTCGATGAGCGTGTCGCCTGGCTTGATGAGTCCGCGCGCCTCGGCCTGCTTGATCATCGACAGCGCCGGCCGGTCCTTCACCGAGCCCGCCGGGTTGTTGCCTTCGAGCTTGGCGAGGATGACGTTGCTGGTCTCACCCGGCAGACGTTGCAGGCGCACCAGCGGCGTGTTGCCGACGAAGTGATCGAGCGTGGGCCAGTCCATGGGGACAGTGTAACGAAATTGGGCGGGGCGACGGACTGTAGGTCGGACTTCAGTCCGACATTCGTTCGCGCTTCGACAGGCGCTCTGGAACCGAATGTCGGGTTGAAACCCGACCTACAGCGGAATCCCGGCTCGAAACCCGACCGAGAACCCGCTCAGAAATGCAGGCCCAGCGAGACCAGGTGGAAGTTGATGCCTGGGTTGTCGTCGCCGAGGCCGGCATTGGACTGGTGCTGGTAGCGGTACATGAGTTCGTACTCGCCGTTCGCGCCGAAACGCGCGCCCACGCCCAGATGGCTGCCGAACGCGAAGGGAATGTCGAAGTCCTTGTCGTTCAGCGCGTCCTCGGTATAGAGATGCACGCCCACGCCGCCCTCGACGAAGGGCGCGATGCTGCCGCCGCCGGGCTTCATCTCGTAGCGGAACACCGGTGTCAGGTGGAAGTCGACCAGGCTGTCCTCACCGCTGCGGCCCTTGGTGGAATCCCAGTAGTTGACGCCCGCTTCCAGGTAGCTGGTGAAGCGCCAGTCACCGACCGTGAACCACGGCTGCGTCAGGTCCCAGCGCAGGGCGAAGCCGAAACGATCGGCGTCGACGCGGTCCTCGGTGGTGCCACCCTCCACGCTCATCGCGGTCGGCGCCAGGTCGAGGGCAAGGACGGACGGGCTGAGACCCGCGGTGAGCAGGAGGCCGGCCAGCGGGCCGAGCAGGGCAGTGCGGTTCATACGGCACTCGTCTTCTTTGTTGTTCGAGGCGTGAGCCTAGCGGGTTTGACCGGGGGCCTTCAACTCGCGGCCGGCCGCGGCGTCGGCACCAGCGGCACGCTCAGCACGAAGGCGTCCTCGCGTCCGTTGCGCGCCGGGTAATAGGCGCGCCGTGTGCCGACATGACGGAAACCGAGATCGGTGTAGAGCTTGAGCGCGCCGGCGTTGGACGGGCGCACCTCGAGATAGGCGATGCGCGCGCCGTGCTCGGCGCCGGTCATGAGCAGGTGGCCCATCAGCGCACGCGCATGGCCACGCCGCCGCGCCTCCGGCGCGACGCACACGTTCAGGATGTGACTCTCCTCGACCGCCACCGACATGATGCCGTAGCCGAGCAGCGTGGCGCCGCCGTCCAGTACCCAGCAGCAGTACCCGACCCGCAGGCAGTCGGAGAAGATGCCGGCCGACCAGGGGAACTCGTAGGCGCGCCGCTCGATGGACTGGACCTCGGGCACGTCCTCGTCCTGCATCGGCCGGATGCGTACGGCCTCGGTCTGCAGCACCGCGCTCACGACGCCGCCCCCTCACGACTGCGGAAAGTGGCGAGCGCCAGGCGCAGGTCGTCCCAGGCCTTGCGTTTCTCGCCCGGGGAGCGCAGCAGGTATGCAGGATGGTAGGTCACGACCACAGGTATCGACCGCTGCCCGTAGGAATGAAGCGTCCCGCGCAGGCGTCCTATCGGCGTGTCCACGCTGAGCAGATTCTGGGCGGAGATCCGGCCCACCGCAAGGATGAGGGTCGGGTCGATCAGCGCGATCTGTCTTTCGAGGTAACCCCTACAGGCGACGACCTCCTCGGGCCGCGGATCGCGGTTGTTCGGCGGCCGGCACTTCAGGATGTTGGCGATGTAGACCTCTTCGCGCGCGAGCCCGATGGCGCGCAGCATGCTGTTCAAGAGCTGTCCGGCGCGGCCCACGAAGGGCTCGCCGCGGCGATCCTCCTCGGCCCCCGGCGCCTCGCCGATCACCAGCCAGCGCGCGGCGCGGTTGCCCACGCCGAACACCGTCTGGGTGCGACCCGCGGCGAGTTCGCAGCGCTGGCAGTCGCGCACGCAGGCTTCGAGTGCGGGCCAGTCGAGCGTGCGGGGATCGGCTCCCTCGCGCCGCGCCGGCGGCGCGCCGGAGGGCGACGCTTCGCGGGCCACGGCGGGCGCGGACACGACGTCCCCCGCTGG
>CAZGXT010000234.1:0-2612 GCA_964529675.1 uncultured Caulobacterales bacterium
CGCCACGCCTTCGCCGCGCGCGTAGGACAGGCCCAGGCTGTACTGCGCGAGCGGATTGCCCTGCCGCGCCGCGCGCTCGTACCAGTCGACCGCCGCGCGATCATCGCGCGGCACGCCGTCGCCGAAGGCATAGGCCACGGCGAGGTTGTACTGCGCATCACGATTGCCCTGCTCCGCGGCGCGTCGATACCAGTCGACGGCGCGCGCCTTGTCGACCGGCACGCCTTCGCCACGGAAACTCATGTAGCCGAGATGGGCCTGGGCCTCCGCGTCGCCGCGTTCGGCGAGCGGCGTGAAGATCGCCGCCGCGCGCGTGAGATCGCCGGCCTTGAGCGCGGCCTTGGCGTCGGCGAGCGTGCCGCGCACGGGCGACAGCGGCGCCGGCTGCGCCGCCGCGCGCGCTGCGGGCGCTTTGCTTGCGTCGTCATCGCTCACAGGCGCCTCGATCGCAGGCGGCGGGCTCTCCGCCGCCGGGGTGGCGTTCGCGCTGGCCGGCAGCGCCGGCATGGCGACACCCGCGTCACGGTAGATCTGCTCCAGGCGCGTCCGCGCGCCGCCATGACCGGCGATGGCGGCTTCGCGAAGCAGGGTGACGGCCATGGCTTCGTCCGCCTGCACCCCGCGTCCTTCCAGGTAGTGGAGCGCGAGGTCGTACTTCGCGTCCGCGCTGCCGGCGTCCGCCGCGCGCGTCAGCCATTGCACGCCGAGCGCCTCGTCGACTTCCACGCCGACGCCACGCAGGTAGCGCTGCGCGGTCGCATAGGCTTCCGCGGCGTCGGACGAGGGCGGCGGCGCGCCTTCGTCGGGCGCATCGGCCGCCGCCGCCGACGGCGCGCCCTGCCCGGGGGCCGCGGCGACGCGGGTGGCCTCGGGCAGCGAGGCGGGATCGAGCGGGGCGCTGCCCGTGTCGTCCAGCTTCACCTCGATGCCGGCGGCGCGTGCCATCTCGATGGCCGCCAGTTCGTCGACACTGCTCGCTGCGGTGTCGGCCGCGGCCGCGGCAGGATCGTTGCCCGGCGGAACGGCGTCGGCGCCGTCGGCGACCACGGGCGCTGCGGAAGACGAGGCGCCGCCGACCGGCAATCCGGCCGCGCGGTAGAGCTTGTCGAGGCTGGCGGCGGCCTGGGCATGGCCCTGCGCCGCGGCCTTGCGGAAATACGTCATGGCCCAGGCGTCGTCCTGCTGCACGCCCTGGCCGAGGAGATACAGGTTGCCGAGATTGAACTGCGCCTCGGCGTCGCCGAGTTCGGCAGCGCGGGCGTAGAGTTCGAAGGCCTTGGCCGGGTCATGGGGAAAGGCGCTGCCCTGCTGGTACAAGGTGCCGAGCAGGTTCAGCGCTCGCGGGTCGTTCTGGCCGGCGGCGGCCTGCAGCGCCGGCACCGCCGCGCTGTAGTCGCCGCGGGCGATCGCCGCGCGCAGGGCCTCGAAGTCGTCGGCGGCGTACGCCGCGTGGGCCAACGCCAGGGCGGCGCACAGCATGCGTGCCAGACGCATCGAAATCCTCCGGCTAAAGTGAGAGCGCGGGCCGGCGTACGCGCGTTGCGACGGACATCCTGCGACCTGCGAGGTAGGCCGCCATTATAGGCCGCGGCGTGCGCGGTGACCGCCGGTGGCGCTGTCATGGCGTGGTAAAGCCTCGACGGCAAGCTGGCGCGAGCCTGGCAAGCAGAGGTTTACGACATGCTGCATTCGACGACGCGCCGCACGAACGGTGGGCTCGCTCGCCCCGCGCGCCTGGAGAGCACGCCACGGGACTGGCAATCCCTGGTGGAACAGATCGCCGAACTGGAAGACCTGCTCGGCGAGGATCGGACCTTCGATCCCGACGCCCACCTGGCGCGCGACTGGCTCAAGCGCCTGCTGGACGACAAGCGCCGCCGCCTGCGCGACATCGACGTGCCGTCCTGACCGCTCAGCGCGGGCGGGCCGCCGCCAGCGGGCGCTTGGGACGCACGCCGATGACGACGATGTTCTTGCCCGAGGCCTCGATGTGGTTCTGGTCTTCCATGTCCTTGAGGACCTTGCCGACCATCTCGCGGGAACACCCCACCAGCCGCGACAGTTCCTGGCGCGTGACCCGCACCTGCATGCCCTGCGGATGGGTCATGGCGTCGGGCTGCTCGCACAGGTCGAGCAGCGTGCGCGCCACCCGCCCATAGACGTCCATGAAGGCCAGGTCGCCCAGCTTGCGGTTGGTGTTGCGCAGACGTCGGGCCAGTTGGGAGGTCATGGCGACGATGAGGTCGGGATAGATCTCGGTCAGCGCCTTCAGCTTCTTGTAGCCGATCTGCGCGATCTCGCACTCGCCGCGCGCGCGGACCAGCGCCGTGCGGCTCGCGTCCTCGTTGAACAGCCCGATCTCGCCGAAGAACTCGCCGGGATTGAGATAGGCGAGGACGATCTCGTGGCCCTTGTCGTCCTCCAGCAGCACGGTCACCGAGCCGCGGATGATGTAGTACAGCTCACCGGCCGGATCGCCCTGGCGGATGATGGCCGCCTTCGAGGGATAGACGCGCCGGTGACAATGGGCCAGTAGCTTGTCGACGGACTGCTCGACGCTGTGGGTCAGCAGGGACATGCTCGCTCACTCCTTGTACAACACACCTTGTTGA
>CAZGXT010000234.1:2712-3799 GCA_964529675.1 uncultured Caulobacterales bacterium
TCGAGGTCGGCGACGAAGCTCTTGGAAAGCGTACCGGCAAAGGGCGCGGTGAGCCGCGTCAGCACGAGGTCCTGGTCGCTGACGGTGATCTGGTAGTCCCGCGAGGCAAGCCCCATGTCCGGGTCGGCCGCGACGCTCACGGCGTAGGGCCCGAAAGTGAACGAGCTCGGTGGCGAGGGCGGCGCGGGATCCGCGGCGAGCACCGGGGCAGACAGCCACGCCGAGAGGATCAGGGCCCATTGGTGTTTGATCGCCATCCGCAGTACCGGGCCCGCAATTACCTGGAGTGATTGCGCCCTATTCTACGTGCCCACCGGTCGCGCGCCAGTTGTGGGCGCGCGACCTCCTCGGCCTGAAGCCCCCGCACTCGACGAGCCGTCGCCACGCAAACGCCTTGACATCGCTCCGAGCGCCACTATATTTTTGGCACTACTCGCGGGAGAGTGCTAATAACACTTCTCCGAATCTCAAAAAATCAAATACTTAATCTGCCTGAGGAGAATTGAGAGTATGAAGATTAGGCCCTTACACGATCGCGTCATCGTCAAGCGCTGGGAAGAAGAGCGGACCTCCGCCGGTGGCATCGTGATCCCCGATTCGGCGGCCGAGAAGCCGGTCAAGGGTGAGGTCGTGGCCGTGGGCAACGGCAAGGTCCTGGAGAACGGCGAGACCCGTAAGCTCGACCTCAAGGTCGGCGACAAGATCCTGTTCGGCAAGTACTCCGGCACCGAGGTCAAGGTCGACGGCCAGGAACTGCTGGTCATGCGTGAGGACGACATCATGGCGGTGTTCGACGCCTGAGCGTCGGCGTCATCCCCCATCCAACAGTTTCAAGAGGTTTAGAAAGCAATGGCTGCCAAAGAAGTACGTTTTTCCGATGACGCCCGCGCCCGCATGGCCGTCGGCGTCAACATTCTCGCCAACGCCGTCAAGCAGACCCTCGGCCCGAAGGGCCGCAACGTCGTGCTCGAGAAGAGCTTCGGCGCCCCGACGGTCACCAAGGACGGCGTGTCCGTCGCCAAGGAGATCGAACTGGCCGACAAGTTCGAGAACATGGGCGCGCAGATGGTGAAGGAAGTCGCCTCCA
>CAZGXT010000235.1:0-3674 GCA_964529675.1 uncultured Caulobacterales bacterium
CATGCCCCTGATGGGCGCCGCGTGCGTCGTGGGAATGGCCGTCGTGCGAGTGAGCTTGCGCCATGATCTGTCGTCCCTCGTGATTTCTTACTGCGCCGCTACGTCGGCGGCGGCGAATTTTTCCGGCGCGGCCCCGAACATCGGCTCAAGGCCCGCCAGCGCGCGCTGGCTGTCGACCCAGGCTTCAAATTTCGGCCGTGACACCACTTCAACTGCGATCGGCATCGCCGAGTGGCGGACGCCGCAGATTTCCGAGCACTGCCCGAAGAAGACCCCTTCGCGGTCGGCCTTGAACCACGTTTCATTGATGCGGCCCGGTACGGCGTCGATCTTGATCGCGAAATTCGGCAGCGCAAAGGCGTGGATGACGTCGCGCGCCGTGGTGACGACGCGGATCGTTTCGCCGACCGGCAGGACGACGCGATTGTCGACGTCAAAGCGGTAAAGCTCCGGCGTCGTCTTGTCCTCGGGCAGCATGTTCGAGGCGAACTCGAAATCGCCGAAGTCGGGATAGGCGTAGCTCCAGCCCCACTGATAGCCGATCGCCTTGATCGTCATCGTTGGGGCGAGCGCGATTTCTTTCGCGCCGCCGGCGCCGACGAGGCTGCGGCCCGTCCGGATGACGACGGTTTCCCCCGCCGCAGGAGCCGCCGCGAACTTCACCGTCACCGTCGCTGACCCAAGTCCGTCCAGCGTGTAGTCGCGCCCGTGAACGAGCCCCTCGGCGCCTGCGGCCGTACCCTTGAAGACCTGCACATGTTTCGGGGCCGCCGCCATGCGCGAGGCCGGAAAGTCGTTGGCGAAGGGAAAATCGACGGTCGACCCGTCCCCGCGGGCGACAATCTGCTTGCCGTCAGGGATCACGTCTTCCTTGTAAAGAAGGTCGAACGAAAAGAAGGCGATGACGAGGAGGATGAGGATCGGAACGCCCGTCCAGATGATCTCGACGAGCGTGTTGTGGCTGAATCGCCGCGGCGTCGGGTTCGCCTTCGCATTGTAGCGGAAGACGACATAAAGTAGCAGCGCCAGGACGAAGATGCTGATGAGGGTGATGATCGGCATCAGGACGCCGTTATGGAAGAAGTGCACTTCCTCCGCGAGCTTCGAGGCCGCCGGCAGCATGCCGACATCCCCGTCCGTGGGGCCGTTCCAGCCATTGTCCTGCGCGAAGGCCGCGCTGATCGCCGCCGCGCCGCCGATGAAGCCGCCTAGAAGTCTCTTCATGAAGCCCTCAAGAGAAACGCGAATCTCGCGCCGCTGAACGCCTCGCCCCGGGGCGGGGAGAGGCATGATCCGGCGCGCTTATAGGCCTTTCCGATCCCCGGCGTCATGGGCAGGCAGGCAGGAAAAATGGTCGCATCGGAGGTTTGCGAAAGCTCCGCTTCGCCGCGTTCCGGCTGACCTCGCCCCTGAGGGAAGGTGAAGAAAGGGGCGCCGTTCTCCATTCGCCCCGACTTTGACGCGCGCCATTGCCGGATGTCGCCGCACAGCCTACCTCTCCGCCATGACCCAATCGCTCTTCTTCACCCAGTCTGGCCTCGACCGCGCCCGCACCGAATCGATTGTCAATGACGCGCTGAAGGACGCCGACGATGGCGAGCTCTACCTCGAATATGCGCAATCGGAGGCGTTCGTCTTCGACGACAACCGCCTGAAATCGGCGAGCTTCAATATCGAGCAGGGCTTCGGCCTCAGGGCGGTTTCCGGCGAATCGACGGGCTATGCGCATTCTTCAGACCTGTCGGAAGAAGCACTAAAGCGCTCGGCCGCCGCGGTTCAGGCGGTGAAGACCGGGCGCGGGGGCGTGCTCGCCGCCGGTCCCGCCCGCACCAATGTGAAGCTCTATCCCGACGACAACCCGCTCGACGCCCTGCCTTTCGAGGCGAAGGCAAAGCTCCTCGCCGACATCAATGACTACGCGCGGTCGAAGGACAGCCGGGTGCGGCAGGTGTCCGCCTCGCTCTCCGGCGAGTGGTCGGCGATCGAGATCGTGCGCGCCGGCGGCGAGATCGTGCGCGACATACGTCCGCTCGTTCGCCTCAACGTCTCCGTGACGGCGGGCGTCGGCGACCGCCAGGAATCGGGGAGCTATGGCGCGGGCGGCCGCGAAGGCTATGCGCGCTTCATTACCCCGGACGCGTGGCGGGCCTATGTCGATGAGGCGCTGCGGCAGGCGCTCGTCAATCTCGACGCCGAGCCCGCCCCGGCCGGCGACATGGAAGTCGTCCTCGGATCGGGGTGGACCGGCATTCTCCTTCATGAGGCGGTCGGGCATGGGCTTGAAGGCGATTTCAACCGCAAGAAGACTTCCGCCTTCGCAGGCCGTCTCGGCGAGCGCGTCGCCGCCAAGGGCGTCACCGTCATCGATGACGGCACGATCGCCGGCCGGCGCGGATCGCTGACGGTCGATGATGAAGGCACTCCGACCTCGCGCACCGTGCTCATCGAAGACGGCGTCCTCAAAGGCTACATGCAGGATCGGCTTAACGCGCGCCTGATGGGCGTGCCCGTCACCGGCAACGGGCGGCGCGAGAACTACGCCTGCCAGCCGATGCCGCGCATGACCAACACCATGATGCTCGCCGGCGACAAGAACCCGGCGGAAATCATCAGCACCGTGAAGGACGGCGTCTACGCAGTGAACTTCTCCGGCGGCCAGGTCGATATCACATCCGGCAAGTTCGTGTTCAACTGCACCGAAGCCTATCGCATCAAGAACGGCAAGATCGGCGCGCCGCTCAAAAACGCCGCCCTCATCGGCGACGGGCCAAGCGTGCTGACCCGCGTCTCCATGATCGGCGACGACTTCAGGCTGGACCCCGGCATCGGCGTCTGCGGCAAGGCGGGACAGGGCGTTCCCGTCGGCGTCGGCCAGCCGACGATCAAGATCGACCGCCTGACGGTCGGCGGCGCGGGCGGTTAGAAGTCTACGCTAATTTCAACTCCGAATCGCCTCGCCGACATTTTCTCGGTATCACTCGTCTCGGGCGGGGGCGATCTCACGTTGGGCCATGCTGACCGGCGATTTGAACCGCGAGACGTCGTTGATCAGCGCTTTCACGCACGTAGGCGGGGATACCGGTCCGTTCAAGATGGTGACAAGTCTCCAAACAACAGACCAGCCATCTTGAACTTGCGCCCGGAAATACGGCGTGAACGATGGATCATTCAAGACTTGCCTGCCGTCGGCGTCAAAAATGTAGTACTGCCAAACTCGATACGGGTTTCCATCCAAATTCTCTGTCAGAAAATACTCGCCGGCTGGGTACGGCCTGCCTGAAATCCTGCTATTGAAATTTCCGCTGAACTCGACAAAGAAAGCGGAGACGTCTCTGCCGACGGGATCAAGATAGGCGAAGCGAATTACGTTCTGCGTCGGCGTAGTGACTGCTTTATTGAGCACGTCCGCAACAGTTCCTCCCGCTGCGCCCAAATCCACCTGCGTGTTGAAGAATATTCCAACCACTCTTAGAGAAATCATTTGATTGACCATTTGTTGGCAAGGCAAGATACAGCGTCTGCACGTCATAATTGTGACAAGCTTTACTATAAAATAGAAATTGTGTCGGTTCAAACATGGAGAGGACGCCGTCCATCAGTCGTCGCGTATTGCTGCCTGGGCGCGCGCCTTCAATACCAGAATGACCAGCGCGAAACCGCCGTTGACGATATTG
>CAZGXT010000236.1:0-3657 GCA_964529675.1 uncultured Caulobacterales bacterium
ATCAAGTCCGGGTCGCGGATCTGGTCGGCGTTCGCTTCGTAAATGACCGTATACTGAACGCCTCGGCCGTAGACGCGCCTTGCGATGCGCCACAGGCTGTTGCCGGGCTGGACGATCACCTTGCCGTCGCGGATGTCGATGTCGCTGAGATCGGCGCGCTCGAACGGCAATTCGATCGCGTAAGCCGGCCTGCCGTTCTGATCGAGCTGGATGATCTGCAGCGAATAGACGCCGGGCGGCATTGAGGCGACGAGGCGCCAGCGCCCGTCTTCGCCCGCTGCGGTCTGGCCGACGAACTGTCCGTCAGCGAACACCTGCACGACGCGGCCCGCCTCGGCCTTGCCGGCGAAAATCACGGCGCCTGACTGGTCGTAATCGATCGTATCGAGCGACAGCGGCCCGAGCCCGACGCCTTCGTCGCGCGGCTCCTGCAGCACCACGGTCGCCCCGCCCGGCATCGTCTTCAGGACAAGCGGGCGGTCGCCTTCGCGTTCGGGCACATAGATGACGATCGTCTCATCCGAACGCACGACGACGCCGTCCGCCGTCTTCATCTCCAGCGACAGTTCGACGGTCCCGGACGCGAGCGGCGTTTCGGTCGTCATCACCCAGGCGCCGTCGGCGCCGGCGGTCGCGGTCGCAAGCGCGGCGTCGTCGGCGTAGACGGTGACGATGGCGCCGGGGCTCGCCCGCCCGGCGATCACCGCATCGCCGGAGCGGTCGACACGGACGATGTCAAAGCTCGGCAGCGAGGGCACCGGCGTCTCCTCCGCGGCGACCGGCGCATCGGGCGCGCGCTGTTCGTCCGCCTGCGGCGCGGGCTCGACAAGGTTGAAACGCTCAGCCGCCTTCCAGGCGATGAAGCCGAGGATGAGCAGAAGGAAAAAAATGACGACGACGCGCATCGGCGGCGATCCCTTAAGGCTGCGGGCTGCCGCCCTTGACGGCGCCGGTTAACTCTACCAATAGGGATTTCGGCCTACAATGCCGCGCAAATCGACAACCAGCGCCGAGTCCATGAAATCCTTATGCGTTTATTGCGGCTCCCGGGCCGGCAACGACCCTGACTTCCTCAGGGCCGCCCAATTCATCGGGCGAGAGGCGGCCAGGCGCGACTGGCGCATCGTCTATGGCGGCGGCAAGCTCGGCCTGATGGGCGCGACGGCGGGCGCGGCGCGCGATGCAGGCGGCAAGGTCTTCGGCATCATCCCCGATTTTCTCGTTGAGATGGAAGGCGTGCTCGACGGCGTCGACCACGTCATCGTCAAGACGATGCACGAGCGCAAGATCCGCATGTTCGACGATGCGGACGCGGTGCTGACGCTGCCGGGCGGCATCGGCACGCTCGAAGAGCTGATCGAGGTCCTCTCCTGGGCGCGCCTTGCGCTGCACAGGAAGCCGATCGTCGTCCTCAACCTCAACGGCTTCTGGGAGCCGCTGAAGACCTTGCTGACGCATATCGTCGAGGAAGGCCTCGCTGCGCCGGAGCTGCTCGGCGATCTCGTCTTCGTCGACCGGCCCGAAGACGTTTTCCCAGCGCTCCACAAGCGCACGCTTGAAGTGGTGATCTAGAGCTCAGGCCCGCTCGCCCTTCAGGCGCCGGCGCGCTTTCTCCGCGCCGATCAGCGGAAAGACCGCCGCCATTTCCGGGCCCTTCTCGCGCCCTGTCAGAGCAAGGCGCAAGGGGTGAAAGAGGGCCTTGCCCTTCGCGCCTGTCTTTTCCTTCACCGCATTCGTGAACGCCGGCCAGCTTTGCTCCGTCAGCGGAGCATCGGGCACGAGGCCGCTCGCGGCGCTGCAGAACGCCGCGTCTTCGATGACGGGGTCGATCGCGCCCTCGATGACGCCTTTCCACTCGGCCGCGTCGGCGAGCTTCGTCAGATTGCCCTTGACCGCGTTCCACAGCGCTTCCGAAACGCCGAACGCGGCGAGGCGGTCTCTCAGCGCGTCATAAGGCGCCTCGTGCAGGATCTTCGCGTTGAGCTGAAGGAGCTCCGCCTCGTCGAAGCGCGCCGGCGCGCGGCCGATCTTGTCGAAGTCGAACGTCTTGGCGAGCGCCATGATGTCGGGCTGCGGCAGCACCGGTTCGGCGGTGCCGAGCTTGGCGAGCAGGCTCGTGATCGCCGCCGGCTCAAGGCCGCCTTCACGCATCTGTTCGATGGAGAGCGAGCCGAGTCGTTTTGAAAGCCCCTGTCCGTCCGCGCCGATGAGGAGCGAATGATGCGCGAAGGCGGGCAGGGCGCCGCGCCCGCGCACCTCGATGATCGCCTTCATGATCTCGATCTGCACGCCGGCGTTGGTCACATGATCCTCGCCGCGGATGACATGAGTGATGCCGGCGTCGATGTCGTCGATGCAGGAGGGCAGGGTGTAAAGATACATGCCGTCCTCGCGGATCAGCACGGGGTCGGAGACGCTCGCGGTTTCGACGATCGTCTCTCCACGGATCAAATCGTTCCAGCGGACGGTTTCGCCAGACAGCTTGAAGCGCCAGTGGGGGCGGCGCCCTTCGGCTTCAAGCGCGAGCCTTTGCGCCTGCGTCAGCGACAGCGCCGCGCGGTCGTAGACGGGCGGCGCTCCGCGCAGGCGCTGCAGATTGCGCTTGCGGTCAAGCTCCTCGGCGGTCTCGTAGCAGGGGTAGAGGAGGCCCATGGCCCGCAGCGCGTTCGACACGACGTCATAGTCGCCGAACCGCTCCGACTGCTTGAACGTATCGTCCCAGATGAGCCTGAGCCAATTCAGGTCGCGGCGGATGCCGTCTTCATAGGCGGCGGTCGAACGCTCCTTGTCGGTGTCGTCGATCCTGAGGATGAACTTGCCGCCCTCCTTGCGCGCGAACAGCCAGTTCCAGAGAGCGGCGCGCACGTTCCCGACATGCAATTTGCCGGTGGGCGAAGGGGCGAAGCGGACGATGACGGACATGGAGGTGAAGGTCTCAAAACGTAGGGCGGGCTTTAGCCCGCCGCCTTCAATTCGCCAAGGCGCGGGCGCGCGTGAAAGAGGCGGAATGAACGCGGCATTGTCGGTTCTGGCTAAAGCCCTCGAATTTCAAGCCCGTGACTGGCATAGATCTCCAAGAGCCGATTCAGCGATATGCCGACTTCCTGTTCAATGGCGAGCGGGTGGCCGCTCCTTTCAAGTACGAATCTCGGCCGCTTGCGCGACGGGCGCGTAATGACCGTGCAAGGAAGCGCGTAAGTGTCTGGATAGCCCTTTAGCCGGTTGCTAAACCATCCAGACCATTCATCGCCGCCGTGACAGCCGGCATCAAAGCTACGAAGATATTTTTCAAAGTTCGGCTTTGATAACGTAGACCATGTCCCATAGCCGAATTTTTCCCCGCCCGTACCGTTAACAGGGATTTCCAGCACGCCGCGCACGAGGAAATGCCGCCCGCCGATCACGCAGAAGTCTTCCGACAGAAAATCCCGATCCAGAACTATGGCCGCGTTTTCTTCATAGATTTCGGGTCCGGGCCATGACTCCGGCTTGACGCAGGAAAGGTCGATTATTCCTTTGTGGATCTCCTCGCACGCCGAGCACTGGAAACCGCGCTCAGAAAAGCTAGCCCAGCGAGGATCGACATCAGAATTCAAGTTACCCCCGATCCCGCCAGCCATTGGTGATCGGGTACCGCCGGTCTCGCCCGAAATTGAC
>CAZGXT010000237.1:0-3640 GCA_964529675.1 uncultured Caulobacterales bacterium
GCCCCCTCAATCCCTCGGATCTCGCCCTGCTGCTCGGCCCGGCGGATCCCGCCCTCGCGACCCGCCGCGGAGCCGCCGCCGAGGCCGTCGTCACGATCCCGATCGAGCCCGCGCTGCTCGCCGGCGTCGCCGCCCGCCTCGATCAATCGCTGCCGGTCGGCAACGAGGGGGCCGGCGTGGTCGTCGGCGCCGGGGCCTCCGCCGAGGCGCAGGCGCTCGTGGGGCGCACGGTCGGGCTGGTCGGCGGCGCGAGCCTCTCGCAGTGGCGCGTGCTCCCGGCCGCCGCCATCCTGCCCTTCGCGCCCGGCACGCGGCCTGCCGAGGCCGCCTCCTGGTTCGTGAATCCGATGACCGCCCTCGGCATGCTCGAGACGATGCGGCGCGAGAGGCACACGGCCCTCGTCCACACCGCCGCCGCCTCGAACCTCGGCCAGATGCTGCAGAAGCTCTGCCTCGCGGACGGCGTTCCGCTCGTGAACGTCGTGCGCCGCCCGGAGCAGGCGGCGCTGCTGCGCGGGATCGGCGCCAAGCACGTCTGCGACTCGAGCGAGCCGGACTTCCGGGGGCAGCTCGTGCGGGCCCTCGAAGAGACCGGCGCGACCCTCGCCTTCGACGCGACCGGCGGCGGGCGGCTCGCGGGCCAGATCCTGTCGGCGATGGAAGCGGCGCTCCAGCGCAAGGCGGGCGACTACAGCCGCTACGGCACGATGACCCACAAGCAGGTCTACCTCTACGGCCGCCTCGACCGCACGCCGACGATCCTGCCGGGCGACGCGGGCATGGCCTGGGGCGTCGGCGGCTGGCTGCTGCCGCCCTTCCTCGCCCGGATCGGACCCGAGGCGACCGCGCGCCTGCGCGACCGGGTCGTCGCCGGCATCCGGACCACCTTCGCGAGCCACTACACCGCGGAGATCTCGCTCTTCCAGACCCTCGATCCGGATACGCTCCGCGCCTGCGCGCGTCAGGCGACCGGCGAGAAGTACCTGATCGTCCCCTGGAAGCCGTCCTCGAACTGAACCCGAACCCGGCCCCGCGCCGGCCCACACGGAACCCCGAACATGCCCTCCCATCCGATCCGCGACGACATCCGGCTGCTCGACCGCTTCTTCTACATGGACCCCTGGAAGCAGTTCAAGTGGATGCGCGACGAAGCACCCATCTACTGGGATCCCAGCGCCGACGGCGGGCTCTGGGGCGTGACGCGCTACGACGACGTCATGACGATCGCGAAGACGCCCGAGCTCTTCTGCTCCGGCAAGAGCTCGCGACCGGAGCGCGACAGCTGGATCCCGACCATGATCAACCTCGACGAGCCCCTCCACAAGCGGCGCAGGAGCCTCGTGAACCGCGGCTTCACGCCGCGCCGCGTCCAGGACCAGGAGCAGAAGCTGCGGGCGCTGACGCGCGAGCTGATCGACGCCGTGATCGAGCGCGGCGAATGCGACTTCATGAAGGACATCGCCCGCTGGATCCCGATGGTCGCGATCGGCGACATGCTGGGCGTCGAGCCCGAGGACCGCGGCAAGCTGCTCGAATGGAGCGATTGCCTGCTCGGCGGCGGCGAGATCGCGAACATCGCCGACGACCAGCTCCGCCGCGAGAAGCAGCGCGAGTTCAGCAACGAGTACTTCGCCTACCAGGCCGCGGTGATCGCCGACCGGCGCCGGAACCCGCGCAACGATCTGGTCTCGATCCTCGTCTCGAGCACGATCGACGGGGATTCCCTCACCGACGAGGAGATCCTGCAGGAGAGCCTGCTGATCCTGATCGGCGGCGACGAGACCACGCGCCACGTCATGACCGGCGGCCTCGAGCAGCTGATCCTGCACCCGGACCAGAAGCAGAAGCTGATCGACGACCCCTCGAAGATCGAGGTGGCCGTCGAGGAGATGATCCGCTGGGTCTCGCCGATCCTGAACATGAACCGGACGGTCACCCGCGACACCACGCTCCACGGCGAGAAGCTGCGCGAGGGCGACCGCGTGCTGCTGCTCTACCCCGCGGCGAACCGCGACGAACGCGCCTTCGCCGATCCGGACCGCTTCGACGTCGAGCGCTGGCCGAACCACCACGTCGCCTTCGGCGGCTATGGCGTGCATCACTGCCTGGGGGCGAGCCTCGCCCGACTCGAGCTGAAGATCCTGTTCGAGGAGGTGCTCGCGCGCATGCCCGACGTCCGCCTCGCGCACGACGGGCCCCTCGAGCGCCGGCCGAACAACTTCATCACGGGCATCGAGAAGATGCCCGTCGTGTTCACGCCCAGCCGAGCTTCTGCATGACGCCGATCAGCCCGTCGATCTCGGCGAGGTCCGAGGTCGCGGTATTGAGCCAGCACTCCTCGAACCCCAGCTCGGCGTAGGCCTCGAGGGATTCGCGCACGCGATCGGGCGTCGAGCGGTCGACCATGCGGGAGAGCGCCTTCGCCGGCGCGTCGCCCATCACCTTGATGTACTTGTAGACGTAGGCCTTGAGCTTCTCGTCGGCATTCGGTGCGAGCGAGTACCAGAACCCGCCGACGCGCTTCGGCGCCGTGGTGCGACCGGCCTTCTCCCAGGACTCCGTGACCCAGTCGCGCTGCTGCTTCATCTCGGCCGCGACGCCGTTGCCCGACCAGGAGTAGACGCCGTCGGCCCATTTCGAGGCGCGCGCGATCGACTTCGGGCCCATCGAGCCGGCGAGGATCTTCGGCCCGCCGGGCTGGACCGGCTTCGGACCGATCGGCTCGGCCCCCTCGAAGGGCAGCTCGCCGGCCCAGATCCGGCGGATCTCCGCGACCTGCGCGTCCATGCGCGCATAACGCCCCTCGCGCGGCTTCTCCATGCAGCGGTAGTCCTGCGGCCGCCCGCCGGTGCCGACGACGATCGTCGTGCGCCCGCCCGCGATCAGGTCGAGGGTCGCGGCGTGCTTCGCGACCTTGATCGCGGGGTGCATGGGCAGCACGTAGAGGGTGGGCGCGATGTGCACCCGCTTCGTCACGGCGGCCGCCGCGGCGAGGGTCGCCATCATGTCGACGGAGGGGCCGACCATGCGCTCGCCGCAGGAGAGGGTCGAGAACGGCCCCTCGTCGACGCGGCGGAACCATTCGAGCATGCGCTCGCGGGAGAGGTCTTCCTGGGTGTAGGGGAAGCAGAGGCCGATCTTCATTTCCTGGCATCCAATCGATAGAGGTAGACTTCGCTCACGTCCTCGTTGCGGGGACGCATGCCGTATTTCTTCTCGTAGGCGTCGGCGAAGGCCGCGAACTCGCCCGCGTCGTCGACGCGCGTCGCCGTCATCGGATGGAGCTTGCCGGCCACCCGCACGCGCACCTGCGGATCGGTCATCAGGTTCTCGACCCAGCGCGCGCGGTTCGCCCCGGCGTGGACGTAGAGCCGGGCGCCGAGGCCGACCGCCCAGATGTTGACCGAGTAGGGATCCGCGGGGAGCGTCTCGAGCTGGATCGTCGAGATCTCGTCGCTGAAGGACCAGTCCGCCGGCGCGGGCTCGACGGGCCCCGAGAGCTGGCCGCCGGGCATGAGCAGCGTCGGCCCGCAGCCGAGCAGGCAGGCGAGCGCGAGGGGACCAGCAGCCATCCAGGCGGACCAGCTCTTCATGGCGCGTACGATAACCGTCCGGGCGCGAGTTGGCTGCCCTATGCTGC
>CAZGXT010000238.1:0-3620 GCA_964529675.1 uncultured Caulobacterales bacterium
GTGGTGCGGGCTTTTTCGCCGATTTCGCGCGCGCGGGCGGGGTGTTCGGCGAGTTGGCGCAGCATCGCCGCCGCCGCGCCGATGTCCGGCTCCGCCCAGCGGCCCGGCAGGCCGTCATAGGGGCCGCCGGGGTCCTTGACCGGAACGAGCGTGCAGGGGACGAGGAGGCTGTTCTCCTCAGTCATGAAATCAAGATTGGCGGACCATGCGGTCGCGATTGTCGGCTTGCCGATCGCCATCGCCTCGGCAAGGGTAAGGCCGAAGCCTTCCGATCGATGCAGGGAGATGACGGCGTCCGCCGCCTTGATGAGCGCCCAGCGCTCCGCTTCCGTGATGGTGCCGTCGAAAAAGCGGATCGCGGCGCTCCCGTCCGCGGCGGCGCGCAGGTCGTCGGCCTGCGCCGAGCCGGCGAGGTTGCGCGTCTTGACGATGAGGCGCCTGCCCGGGCTGTCGCCGAAGGCGAGCCGGAAGGCGCGGATCGCCGCCGCCGGGTTCTTCCGCGCGAGCGACGAGCGCCCGTCCGCGAAGACGACGCACTGGAAGTCGCTGTGCGCGCGCTGCGCCTCGACGGGAGCGGGCGCCTCGATGCGCGCGGGCGCCGCGACAGGGATCGGCGCGACCCGCACCGGGATCGACAGATGCGGCGCGAGCGCCGCCGCCGTGAAGTGCGACGACGCAAAGACCTCGGTGAGGAAGCGCTGCGCGCGGGGCCAGTCGGGCGGGGGCGCCTCCAGCTCCCAGTTCCAGCAGCCGATGACGCGCCAGCCCCGCCCGCGCGTCATACCGGCGGCGAGCAGCGCTGGCGCCGTCTCAGGCGCGTTCGCATGCAATAAGAGCGCGCCGGTTCGCCCGGCCGGCAGCGCGGCGATTGGCGCTCCCGCCAGGTCGCGCTGGTTCAGCGCCTCGCTGATATCGAGGCGGACAGGCGCAAGACCGAGCCCTTCGAGCGCATCGGCCGAACGCCGCGCCGCCTCGCCGATGCCGCTCGCCGTGGTGAAAAACCCGGCGACAGCGAGCGGCGCGGTCGCGCGCGCAGCCGGACCGCGCCGCGCAGGCAAGGCGATCCGGGCGTTTCGCAAAGCCGCGCCGATCGGCGCTTTCAACGACCGCAAAGAGACCTCGGCACCCAAATTCCCCCGATCCGTCGCGTCGCCGGCCCCAGGGGATCAGGGCCCGCGCGACGGCGCCCTATTTACAGGCGCGCGCGCGCGAAACCAGACGTCTCACGCTCAACGCCTGGCCGAAGGGCCGGCGGCCGGCGCCGAAGTGGTCATGCAAGGGCGCGTTTGTCCTTTCACGCCGAGTCTCTCGCCCGCAGCAGCAGAAACCGGAACATCCCCGTAGCGCCGATGCCGTTCGTGAACACATAGCGGATCGGGTTTGCGGCGAAGGTCAGCGTCCCCACGGTCCCGGTCGCCGCAACGAGCACAGTCGAGCCGCCGCCGCACAGGAACTGCGCAAGGCGGCCTGTCGACAGCTCCACAACGAAGACAAGGCCGCTGAAGTTGTTGATGTCGAGCGTCGCGCCATTGGCGAGCTCCACGGTCGCGCCGTCATTGGAAAGGTGGTGGCCGCCCGCCGGCACGCCGCGCACGCGGATTGCGCCGTTCACGTCGAGCGCATGGTCGGGCGCGCCGTGGCCGACGCCGATGAAGCGCGTGTCCTTGTTGATGACGAGCGCATCGCTGAACGCGGCGCCGTCGGCCGAAACCTTCACCCGGAAATCATCGTTTCCTGCGAGGCCAAGTTCAGCGCGCGCCGCAGCGCCAGTTTGGAAAATGACGCTGGCGGTCTTCGCGCTCGCGCTCTTGTTGATTTTGAGGCGATGATCGCCCGTTCCCGGCGTCACATCGTCATGATTGAACAGCGTCGCGTCGGACTTCACCGCAAACCGGTTCGTCGTGTCGGCGGTCGTGTTGACGCCGACCTGCGTCGCGGCCGAGCCGCCGCTCGACAGCGCGCTCCATTGTCCGCCGGCGTAGCGATAGAAGGCGCCTTCTTGCGACACCCAGGCGAGAAACCCATCATGCGGACTGATCGCCGTCCACGCGCCGTCCTGAAACACGGCGACGGCGTTATCGGCGAAGCCGCTCCAGGCGGCGCCGGACTTTCCCGCAGGCAGGATATAGGCGTCGCCTTCGGTCGGCGAGGGCGGCTCGGCCGCGACGGACTTCGAAATCGCGCGCATCTGAACGAGCGCATCGAGCCGTCGGATCGTTTCATTCACGCTCAAATGCTTTTGCGCCTGTTGCGGCAAAACGTAAGTGAGCGACAGGCGAGGGGAGATCTGCATTGCTGGGACCTTTCGATTGCAAGTTGCCCTGTGGACTTTAAAGACCCCGAAAGGGAGGGGGATAACTTTGGTTAATCCGTAGGCGGAGGGTCAATGCGAGGGCGCCGCGCAGGCTGCCGGCGCCGCCGAACGCATTGATCCGGCTCGCTCCGCTTGGTTAACGCTCATGAACGCGCACCCTTCGCGCGACGCGTGAAAGTTCGAACGATTCCGGAAGTTGCGACGCCATGTCGCATCCGGGGTGCAAACCGCTGTCGACGAGCCTTGGATTCCTAATTCAGAGCGTACGTTAGAGCGCCTCGGACGGACGGCGCGGCGCACCCACGCCCGCCTCGTCAAGCGGCTTTAAATCCGCCGCGCGCCGCGAAACCTTCAACGGCGACCACGTCAGCGCGCGCGCCAGCGATCGCAGCGACGCCTTTCTCGCGCGGAGGTTTCGCCGGCGTTTGCCCGCCAGGCGCGCCATCGCGCCATATCCGTCGCGCAGGGCGCGCCAGTAGGGCGCAGCGCGCCCGACGCTCCAGGATCGCGCCAACAGATAGAGATTGGCGCCGATCTGGATGGGCAGAAGGGGCCAGAAAAAGAGCGACGGCATGTTCTGCCAGAGCGTCCAGATGCGGTTGCGATTGCCGTGATAGATGGTGAAATCACTGTATCGTCCGGTGACGGCCGATCCTTCGTGATGGACGACCGCGTCGCGCACCTGCACGGCGCGCCCGCCGGCGAGGCGAAGTCGAAAGCCGAGATCGACGTCTTCGCCGTAGCAGAAGAAATCCTCGTCAAATCCGCCGAGAGCGAGAAATGTCGATCGGCGGTAAAGCGCCGCCGCCGCGCAAGGCGCGAAACATTCTCCCTCCGCCGGCAGCGAGGCGACCGGCCACCCGAAATGGCCGCGATAGGGAATGCCGAGCACGTGATAGACGTCGCCCGCGCCGTCGATCTTCGTCGGATCCGCCGCATCAACCTGCGTCGAGCCGAAGGCGTCCGCAAACGGATAACGCTCGCTCGCGGCGACGAGCGCCGCCAGCCAGCCCGGCGTCGCATAGGCGTCGGGGTTGAGAAAGGCGAGCCATTCGCCTGAGGACTGCTCCGCCGCCCGGTTGTTGGCGGCCGCAAAGCCGAGATTTGACCCTGCCTCGATGAACTTCACGGGCAAGCCCGATCGACGCGCTCGTTCGAGGGAATCGTCGCTCGACGCGTTGTCGATGACGATCGTTTCGAAATCCGTGAAGGACTGAGCGGCAAGACAGTCAAGCGCGCGGGCGAGCCGAACGCCGGAATTGTAATTAACGATGATGACCGTAATGAGCGTCATGGCCGATCCGAC
>CAZGXT010000239.1:0-3585 GCA_964529675.1 uncultured Caulobacterales bacterium
CGACCCATATCGAGCAGGTCGCCGCGCGCCTCAACTGGCCGTGCGTGCGCGTCAATCTCGACAGCCATGTCAGCCGAATCGACCTCATCGGCAAGGACGCGATCGTCGTTGAAAACGGCGTGCAGGTGACCGCCTTCAAGGAAGGAATTCTTCCGTGGGCGTTTCAGCGTCCTGTCGCACTTGTTTTCGACGAATATGACGCCGGGCGGCCTGACGTGATGTTCGTCATCCAGCGCGTGCTTGAGTCGGAAGGCCGGCTGACGCTGCTCGACCAGAACAAGGTGCTGCGTCCCAACCCGTGGTTCCGCCTTTTCGCGACGACGAACACCATCGGCCTTGGCGACACGACCGGCCTTTATCATGGCACCCAGCAGCTCAATCAGGGCCAGATGGACCGCTGGTCGATCGTCACGACGCTCAATTACCTCGCGCATGACGAAGAGGTCGAGATCGTCATCGCCAAATGCCCGCTCTACAATTCGAAAGACGGCCGCCAGGCGATCAGCGCCATGGTGCGCGTCGCCGACATGACGCGCAACGCCTTCATCAACGGCGACCTTGCGACGGTGATGAGCCCGCGCACCGTCATCACCTGGGCGCAGAACGCTGAGATTTTCCAGGACATCGGGTACGCCTTCCGCGTCACCTTCCTCAACAAGTGCGACGAGCTTGAGCGCCCGACGGTCGCCGAGTTTTACCAGCGCGCCTTCGGCGAAGACCTGCCGGAGGCCGCTTATCAGGTCGAAGTCGCGTAGCGTCTTACAGCCTGAAGGTGTGCCCCAGGCGCACGGCGAAGCTGGTCGCCTGCGCACGGAAGGAAGCCGGGAAGCGGTCTTCCTCGATCAGCGCCGAGTGGCCGAACGAGATGAAAATCTCGCGTTCCGGCCGCGGCTCCCAGGTAAAGCGCGAAAACAGCGTGAAGTTTTCGGAAATGTTGTCGTACTGAATATCCGTCGCGACGAAGAGCGTCGGCGAGAAAGCGACGACCGATGTGAGCGCGCCGACATGCACGTCGAGCGACCCCGTGTCGAGGTCGAACGCCGTCACTTCATATTCCGCGCCGAGGCGGAAATGCCTGCTTGGGCGCCAGCTGACTCCGCCCTCAATGCTGAGAAAGTCCCCGCCGAAGGCGCCGCCGACCTCGACCTCCGCCCTCGCCGCGATGGGCCGCGCCTCAGTCATCGCGGCCCTTAAGGAGTAGCGTTCGTGTCGATAGACGCCGGCCGGTACGTTCAGCCGGCCTGCGATGTCGAACGGCTCGCGAATATCCTCGTAAAGCGACAGCGCTTCGCCTTCGAATTCGTCGCCCGCTTGCGTCTGCACGTTGACGAAACCGCCCCAGAACCGGTCGAGAAGCGTGTCGTCAAGGTCAGTGATCACGTCCGCGAATCCGCCGACCTCGATGAAGCGGATTGGGCTGCCGGCGGGCCGGAAACGCCGCCAGCCGTCCTGGACATACCGCCTGATGCCGGCTCGATTCGCGAATCCGAGACGCGGTTCATAATTCTCCCCGACATGCTCAAAGCGCGTCGTCCAGTTCCATTTGTCGCCGCGATAGGCGGTCTCCATGGCGCCGAACTGCCCGCTTGCATCCGTCGCGCCGTCGCCGCCAAAGCTGCGCAGGTAGGCGAAGTCCGCCGTCAGGGCGCCCCTGAAGCGCGTCGTGTTCTGGTACTGGAAATCGACGCCGCTGACCGCATTGTCGATCTCGCCGGCGGGATCGCCATAGGTGAAGACCGCGCCGAACTTCGATTCGTTCAGCACCTGAAATGAGGTCCTCGCCGAGCCGAGATACTGGCCCTCAAAAGAATCGTCGCCGCCGGTTCTCACCGCCAGCGCGCCGACATTCGCAGGGCCAAGCTTTCCGCTTACTTTCGCGCCCGCGATGATGTCGACCGGCCGACCCTCGACGATGCCGATCCGCCGCGAAAAGAACGGCAGGCCGTTGACGTTTTCGTCGAACACCGCCCCGCCGAACTCGAAGGAAGCGACGTCCTGCAAAAAGAAATCGCGCGTTTCAGGGAAGAACAGCGCAAAGCGGCCGGTGTTCACCTGACGGGCGTCAAGCGGCGCATCCGCAAAATCTGTGTTGAACGTCAGCGATCCGGTCAGCGACGGCGTCAGCTTGTAGAAGATGTTTGCGCTGGGGTTAAGGCTAAGGTCGATATCGTCAAGCTCCCAGTCATAGGCGCTGGCGCCGGTGACGAACAGCTGCGCTTCAAGGCCGATGCCGGTCGAAACATCCTTGACGCCGGAAAGCCGGCCGGGATTGGTGAGGTCGATGCGGTCGCGCGTGCGGTCGATGTTCGACCAGCGCGTCTCTTCGTTCTTGCGCGGTATGAACCGCAAGAATTGCAGCCCCCATTCCTGCAGCGAGGCGTCGACCGAGATGGAACGAAAGGGAATCGCGAATTCGGCGATCCAGCCGTCCTCCACGATCTTCGCTTTGACGTTCCAGATCGTATTCCATTCGACGCGGATGGCGGAACTGTTTTCGATGAGCGCGTCGACGCGCGCCCCGTTTGGGTTCGTGCCGAAAAAGAAGCCGTCGCGAAATGTGCCGAAAGGGTCAAGCATGACCCGGATTGAGTCTTCATTGCGCAGCTGAGAATCGCGCGCCAGCAGCTTCGCCGTGATCTTGGCGGGCTCGCTGTCGAAAAGATGGAAGCCGACATAGAGCGTCTCGCGATCGTACATCAGGTAGACCCGGGTGCGTTCGCTTGGCGGCGCCCCTTCGGTCGGCTCGACCTGATAAAATTCCTCGGACGTCGCGGCTTTGGACCAGGCGGGATCCGACAAATCGCCGTCGATTGTCGGAGCCTCGCCCTCGTCGATCCTGACAGCCTCCATACGGGGGAAATAGGTCTGAAAATCGGTCGGTTGGGCGAGCGCCGCCGATGCGCCAAAGAGCGCCAGCGACATCGCAGCGGCCAGTTGCGCCGGCGAATTCATTAACAGAACCATTATGCTTCCGTATCAGGAAGATCCTTACGGTCCCCCAACCGCAAGGTCTGCGCCCCTCGTTCCCACGCCTTCGACTGCGGGGTTTATTGTTTCGAGCTCGATCCTAGGCGCTCGGGCGCTCATCCTGCAAGCCGCTCCAGTTCATCGGCCGCAATATCATAGTTAGCATAGATGTTTTGGACATCGTCACAATCCTCAAGCGCGCTCATCAGCTTCATGAGGCCGGAGGCCGCGTCTCCCGATACAGGAATCGAGGTCTGCGGCCGCCAGGCGAGCTTCTGGGATCGCGCCTCGCCGAACTTTGCTTCCAGCGCCGCCGCGACCGCCGCGAGTTCATCGCTCGCCGTGTAAACATAGTGACCGTCGGCATCCGACACGACGTCGCCGGCCCCGGCTTCGAGCGCAGCCTCAAGCATCGCGTCCTCGCTCGCCGCAGCAGCCGCGAACTCGATTGCGCCGACGCGGTCGAACATGAAGGCGACCGAACCAGTTTCGCCAAGATTGCCGCCATGCTTGGTGAAGATGGACCGAACGTCGCCGGCGGCGCGATTGCGGTTGTCGGTCAAAACCTCGACGATCACGCCGACGCCGCCCGGCGCAAAACCTTCATACCGAACGTCC
>CAZGXT010000240.1:0-3564 GCA_964529675.1 uncultured Caulobacterales bacterium
AAAGCGCGCCGGATCGCTCAAGAATTTTCTTGAGAAGTCGGAGGAGCCTTTGATGGCGATCACCAATCAAGATGCAGGAACTAACGTTCACGAGATCGCGGACGGCGTTTTTCGCATCAACACACCGGTAAAGGCTCTTCCCGGCGGCTTCTCATTCAACCAATATCTTGTGATCGACGAGGCGCCCTTGCTCTTTCACACAGGTCCGCGCCGAATGTTTCCTCTGATTCACGAAGCCGTGCGTACGGTGATTTCGCCGGCTTCGCTGAAATACATCGGGTTTTCTCACTTCGAGGCGGATGAGTGCGGCTCCCTGAACGAATGGCTCGCCGTTGCGCCCGGCGCCGCGCCGGTTTGCGGCAAGATCGCGGCGATGGTGTCGGTGGCGGATTTCGCCGACCGGGCGCCGATGGCGCTTGCAGACGGCGAGCGCCTTTCTCTTGGTGCGAAGACCATGCGATGGATCGACGCGCCGCATCTGCCTCATGGCTGGGATTGCGGCTTTCTTTTCGAAGAGACGGCGCGGACGCTGTTCTGCGGCGACCTTTTCACTCAAGGCGGCGCTGAATCGGCGCCATTGACGCAAGACGACATTCTGGGGCCGAGCGAGGCGTTCCGCAAACCGCTCGATTATTTCGCCCATGCGCCAAACAGCAGTGCTATTCTGGACCGGCTAGCCGACCTGTCGCCTCGCACCCTGGCCTGCATGCATGGGTCGGCGTGGTCGGGCGACGGCGCCGGGCTCCTGCGCGCCTTGGCGTCGGCGATAGGCTAGATTGGAAGCAGGGGCTCGGATTTGCGAGGTCAGCATCGGCGGGCCGCCCGCTTCCCCTTGCCCATCCCTCTGAATTAGGTCAGAAAACCGGCGGTTTTGACGGTTTGGAGACAAGCGCGATGGCGACGGCCGACGACACGAAGCAACGACATCAGGATGCCGAAGAGCACCGCAAGATCTACGACGGCATCATGAAGAACTCGGCGCAAATCGGCGTGCCGCTGACCATGGGGCTTGCAATGTTCTTCACCCAGCTCGTCATGGGGAACGGCTGGTGGGCGCTGCCGTGGTTCATTGCGACCTACCTGCTCGTCTGGTGGGTGGCCAAGACTTTCTTCTCGCACTAGCGCCGACTTCAGGCTGCAACCCCGGGAGTGCCGATGAAGATCGCTGTCCTTCGTGAAACCCGGGCGGGCGAGGCGCGCGTCGCGGCGTCTCCGGAAACGGTCAAGAAGTTCATCGCGGCAGGGGCGGGCGTCATCGTCGAGCGCGGCGCGGGCGACGGCTCCAACTTCCCCGACTATGCTTTTCAGGAAGCGGGCGCAGCGATCGCGGCGAGTGCATCTGAGGCGCTGGCGGGCGCCGATCTCGTCCTCAAGGTCCGCGCGCCGGAGAATGGCGATCTGAAAAACTATCGCCCGGGCCAGCGGATTGCGGCGATCGTCAACCCCTACGGCGCGAAAGATGCGTTAAACTCCGCTGCAGCGGCAGGCGTCGAGCTCTTTGCGATGGATCTGATGCCGCGGATCACCCGTGCGCAGTCGATGGACGTGCTCTCGTCGCAGTCGAATCTCGCGGGCTACAAGGCGGTGATTGACGCCGCCGCCTATTACGGGCGCGCGATGCCGATGATGATGACGGCGGCCGGCACCATTGCGCCGGCGAAAGTCTTCATCATGGGCGCCGGCGTTGCGGGCCTGCAGGCGATCGCCACGGCGCGGCGCATGGGCGCAGTCGTCTCGGCGACTGACGTCCGCTGGGCGGCGAAAGAGCAGGTCGAGAGCCTTGGCGCAAGCTTCGTCACCGTCGACGAAGCGGCGATGAAGGATGCGGAGACGGCGGGCGGCTACGCCAAGGAAATGTCGGACGACTTCAAGCGCCGGCAGGCGGAATTCGTCGGCAAGCACATCGCCAAGCAGAACATCGTCATCACGACCGCGCTTATTCCCGGCCGGCCGGCGCCGCGGCTTGTCACCGCGGACATGGTGCGCGCCATGGCGCCGGGCTCCGTCATCGTCGATCTCGCGGTGGAGCAGGGCGGCAATGTCGAACTTTCGCGCCGCGGAGAGGTCATCGACGTCGGCGGCGTCATCATCATCGGCTTTGAAAACGTGCCCGGGCGCCTCGCGCAGGACGCCTCCAATCTCTACGCGCGCAACCTGTTCAATTTCGTCTCGGCTTTCGTGAACAAGGAAACGAAGGCTTTCGAACCGGACTGGAGCGACGACATCATCAAAGGCGTCGCGCTCACCCGCGACGGACAGATCGTGCATCCGGCGTTCGCGCCGGCGCCGCCGGCCCCTGGCGGCGAGACAAAGGCGGAGTGACCGATGGCGGAAGAAGCAGCAACAGCACAGACCGTCGACAAGGCCGCCCGTGATGTCGCCGAAGCGGCCGAAACGCTGCGCCAGACGGCGGAGGCCGCCGAAGAAACCGCCAAGCAGCTCTCGGCGGGCAGCGACCAGGCGCTGTCGTTGATCGACCGCATCAACGAGATTTCGTCCGTGGTCGCCGGCGGCCCGTCCGACTTCATCTACCTCCTCGCAATTTTCATTCTTGCGATCTTCGTCGGCTATTACGTCGTGTGGTCGGTGACGCCGGCGCTGCACACGCCGCTGATGTCGGTGACGAACGCGATCTCCTCCGTCGTCATCGTCGGCGCCTTGATCGCGGTCGGCGCCAATGTCGCCGCTTCCGGCGCAGGATTATGGTCGAAGATTTTCGGCTTCCTCGCGGTCATGCTGGCCAGCGTCAACATTTTCGGCGGCTTCCTCGTGACGCAGAGAATGCTCGGCATGTATAAGAAGAAGGGGAGTTGAAGGTGTCGGCGCTTCTCGACAGGGTGTTGTCGACAATCCGTGCAAAACGCGCGGAGATCGAAGCGCGCTACGGCATCCGACTATTGGGCGTCGTCGGGTCAGTGGCGCGCGGCGAAGAAAAGCCGACAAGCGACATCGACATCATGTTCGATCAAGTCGGCTCGACGACCCTGTTCAAGATTATCGGGGCCGAGCATGAATTGGAGGATTTTCTTGGGCGCAAGATCGACCTTGTTCAGCGCGAAGCGCTTCGCCCCGACCAGAGAGCCTTCATCGAAAGGGATTTGGTGACCGCGTGATCGACGAGCGCACGCTGATTTTGATGCGCGACATGGCATTGAACGCCAAAATCGCGATTGGCTTCATCGAAGGTCAGAAGAGTTCGGCGTTTGAGCTTGACTTGATGCGCGTCTATGCCACGAGGCATGCCGCCCTGATCGTCGCCGAGGCCGCCTATCAAATCGACAGCGCCGCGCAAGCATCGACGCCAGGTCTTCCTTGGCGATCGCTGATCGCTTTTCGACATCGGATTGTGCACGGTTATCGCAGAGTGACGTCCGACGTTCTATTCACAACCATCAAGGACGAATTCCCGCCGCTCATCGCCGAACTTGAACGCATTCTGAACGAAAGTCCTCCGAATGGCCGATAACCTTCCGCCGCTTCTTTACGTCGTTTCCGGCGTCCTGTTCATTCTGGCGCTGCGCGGGCTTTCCTCGCCGGAGACGGCGCGCGAGGGCAATCGGTACG
>CAZGXT010000241.1:0-3524 GCA_964529675.1 uncultured Caulobacterales bacterium
CCGCACGGCGCGCCACGCCTGGAGACACCATTCATGATTCGTGCACTGCTGCTGATGATCACCCTGGCCTCGGGCCCGGCCCTGGCCGCCGACGCCGCGCCGCGCGTGGTGCTGGATACTTCCGCCGGCGCCATCACCGTCGAGCTCGACGCCAAGCTCGCGCCGGGCACGGTGAAGAACTTCCTCGACTACGTCAGCGCCGGCTTCTACGCGGGCACCATCTTTCATCGCGTGATCCCGAACTTCATGATCCAGGGCGGCGGTTTCACCGTCGACATGACCCAGAAGGACACTCGCGAGCCGATCAAGAACGAAGCCGGCAATGGCCTTCTGAACGCCCGCGGCACCATCGCCATGGCGCGCCGCGGCGATCCGCACAGCGCCAGCGCGCAGTTCTTCATCAACCTGGCCGACAACAGCTTCCTCGATCACCAGGACGACAGCGTCTCCGGCTACGGCTACGCGGTGTTCGGCAAGGTCGTGGACGGCATGCAGGTGGTCGACGCCATCGCCACCACGCCCACCTCCGCGCAGGGTCCGTTCGAGGATGTGCCGACCAAGCCCATCGTCATCAAGAGCGCGCGCCTGGTCACGCCCTGAGCGCACGAGGTCTGCCCATGCCCTACATGATTCGCACCTACGACAAGCCGGACGCCGCGGCGCTGCGCGCGGCGACCCGCGCCGCGCATCTCGACTACCTGCGTCCCTTCACCAGCCGCCTGCTGGCCGCAGGGGGCTTCCTGGAAGACGACGGCAGCGTCGGCCGTGGCGGCATGATTCTCTTCGACACCGACGACCGGGCCGAGGCCCAGGCGTTGATCGACAACGATCCCTTCACCCGCGCCGGCGTGTTCGAACGGGTCGAAGTGCTGCGCTGGCGCAAGGTGTTCTTCGACGGCCGGGACCTCTCGGCCTGAGCCCGACGCGCCGGTACGCCGGCGCCACCCGCCATGTCCCTGCTCTCCCTGTTCAATCTCAATCTCGACTTCGGCGAGCAGGTGATCTTCCGCGACGCGGAGTTCACGCTCGAGGCGGGCGAGCGCGTGTGCCTCATCGGCCGCAACGGCGCCGGCAAGTCGACCCTGTTCAAGGTGATCACCGGCGCGGTCGTGCCGGACAGCGGTGAAGTACGCAAGCGCGGCGACGTGCACATCGGCCAGCTCGAGCAGACGCTGCCGGCGGATCTCTCGCTCACGGTGCGCGACTTCGTCGCCGGCGGACTCGCGTCCCATATCGCGCTCATCGAACGCTTCGGTGAACTCACCGCCGCCGGCGCGCTGGACGACGCGGGGCTGCGCGAACTGGAGGACACCCAGCGGCGCATCGAAGCCCATGGCGGCTGGGACGTGGAGAGCCAGATAGCGGCCGTCATCACCGCGCTGGAACTCCCGGGCGAGCGCCGCCTGGCCGAACTCTCGGGCGGCTGGCAGCGGCGCGTGTGCCTGGCCCGGGCCCTGGTCAGCCAGCCCGACATCCTGCTGCTCGACGAGCCGACCAACCATTTGGATCTCGCCGCCATCGAATGGCTGGAGAAGCGCATCCGCGCGTTCAAGGGCAGCGTGCTGTTCATCACCCACGACCGCGCCTTCCTGCAGGCGCTCGCCACGCGCATCGTCGACATCGACCGCGGTCGCCTGCAGAGCTGGCCCGGCGACTATCAACGCTACCTCGCTTTGAAGGAACAGGCGGTGGAGACCGAGGCGCGCCACGATGCGCTGTTCGACAAGCGGCTCGCCGAGGAAGAGGCCTGGATTCGCCAGGGCATCAAGGCGCGCCGCACGCGCAACGAGGGCCGCGTGCGGGCGCTGGAGCGCATGCGCGAGGAACACGCCCAGCGCCAGAAGCGCGATGGCCGCGCGCGCATCACCGTGCAGGAGGCCGAGCAGTCCAGCCGACGCGTGGTGGAGGCGCGGCACATCAGCTACGCCTACGGCGACACGCCGGTGATCAAGGACCTCACGGTCAAGATCATGCGTGGCGAGCGCATCGGGCTCATCGGCAACAACGGCGTGGGCAAGAGCACGCTGCTGCGCCTGCTGCTCGGCCAGCTCGAACCCGACAGCGGCTCGATCAAGCTCGGCGAGAACCTGGAGGTCGGCTACTTCGATCAGCTGCGCCAGCAGCTCGATCCGAACAAGACCGTGGCCGAGGTGGTGGGTGATGGCCGCGACTACATCCTGGTGAACGGCAAGGAGCGCCACGTGGTGGGCTACCTGCGCGGCTTCCTGTTCAGCGCCAAGCGCGCCATGACGCCGGTCGGCTACCTGTCGGGTGGCGAATGCAATCGCGTGATCCTGGCGAAGCTCTTCACCCGCCCGACCAACCTCATGATCCTGGACGAGCCGACCAACGACCTCGACGTCGAGACCTTGGAAGTGCTGGAAGAGCAGCTCGCCGACTACCAGGGCACCATCATCGTGGTGTCCCACGACCGCGCGTTCCTCGACAACGTGGTGACCAGCACGCTGGTGTTCGAGGCTTCGGGCGAGGTGCTGCGTTACCCGGGGGGTTATTCCGACTGGCTGCGGCATGGCCGCCAGCTTGCGGCGCGAGACGAACCGGTGGTCGCGAAGGCGCCTGCGCCGAAACGCGAGGCGCCGCCCGCGTCGAAGAGCGAATCGCCCGCCAAGGGCGGAAGGTTGACCTACAAGCTGCAGCTCGAACTCGAGCAGTTGCCGAGCCGCATCGAGACGCTGGAGGCGGAGATCGCCGCGCTGGAAGGCGAGACGACGGCGGGCGACTTCTACAGTCGCCCCTACGAGGTGATCCAGCCGCTGCTGGATCGCCTGGAAATCAAGCGCGCTGAACTCGACACCGCGATGACCCGCTGGGACGAGCTGGAGACGCAGCAGCGCGGCGGGTGAGCAACGGTCAGGCCATGCATGGCGGGTTGAAACCCGCCCTACAGGAGGCATGCAGGCGCTGCTGTAGGGCCGATTTCAATCGGCCGGGCAACGGCATCACGGAGAGGCGTTCATGGCGGGTTGAAACCCGCCATGCAGGAGGCGCGCAGGCGCTCCTGTAGGGCCGATTTCAATCGGCCATCTACCGCGGATCAAACCCCGCCCCGCGTCAAGTGCCCAATCGCCGCAGCGCCGCCGAGGTCAGGTACTTGTCGTACACCTCCACGCCCTGGTTGACGAACATCTCGTAGCCGCCGGCGATGCGCTTGACCTGCTTCAACCTCGTCATACGGTTCGACTGCACGTCGTGCGCGTGCACGTGCGTCCAGGACCAGTAGGGATTGGCGCCGTCCATCACCTGCTTGCCCTTGTTGTCGTACACCGAGTAGGCGCCGTCGAAGGACTTGAACATCTCGCCGCGACGGTCGTAGGTGACCATGCACACCGGCAAGCCGGTGCGCGCGTCGAACCACACGCGCTTCTTGCTGATCGGCGCGCGCGCGTAGCCCGTGGGCTCCGCCTCGCAGATGATGGTCTCGGGGATGAGTTCCACCTTGGTGTCCCAGAAGGTGTTGCCGATGGGTCCACCGTGCACCTTGCCTTCCCAGTTCTCGTCGTCCG
>CAZGXT010000242.1:0-3519 GCA_964529675.1 uncultured Caulobacterales bacterium
ACGCAGCCCAACGCCAGCGTGGCGAGCGAGTAGCCGAGATTCCAGCGCAGGAAGCGAGTGCTCGGCACGCCGAAGCGGCCGTGCATCGCGAGCGTGGTGCCGGACACCGGCGAGGTGCCGAGGGTGATGGCCCAGGCCATCAGCGCCACCACCGCCAGCACGTCCGGCGCGCTCGGCGGCGCGGGCAGCAGGCTCGCCGCGGTGGCCAGGCTGATGACCGGGTGCACGCCGCACAGCGTGATCGCGACCAGCGCGACCAGCAGCGGAATGCCGGTCGCGGCGCGCGCCGGGTCGAGCACCAGGCTCGGCGGATGCAGCGCCACCACCGTGCCGATGCCGGCGGCCAGCAGGGTGGCGCCCAGGAACAGCGCGAACTCGCCGCCCATGCGCGGCAGTTCGTGTTCGACGTGTCGCCACAGTCGTTGGCGGGTCTCGGTCCACGGTCGCGCCAGCGACAGCAGCGCCACGCAGGCCAGTGCCGCCAGCACGATGATGCTCAAGACCGGCCAGCCGGTCGGCAGGGCGTTCAGGCCCAGCACCAGGACGGACAGGGTGAGCGGCGCGGTGAGCGCCGCGCGATGCAGCGGAAAGCCGACGAAGTCCGTGGCCGCGGTGTCGCGGCGCAGGTCCCACCAGGCGCAGGCCAGCATGCCGAGCGCGAACGGCAGGGTCACGCTGATGACGTGCCCGATGCGCACACCGGGCACGTAGTGCAGCACCACCGCCATGGAGGCGAACAGCGGCGACCAGCAGGCGGCCGCGACGAAGGCGCGGGTCAGCACCTTGGCCTGCAGCGGCGTCAGCTGGCCGCGCAGCGCCACCTGCTGGCCGACGACGAACACCGCCGAGATGTTGATGATGGCGCCGAAGCAGTGCACCGCCAGCAGGGTGGGGAGCAGCGCCGCGGTTCCCCGCGGCAGGCGCCCATCCGCCTCGTCGCCGCTGCTCGCCACCAGGCGGAGGAAGGACACCGCGGCGAGCATCGCGAGGATGGCCTGGTTGCCCGCCACGACCTCGGCCAGCGCGCCGAACTCGCCCCGCGCCGCGCCGTAGCCGAGCCCGGCGACGCCGACACCCGCCATCACCGCGAGCTGGATCTTCTGCACAGGCGCGATGCTGGGCAGCAGGCGCGCGCCGACCAGCCACACGCACAGGCCCGCCGGCCAGGCGGGCAGGGCGCCGTGACTGAGGCCGTGGCCCAGCGACAGCAGGATGAGCGCGCAGACCGCGACCCCGGTGACGCGGCCGCGGGGCGGCGTGACGCTCAAGCGCGGCGCGACCAGGGGCCTCAGTGCAGACCCATGTCGCGCACGACGGTCGCGGCGATCTCCTCGATCGACACCGTGGTGGTGTCGATGTATTGCACGTTCTCGGTGCGAAACAGCGCCTCGGCCTTGGAGACCTCGGCGCGGCAGCGGATCAGGCTCGCGTAGTCGCCATGCGGGCGGCGCTCGCGGCGAATGCGCGACAGCTGCTCGGGCACGATGGTGAGCCCGTAGAGCTTCTCGCGGCAGGGCCGCAGGATCTTCGGCAGCTTGGTCGCGTCGAAGTCGTCGTCGGTGAGGGGATAGTTGGCCGCCTTCAGCGAGTAATGCATGGCGAGATAAAGGCAGGTGGGGGTCTTGCCGCAGCGCGACACCCCGAGCAGCACCACGTCCGCCTCGTTCAAGTCTCGCGGCGAGAGGCCGTCATCGTGGCTGAGCGTGAAGTTGAGCGCCGCCATGCGCTTCTCGTAGGCGTGGATGTCGGCCACGCCGTGCATCTTGCCGGCGGTGTGCGAGGACTGCACGCCGAGCGCGGTCTCCAGCGGCACGATGAAGGTGCCGAACAAATCGAACACGTGCGGGCTGCTGGTGGCGATGATGCGCTGGATGGCCGGGTCGGTGAGGGTGCTGAACACCAGCGGCGCGACCTTGTCCTCCAGCGCCGCGCGCTGGATGGTGGCGACAGCGGCGTGGGCCGCCAGTTCGTTCGACACGAACGGGATGTTGGTGCGCTTGAAGGCGATGTCGGGGAACTGCGTGAGCAGGCTCAAGCCCAGCGTCTCGGCCGTGATGCCGGTGCGATCGGAGACAAAAAATGCGCGACGATTCATAGGTTTCGGTGGGCCCCGCCCGTCGGTTACAATCCCAGCGGACCGCGCCGTGAGCGAGGGCACGCGCCGGCCTTGGCGGTCTGGTTTCGAGATCAATCGGCCTGAAGATCAATGAACGAGTATATCGTCTCTCTGAAAGACGTCGGCATGCACGACGTCGATACCGTCGGCGGCAAGAACGCCTCGCTAGGCGAAATGATCCGCCACCTGGACGCCGCCGGCGTGCGCGTGCCGGGTGGTTTCGCGACCACCGCCCAGGCGTTCCGTGACTTCCTCGCCCACGAGGGGCTCGCCGATCGCATCCAGGCGCGGCTGAAGACCTTCGACATCGACGACGTGCCGGCGCTCACCAAGGCCGGACGCGAAATCCGCCAGTGGATCGTCGACACCCCGCTCCCGGCGAAGCTGCAGACCGCCATCGAGAAGGCCTACGGCGAGATGGCCGCCACCGCCGGGCGCGACTTCTCCGTCGCGGTGCGCTCCTCCGCGACCGCCGAGGACCTGCCCGATGCCTCCTTCGCCGGCCAGCAGGAGACCTTCCTGAACGTGGTCGGTCTCGACCAGGTCACCCACCGCATCCGCGAGGTGTTCGCCTCGCTGTTCAACGACCGGGCCATCTCCTACCGCGTGCACCAGGGCTACGAGCACAGCGCGGTGGCGCTGTCGGCGGGCGTGCAGCGCATGGTGCGCAGCGACCTCGGCGCGAGCGGCGTGATGTTCACGCTCGACACCGAGTCCGGCTTTCGTGACGTGGTGTTCATCACCTCGAGCTACGGGCTCGGCGAAATGGTGGTGCAGGGCGCGGTCAATCCCGATGAGTTCTACGTCTACAAGCCGGCGCTGGCCGCCGGCCGCCGCGCCGTGCTGCGGCGGAACCTGGGCTCCAAGCATCTGCACATGGTCTATGCGCCGGTCGGCGCCAAGAGCGACCACGGCGTGCTCACCCAGGAAGTGCGGGAGGCCGATCGCCAGCGCTTCTCCATCTCGGACGCCGAGATCGAGGAACTGGCGCGCATCGCCATGGCCATCGAGGCCCATTACGGCCGGCCGATGGACATCGAGTGGGCCAAGGACGGCAACGACGGCAAGCTCTACATCGTGCAGGCCCGGCCGGAGACGGTGCAGAGCCGCAGCGGCCAGGTCATCGAGCGCTTCGACCTGAAGGGCGACGGCGAGGTGCTGACCGAGGGGCGTTCCATCGGCCAGAAGATCGGCAGCGGGCGCGCGCGCGTCATCGCCAGCATCGAGCAGATGGACAGCCTGCAGCCCGGCGACGTGCTGATCACCGACATGACCGACCCGGACTGGGAGCCGGTCATGAAGCGCGCCGCGGCCATCGTCACCAATCGCGGTGGACGCACGTGCCACGCGGCGATCATCGCCCGCGAACTCGGCGTGCCGGCCATCGTCGGCTGCGGCGACGC
>CAZGXT010000243.1:0-3484 GCA_964529675.1 uncultured Caulobacterales bacterium
CCGGCATCGCGCTCGCCTGCAAGCTGCTGCCGAGCGGCGACCTGGTGCTGCGGTCTTTGGGGCGCAAGGTACCAATGTCGGACTGAAGTCCGACCTACAACGGCACCTGTGTAGGTCGGGTTTCAACCCGACATTCGATCCCAGAGCCCCAATCGAAGCACGGCAAGAATGTCGGACTGAAGTCCGACCTACAGGCGCTTCTTGCGTCTCGGCAACGCCGGCAACGTCGTCGCGATTTCGATCACCCGTTCACGCAGCCAGCGGTGGGTGGCGTCGTCGTCGTACTGCGGATGCCAGTAGAGGTGCAGGTGGAGTTCGGGATAGGCGATGGGCGGCGTGACCAGCTTGAGCGGCACGCGCTCGGCCATGAAACGCGCGAGCCGCTCCTGCATCACCGCCACGCCGCGGGTCTCTGCCACGATCAGCGGAATGACCATGTAGTGCGGGGTCAGCACGCGGTTGCGGTAGCGCACGTTGAGGGCATCGAGGTGCAGCGTCTCGTGGCTGTACAGGCGCTTGGGCTCGATGGTGTAGCCGACCTGTGGCAGCTGACGGAAAACCTCGAAGTCCATGCCTTCGCGCACGGCCGCGTTGTCGCGCGCGGCGACGCATACGTAGCGATCGCGAAACAAGGGCGCCGAGCGCAGCCCGCTGCCGTCGATCGCGCCCGACGGCACGATGAACATCTCGACCTCGGCCGCGCGACGGCGCTCCAGCATCTGCGGCTTCACATCGACGAAGAACAGGGTGAGATTGGGCGCCTCGTCTTCCAGGCGGCGCATGAGCTGGCCGCCGAGCAGCCAGTCGATGTAGTCGGCGGTGGCGATGGTGAAGTCACGACGCGCGAGACGCGGGTCCTCGAAGCTCGATTCCAGCGTCTCGTTCACCTGCGTGAGGATCGCGCGGATGCGCGGCGCCAACTGCTCGGCGCGCGGCGTCGGCTGCATCGCACGGCCGCTCCAGCGGAACAGCGGATCGTCGAAGGCCTGGCGCAGCCGCTCGAGCGCGAGGCTGACCGCGGACTGCGTGCGCGACAGGCGCCGCGCGGCCGTGCTGACGCTGCGCTCGGTCCACAGCACGTCGAACACGCGCAGCAGGTTCAGATCGAGATTGCGCAGCGAGCTGGCCATGCTGGGTGAGCCTTCATGAATCAGTGAGACTGATATTAGATATTGAAAGTATCAAATTGAACAATTCTTGGCGCTGACTAAGCTGCTCCCCACATCAACATTCGCGAGGGGAGACGCATGAACACACGAGTCCAGTCCATCCACGCCGCGCCGAGCGGCGCTGAACTGCGGCGGCGCGCCCACGCGTTGGTGCCGGTGCTGCGCGAGCGCGCGGCCGATTGCGAACGGGGCGCCAGCGTGCCGCGCGAAACGATCGCGGCGTTCCAGGACGCCGGCTTCTTCCGCATCCTGCAGCCGGCCCTCTATGGCGGCTACGAGATGTGGCCGACCGAGTTCTACGAGGTGGTCGCCATCCTGGCGCGCGGCTGTCCGTCCAGCGCCTGGGTGCTGTCGATACTCGGCATCCACAACTGGGAAGCCGGACTCATCGATCCGGCCGTGGCGGAAGCCCTGTGGCGCGAGGACCCCGACGTGCGTTTCTCCTCGTCCTACGCGCCTTTCGGCAAGGCACGGCGCGTGCCCGGCGGGTACCGCCTGGAGGGACGCTGGCCGTGGTCCAGCGGCTGCGACCACGCGACCTGGGTGATCCTCGGCTGCGACGCCGAGCAGGACGATGGTTCGTTCAACCGTGTCGCCTGCATGGTCCCGCGGGACGGCTACGAGATCGATGAGCGCTCCTGGCAATCCGCCGGCCTGAGCGGCACCGGCAGCAAGGACATCGTGGTATGCGACGCCTTCGTGCCGGCCCGCCACGTGCACAACATCCAGCGCTCCATCGAGATGAACGAGCCTGGCACGCGCACGTTCACCGCCGACACCTACAAGCTGTCCTTTGGCGTGTGCTTCGCCTACGCGCTGGCGAGCGTGGCGCTCGGCGTGGGCGAGGCGGCGCTCGCCGACTACCTGCCCTACATGCGCAAACGCGCCGTGGCCTACGACGGCAGCCGCTTCCAGGACGACCCGGTCGTGCAGCGCACGCTCGCCGAGGCCCATTCCATGCTCGACAGCGCCCGGCTCAAGTACGAGCGCGATTTCCGCGAGATGGCCGACTACGTCGCGCGTGGCGAGACGGTGCCCATCGAGCGGCGGGTGTTCTACAAGTGGAACTCGGCGGCCGTGGCGCGCCTGTGTCGCGACGCGGTCAACCTGCTGATGCCGAGCTGCGGCGGCTCGGCGTTCAATGTCGCCAATCCCATGCAGCGCTATTTCCGCGATGTGAACTGCCTCGCGCAGCATCTCTACCTGAGCTTCGATCGCGGTGCCAGCAACTTCGGCATGCACCTGCTGACCGGCATCAACAAAGACGTGATGGTCTAGGCGGGAGGCGACGACGATGACACTCAAAGTGGGATACCTGGGATTCGAAGTGTCCAACCTGGCCGCGTGGGAACGCCTTGGCGGCCTGCTGGGACTGGGCATGGCGCACCATGACGGCGTCAGCTGCCTGCTGGTCGACGACTACGCGCGCCGCGTGCAGCTGCTGGAAGGACCGGGCGACGACCTGGTCTACATGGGCTGGGAAGCGGCCGACGTGGCCGAGTTCGACGCGGTGCGCGCGCGTCTCGACGCGGCCGGGGTGCCGTGGTCCGAGGGCGACGCGGCCGGCGCGCGGCAGCGCGGCGTCCAGCGCTACCTGGCCTTCCGCGACCCGGACGGTCTGCCGCTCGAGATCGCGCTCGGCCTCGAGCGCCTGGCCACGCCGCCGGTGTCAGAACTCGTGCCGGGCGGCTTCGTGACCGGCGACGCCGGGCTCGGGCACATCGCGGCACCGAGCTCCGACTACCGCGCGAGCAGCGACTTCCTGCGCGCGGTGCTCGGCGCGCGGGTGTCGGACTACATCTTCCATCCGCTCGCGCCCAATCTCACCGCCGACTGCGTGTTCCTGCACACCGGTCCGCGGCATCACTCCATCGCCTATGCGCAGATGCCGGGCCCCGCGCCCAAGCGTCTGCATCACTTCATGCTCGAGGCCGCCTCCATCGTCGACGTGGGTCGGGCCTACGACCGCCTGCGCGCGGCGGGCGAAGAGCTCACCATGCAGCTCGGCCAGCATCCCAACGACCGCATGGTGTCGTTCTACGTGCGCACGCCCTCGGGCTTCTCGCTGGAGCTCGGCTGGGGCGGTGTGCGGGTCGACGACGATGCCACCTGGCAAATCGCCGAGTACGACAACTTCAGCCTGTGGGGCCACCAGCCGGCGGCGGCCTGAGCCGGCCGTCGTTCGGAGCGCAGATCATGAACCCCTCTTCAGACCTCGAGTCCGCCACCAGTCGCTTCGCCGAGGTGAACGGCGTGCGCGTGCACTACCACGACCTCGGCGCCGGCACGCCGCTGGTGCTCATCCACGGCAGTGG
>CAZGXT010000244.1:0-3450 GCA_964529675.1 uncultured Caulobacterales bacterium
ACGCTGGTCCAGCCGTGACGACGGGCCTCGACCTCACGCAGGGGTCCATCTCGGGCCACCTCGTTCGCTTGGCGATCCCGATGGCGCTGGGCATGATCTTCCAGACGCTGTACGTGTTGGTCGATCTCTACTTCGTCGCACAGCTCGGCGATGCGGCGATCGCCGGCGTCAGCGCTGCGGGGAACGTGCAGTTCATCGTGATGGCCCTCACGCAGGTGCTCGGCGTGGGGACCACCGTGCTCATCGCACACGCGGCAGGGCGCAAGGACCGGGTCGAGGGCGCACGCGCCTTCCGGCAGAGCCTGCTCCTCTCCGGCATCACCGGCGTGTCCGTGCTGATCGCCGGAGGCATGCTCGCCCCGATGTACCTGCGCGGCGTCGCGGCGGACGCCGAGACGGTGCGGAACGGACTCATCTACCTCAAGTGGTTCCTGCCGGCGCTCGCCCTGCAGTTCGCCCTGATCTCGATGGGCGCCGCGCTCCGTGGCGCCGGCATCGCGAAGCCGACGATGATCATCCAGATGGTGACGGTGCTCCTCAATGCGATCCTCGCGCCGGTGCTGATTGCCGGCTGGGGCACCGGGCGGCCGATGGGGATCGCCGGTGCCGGACTCGCCTCGACCATCGCCGTTGCGGTCGGCGTCATCGCGGCGGCGGCGTACTTCGTCCGCACGGGCTTCTTTGCCGCGACGGCCGAGGAGGCCCCGTATCGGCCGGACCCGGCGGTGTGGCGCAAGCTGCTGCGCATCGGCGTCCCCGCGGGCGGCGAGTTCGGGCTGATGTTCGTCTCGATGGCGATCATCTACGGCATCATCGGCGGCTTCGGCGCGGCGGCGCAGGCGGGCTTCGGCGTGGGCTCGCGCATCATGCAGTCACTGTTCCTGCCGGTGATGGCGATCGCGATCTCGGCCGCGCCCATCGCGGGGCAGAACGTGGCGGCGGGCCGGCCGGACCGCGCACGCGAGACGTTCTGGGCGGCCGCGCGGCTGTGCAGCGCGCTCATGGCCCTCATGACGTTGTTCGCCCACTGGCGGCCCGCGGTGCTCGTGCAGCCCTTCGCCAGCGACCCCGTCGTCGTCGAGGTCGCGGTGGACTTCCTGCGCACGATTTCGTGGAACTTCGTGGCGAGCGGGCTCGTGTTCACCTGCTCGTCGATGTTCCAGGCGATGGGCAACACGATTCCCAGCGTCGTCTCGAGCGCCGTGCGGCTGACCGTGTTCGCGATCCCCGCCTTCTGGGTCTCCCGGCTGCCGGGCTTCCAGCTGCACTGGGTGTGGCGCGTCTCGGTCGTCGCCACGACGGTGCATGCGTGCTTCGCCCTCTGGCTGCTGCGCCGCGAGGCGGCGCGCCGGCTCAGCGCCCTCGCGGCCGGCCCCGCCCCACAGCCGTCGGCGGCGTAACGCCCGCGCCGCGCTGCCGACAGGCATCAGAGCAGTACTTCACCTGCTCCCAGTCCCGCTCCCATTTCTTCCGCCAGGTGAACGGACGGCCGCAGCTGACGCAGTCCTTCTGCGGCAGGTCGGACTTCTTCCGCATGCGCGCCACGGCGGGTCAGCCTGGCTTTGCCGCACCGGTGTGCGGCTCCCAGTCGTCGCCGTAGAGCTTCGGGCCGCAGTTGTTGCAGATGGAATGCGAGAACTGCGCCATCGAGCGTGACCCCATGTACTCCTCCACGCTGCGCCAGTAGCCGGCGTCGTCGCGCACGTTCTTGCAGTTGGCGCAGATCGGGATGAAGCCAGACAGGGTGCGCAGCTCACGTCTCGCCCGCAGCAAGGCCAGCACGACGCCCAGCGTGATCGCGAGCAGGAGCACGGCGAGCGTCGTAAACGCGCGCTGCTGGCGCAGGGCGGCGGCTTGCACCGCCTGTTGCTCGCGGAGCTCGCGCGCCGCCGCGCGCTGCCGGGCCGCCTCGGCCTCGAGTTCGATGGCCGCGACACGCTGCGCCGCCCGGGCGTCGAAGATCGAATCGCGGAGAGCCTCGTGCTGGCGGGCGTACCGAAGCGCGGTCGGCGCATTGCCGAGTCGCTCGGCTACGCGCGAGAGTCCGTGCAGCGCTTCCAGCCGATACACGCGGTTGCCCGTACGATCGGCCGCCGCGAGCGCACGGCGATAATCCTCGGCGGCCGCCGTCGGCCGCCCGAGCGCCTCGTTCGCACGCGCCATCTGGAGCGCCGCGTTCGCCTGCCCGCGCAGCGTGTTGCCCTTGAGCGCCGATTCGTAGACCTCGGAGAAGCGCCGCAGGGCATCATCCGGCCGTCCTGACGCAAGATCGATCTCACCGAGCAACAGGATGTTGATGGACCATGCGCTCAGCGAATCGCGCTGGCTGATCGGCGGGCGGCCGCTGTAATAGGCCGCCAGCGAGCGCTCGACGTCCGCGCGGGCGTCGGCGTAGCGCCCGAGGTCGGCGAGGATGTCCGCGCGCGTGCTCAGCGCGTACCCCAAGGCGTGGCCGTCGCCCGACGCGTCGGCGAACGTGACGCCGCTGTCCGCGCTCTCGAGCGCGCGGTCGAACTGCCGCCAGTCCTGATACGCCTTGGCGATGTTCGCGTGCAGGTAGGCCTGGCCCCGCGCGTTGCCGTCAGCGACGCGGATGGCGAGCGACCGCATGTAGGCTTGCAGGGCCAGCTCGAAGTTGCCGATCTGATAGTGCGCCGAGCCCACGGAATTGGACACCCGGGCGACGGCCGCGCTGTCGCCGCGGGCTGCCGACAGGTCACGGCTGGCCATCAAGTGCACGAGCGCCGAGTCGAAGCGGTCGGCACGCCAGTGCGCGAGCCCCAACTCTTCGAGGATGCCGGCCCACGCCACGGTGTCGTGCGCGGCGCGTGCCGCCGCCGCTGCCGCGCGCAAGGCGGGCAACGTGTCGGAGGACGCGCCGGACTGCGGCGCCGCCTGCGCTGCAGGCGACGCCGGGCCCAGCGCCATGCCGGCGGCGATCAAGACAACGAAGCGAAGGAAGGCGCGCATAGCTCGCAGGGAAAGAAGGGCGGGAGCGGGCGGGCGGTCAATCGCGGCTATCACTCGGGAACAGGTGTCCGGCGGCCGCTGTTCATCGGACATCCTTCCCCGTGGAGCCCGCCTGCATGTCCGCCGCGCATACCGCCCCTGACCTCGACGCCGTCACCATCCCGCCGTTCTCCGTCTACGACGGCATCGAAGGCCTGTGGCAGGACGACGACCGCACGGTGTCGCTCTGGTCGCACTACCACGCCATCCGCGTGAACACCTGCCTCCGCATCACGCGCGCGCGCATCCAGGCGTTCGAGTGGCAGCTCGCGGACGTGACGCCCCGCGGTGACGCCGCGATGGTGGCGCGGGCCCAGGCCGAATTGGCGACGGCGAAGGCGGAGCTCGCCGATCTCGAGCATCGCCGCGACCTGCTCGAGGCCGCCCGCGTCGCGGACTCCTACGCCCCGACCAGCTGGACCTGGGAGTGACGCCCGGCCC
>CAZGXT010000245.1:0-3432 GCA_964529675.1 uncultured Caulobacterales bacterium
TCGGCCCCGCCGTCCACCGAACCCTGCGCGCTGGCCGCCCAGGTGGCGGTGTCGTCGCCCGCGCCGAGATCGATCGCGTCGGCCGCGCCGATGGCGCCCACCACGCGGTCCGCGCCCGCACCGGTCGTGACCTGGTCGGCGCCCGCGCCGAGGGTGACGCTGTCGGCGCCGCTGCCGGTCGCGATGTGGCTGCCGCCGGCATTGGCGGTGACGGTCAGGTTGCGGTCCCAATCGGCCGCCTGCAGATCTTCGAAGTTGCGCCACGCCGCGCCTGCCACGCCGCCGGCAGTCACCTGGTTGGCGTTGGCGAGCGCGAGATTGACGGTCAGCGCCGCGCTGGTCGCCGGGTCGCCGAGCAGCGACGGGTCCAGGCGCAACGTGTCGCGGCCGGCGCCGGCGTCGACCGTGGCCTGCACCGCGCGCCAGGCGATGTCGTCGTCGCCCGCGCCGGTCGTGATGGCGGTCGTGCCCGCGCCGAGCACGACGGCGAGGTCGCCGCTCGCCGTACTGGCCTCCAGGTTCTCGAAGCCAAGCCAGGTCACGCCACCGTCGCCGGCGACGAGCTGCTGGGTCAGGTCGGAGAAATCGAGGCCGTGATCCGCGCCGTCGGCGATCACCAGGGTGTCCAGCCCGGTACCCGCGTCCACCGTCGCGCTGCCGGCCACGGACTTGAACAGGAAGCGGTTGGCGAGTCCGTCGCCCAGTTCGAGATCGTCACCGTCCGCGAGGGCGAAGCTCACCACCTTGCTGGCGTTGAAGCTGCCTTCCGCGTTGGTGGCGGTGATGGCCAGGGTGAAGGTATCGAAATAGCCGCCGGTGGGCGTGAAGGCCAGGTGCGCAAGGCTCGGCGTCAGGCTCGCGACGTCGCCGACCAGTTGGTACTGTCCGCCGCCGAGGTCGGTCAGCGCCAGGTTGTCGACGCTGGCCGGCAGGAAGCCCAGGCTGCCCGCGAGCGGGTCGATGCGCAGCGTGAGGGTGAGGGTGCCGGTACCTGCCGGCACCATGTCCGTCAGGTCGACGAGCGCGTCACGGTATTCCTCGCTGGCGGTCGAGTTGCTCAAGGTCGGTGTGGCCATCTCCGGGTCTCCTGGCGGCAAGCGCGCTTGCGGGCCCGATGCGGGCCCGTCGAACAGCGCATAGCGGCGCTCGCCGCGGCCGAGTTGAGACACCGGTCACACTCGTGCCAGGAATGGGGGACACGCCGGCCGGACGCCGCCTCGCGCCTCGGACGCGCGGCGCCCGTGGCAAAATGGGCCGACCAGCGAGGAACCCCGGCTTGAATCCAGCGCGCGCCCAGACCCAGTCCCCGTCCGCCCTCACCGATCGCCGGCGAGGCGCCCGATGAGCACCCGGCAGGCCGCCGGCGCGTCGACGGGCCCGCACGGCCACCTGTTCGTGATCTCCGCGCCCTCCGGCGCGGGCAAGACCAGCCTTGTGCGCGCCCTGGTCGAGCGCGCGGGCGACCTGCGGGTGTCGGTGTCCCACACGACCCGCGCGCGGCGCGCGGGTGAGGAGGATGGGGTCGCCTATCACTTCATCGACGAGGCGCGCTTCGTGTCGATGGTCGAAGCGGGCGAGTTCCTCGAGCACGCCCAGGTCTTCGACCACCGCTACGGCACCGCCCGCGGTCCGGTGGCGGCGCGGCTGGCGGCCGGCGAGGACGTGATCCTCGAGATCGACTGGCAGGGCGCGCGCAGCGTGCGGGCCGCGCTGGCGGACACCATCTCGATCTTCATCCTGCCGCCGTCGGTGGAGGCGCTGGAGCAACGTCTGACCGGCCGCGGCGACAAGCCCGAGGCGGTGGCGCGGCGCATGCGCGACGCGGTCAGCGAGATGTCCCACTACGGCGAGTACGACTACCTGGTGGTGAACGACGACTTCGAGCGGGCTGCCGCGGACCTGCTGGCCATCGTCGGTGCCGCGCGCCTGCGCCGCGCGGTGCAGGCGGAACGCCACGCCGCCATGCTGGCCCGGCTCGTGGCACCCTGAAGGTGCGTTTGTTATCATCCCCGGCCCAGCTCTCCGCCAACGCCACAGGAATCCCTCACCATGGCCCGCGTCACCGTCGAAGATTGCCTCAACGCCGTCGATAACCGCTTTGACCTCGTGCTGGTGGCCAGCCGTCGGGCGCGCCAGATCGCGATGGGTGCCCATCCGCTGGTCGACGACGAGAACGACAAGCCCACCGTGATCGCGCTGCGCGAGATCGCCGCCGGCCTGATGAACCTCGAGATCCTGGACGAGATCGACGCCAAGGAGCGCGCCGCCGAGGAATACGAGCTGGCCGCCGAATTCGCCGAGCAGCAGGTTGCCCAGGTCGACAACGACAACGACTTCTGAGCGTCACGCCGCGCGGCGCGCCCTCGGCCGCATGCCGCCAGTGATGCCTCGCGGGCGCGCCATGCATCGCCGCCCCTGCCCAGTACCTTGCCACTCGCCGGCCCACCGGCGGGCGGCTGACACAGCCCCCCATCCATGAGCACGCCCTCGGTCCAGCTCGAAGCGCCACCGCTGCGCATCGACGACCTGTGCCGGCGGGTGCGGTCCTACCTGACGCTCGAACAGATCCGCGACCTGCGCCGCGCCTACCGCTTCGGCGCCGAGGCCCACGAAGGCCAGACGCGCAAGAGCGGCGAGCCCTACATCATGCATCCGCTCGCGGTGGCCGGCATCCTGGCCGAGATGCACATGGACCACGAGACCCTGATCGCGGCCATGCTGCACGACGTGATCGAGGACTCGCTGGTGCCGAAGGAGGTCATCAGCGAGCAGTTCGGCGGTGAAGTGGCGGACATCGTCGACGGCCTGTCCAAGCTGACCCAGATCGAGTTCGAGTCGCACGCCGAGGCGCAGGCGCAGAACTTCCAGAAGATGCTGATGGCGATGGCGGACGACATCCGCGTCATCCTGGTCAAGCTCGCCGATCGCCTGCACAACATGCGCACGCTGGGCGCGCTCAGACCCGACAAGCGCAGGCGCATCGCGCGCGAGACGCTCGACATCTACGCGCCCATCGCCCAGCGCCTCGGCATGAACGCCATCCGCCTCGAGCTCGAGGAGCTCGGCTTCCAGGCGCTCTACCCGCAGCGCCACGACGTGCTGAAGCGCTTCATCCAGCGCATCCGCGGCAACCGCAGTGAAGTCGTCACCAAGATTAAGAACCGCATCAAGCGCCACCTGCGCCAGGAAGAGCTGGTGGCACACGTGATCGGGCGCGAGAAGCATCTGTACAGCATCTATCGCAAGATGCGCCAGAAGCACCTGCACCTGTCCGAGGTGCACGACGTCTACGCGTTCCGCATCATCGTCGACTCGGTGGACACCTGCTATCGCACGCTGGGCGTGATCCACGGCCTGTACAAGCCGGTGCCCGGCACCTTCAAGGACTACATCGCGATCCCCAAGGCCAACGGCTACCAGTCGCTGCACACC
>CAZGXT010000246.1:0-3376 GCA_964529675.1 uncultured Caulobacterales bacterium
TGGTCGTGATGACCGGCAGGCCGTAGGTGTGGTGCCAGGCGCGCACCAGGTGGTCAGAGCCGGCCTTGGATGCGGCGTAGGGGCTGTTGGGTGAGTAGGGCGTGGTCTCGCTGAAGGCGGGGTCGTCGCTGCCGAGCGAGCCGTAAACCTCGTCGGTGGAGACATGCAGAAAACGGAAGCGGCTTTTATCCGCCTCGGCGAGGGTGCCCCACCAGGCGCGGGTTTCTTCCAGCAGGCTGAAAGTGCCGACGACGTTGGTTTGCACGAACTCGCCGGGGCCGTGGATGGAGCGATCGACGTGGCTTTCGGCGGCGAAGTGGACGATGGCTCGCGGCCGATGCTGTTTCAGCAGGCCGGCCACCAGCGCGCGGTCATTGATGTCGCCCTTGATGAAGATGTGGCGCTCGTTTTTTTTCAGCGATGCGAGATTCGCCGGATTGCCGGCGTAGGTCAGCTTGTCCAGATTGACGACCGGCGTGCCTTCATGGGCAATCCAGTCGAGCACGAAATTGGCGCCGATGAAGCCCGCGCCGCCGGTGACAAGAATCAAATCAGCTCCTCATGCCCGTTCCGGTTTGCTGCAAAAACCGCGGGCGGGTGAAGGTTGGCGCGGGGCAGTTTGATCAGCCCGTCAGCGGCCATGAAACAAGGATATATATTGTATTCGGAACAAGCGCTTAGGTGTTGCTTGCCGTCCTGCATACGCAATGCATCACAACATGGCTTGGCCCGGAGTAAGGCCGCGTGACCGGAGTCCGGGGACAAGGTGGCCAATGGCAACGACTGACCCGGATTCCGCTGCGCTCCATCCGGGCTACGACTCCGCGATGGCAGTAGCCCGGAGGAAGGCCTAAGGCCTGAGTCCGGGACCACGGTGGCCAATGGCATCAATCGACCCGGATTCCGCTTCGCTCCTTCCGGGCTACAACCCCGCGTGTGTTGGGATCGATGTAGCCCGGAGGAAGGCCGCAAGGCCGGAGTCCGGGAACGCGTTAGCCCAGACCAGTGACTGTCCCCGATCGAATGCAGGGTTTCGCCCGCGCCGCGCCTTGCTTTTCTGTCCTCGAGTGCTAACCTGCGGCCCAGAGTTTCGGCAATCTTCCAAAATAACATCGAGATACCGCGCCCATGCCGCGCATCCTGCTGATCAAGACCTCCTCGCTGGGCGATGTCGTGCACAACCTGCCGGTGGTCTCGGATCTCGTCGCGGCCTTGCCCGGGGTCAGCGTCGACTGGGTGGTGGAGGAAGCCTTTGCCGCGATTCCGCGGCTGCATCCCGGTGTTGCGCGGGTGCTGCCGGTGGCGCTGCGGCGCTGGCGGCGCACGCCCTGGCGGTCGGCGGTGTGGCGCGAACTGCGGGGCTTCCTCGCTGCGCTGCGCGCGAATGAGTACGATGCGGTGATCGATACCCAGGGACTGATCAAGAGTGCCTGGATCGCGCGCGCGGCGCGCGGTGTCCGTCATGGCCTGGACCGCGCGAGTTCGCGCGAACCGCTGGGCTGGTTCTACGATCAGGTGCACGCCGTGCCCTGGGATAGGCATGCGGTGGAACGCAATCGCCGGCTGGCCGCGCTGGCGCTGGGACGCAGCGTCGATGGTGCGGCCCGTTACGGCATACGCGCGGAAGCGTCCCTGCCGGCAGGGCTGGATGCGGGGCCGCACGCAGTGCTGCTGCATGCGACCAGCGCCGAGCGCAAGCTGTGGCCGGAGGCGCACTGGGTCGAGCTCGGCAGCGCGCTGGCTGCGCGCGGACTGGTTTGCCTGCTGCCCTGGGGCACGCCGGCGGAGTGTGAGCGCAGCGAGCAGCTGGCGGCGCGGATACCGGGCGCCCGGGTGCCGCCGCGTCTGGGCATCGATGCGCTGGCGCCGCTGCTGGCGCGCGCGCGCATCGTCGTCGGCACCGACACCGGACTGGCCCATCTCGCCGGCGCGCTGGGTGCGCCGACGCTGGGCATTTACTGCGCGACCGATCCTGCGGCGACGGGGCTGTACGCCTGCCCGCGGGCGCGCAACCTCGGCGGGCCGGGCGCCCCGCCCACCGCGGACGCCGTCATCGCGGCGGCGCTGGAGTGGCTGGCATGAGCCTTGTGCGACTGCTGTACACGCTGCTGTGGTATCTCGCGACACCGCTGCTGCTGCTGCGCCTGCTGTGGCGTGCGCGGCGGCAGCCGGAGTACCTGGGCCATGTGGCGGAGCGTTTCGGGTTGTATCGCGGCGTTGCCGATGCGGGACCGTGGATCTGGGTGCATGCGGTGTCGGTGGGCGAGACCCGCGCGGCGGCGCCGCTGATCCGCGCGCTGCAGGCGCGCTACCGGCAGCATCGTATCCTGCTGACACACATGACGCCCACCGGACGCGAGACCGGTGCGGCATTGTTCGGCGACAGCGTGCTGCAGTGTTACCTGCCCTACGACCAGCCCTGTGCGGTGGTGCGGTTTTTCGAACGTTTCCGCCCGGTCGCCGGCGTACTGATTGAAACCGAGATCTGGCCCAACCTGATTCATGCTGCGGCGGCGCGGCAGATCCCGCTGCATCTGGTGAATGCCCGGCTGTCGGCGCGGTCGCAGGCCGGTTACCGCCGCAGTGGCGCACTGGCGCGTGATGCCTTGCGTGCCCTGACGGGCATCACTGCGCAGACGGCCGAAGATGCCGCACGGCTGCACGAGCTCGGTGCGCCCGCGGTCACGGTCACCGGGAACCTGAAATTCGACATCGAAGTGCCGCCGGACCAGGTTGCCGCCGGACGCGAACTGCGTGCAGGTCTTGGCGCGCGGCCGGTGCTGGTCGCGGCGAGCACCCGCGACGGCGAAGAGGCGCTGCTGCTCGATGCCGTGCAGCGCCGGGGACTGGATGATGCGCTGCTGGTGATCGTGCCGCGCCATCCGCAGCGTTTCGACGAGGTGGCCGCGCTGGTGGCGGCACGCGGATTGCGGATGCGGCGGCGCAGTGAGGACGCAGTGATTGCCGCGGACACGGCGGTGCTGCTCGGCGATACGCTGGGGGAAATGTATTTCTATTACGCGGCATGTGACGTGGCGCTGCTCGGCGGCAGTTTCCTGCCCTACGGCGCGCAGAACCTGATCGAGGCCTGCGCGCTGGGCAAGCCGGTGATCCTCGGGCCTTCGACCTACAATTTCGCCGAAGCGGCTGATGCGGCGGTGACGGCGGGCGCGGCCCTGCGCACGGCGGATTTCGAAGAGGCCTTGCCGCTGGCACTGCAACTGGCGCGGGATGTGGAGCGCCGCCGCGCGATGGCGCAGGCGGGGCTGGCGTTTACCGAATCCTCTCGCGGTGCGACGCAGCGGGTGATGGAGCAGTTGTTGATTCCGGAACCCGGCATCCGTAGCCCGGATGGAGCGCAGCGGAATCCGGGGCA
>CAZGXT010000247.1:0-3330 GCA_964529675.1 uncultured Caulobacterales bacterium
TCGCTCGGCACGATGTTCGAGTGGTACGATTTCTTTCTCTACGGCGCGCTGGCGAGCTATATCGCCCGGCACTTCTTCTCCGGCGTAAACGAAACGACGGGCTTTATCTTCGCCCTCGCCGCCTTCGCCGCCGGGTTCATCGTGCGGCCTCTCGGCGCGCTCCTCTTCGGGCGCATCGGCGACGTCGTCGGCCGCAAGAACACTTTTCTCGTCACGATGGCGCTGATGGGCGTATCGACCTTCATCGTCGGCCTCTTGCCCGGCTACGCCGATATCGGCATCGCGGCGCCGATCCTCCTGATCCTCTTGCGGCTGATGCAGGGGCTGGCGATCGGCGGGGAATATGGCGGGGCGGCGATCTATGTCGCCGAGCATTCGCCCGCGGAAAGCCGCGGCTTCCAGACGAGCTTCATCCAGACGACAGCTGTTCTGGGGCTCATCCTGTCGCTCGTCGTCATCATGGCGATCCGTACGCTGATGACGCCAGAGGCTTTCGGGGAATGGGGCTGGCGCATCCCCTTCCTCGTGTCGATTTTCCTGCTGGGCATCTCTCTCTGGATACGATTGAAGCTGAATGAGAGCCCCGTCTTCCAGAAGATGAAGGCGGAGAGCGCCACGTCGTCGGCGCCGTTTGCTGAAGCGTTTGGAGACTGGGCGAACCTGAGGCTCGTTCTGGTCGCGCTCTTTGGCGTTGTCGCGGGACAGGCCGTGTCCTTCTACGCCAGCACCTTTTACATATTGTTTTTCCTTGAGCGGGTCCTCAAGGTCGACGGCTTCACCGCCAACACGATCGTGCTTATCGCGCTGGTGATCGGGGGGCCGTTCTATATCGTGTTCGGCTGGCTCTCTGACCGCGTCGGCCGCAAGCCGGTGATTATGGCGGGGCTCATCATCGCCGCATTGACGACGTTTCCCGTCTTTCAGGCGCTCTCTGTCGCAGCAAACCCAGCGCTCGCCGCCGCGCGAGAGGCGACGCCCGTAATCGTCGCCGCCGACCGCGCCGGCTGCTCCCTGCAATTCGATCCGGTCGGCCGCAATAAATTCGACAAGACCGCTTGCGACATCGCAAAGGCGTATCTGACGCGCGCCGGCGTCTCTTATGAAAACGAGTCGCTCGCTGCGGGCGCTGAAATCCGCGTCGGCGGGCGCGCGATCGCGGCGCCGGATCCGTCAGCGTTCAGCGGTGAGGCGCGCGCCGCGGCGATCGCCGCCTTCAACGCCGATGTCGACGCCGCGCTTAAGGAAGCGGGCTACCCCGATACGGTCGATCCGGAGCGCATGAACAGACCTTTGATGATCGCGCTCATCGCGTTCTTCGTCATGGTGCAGACGATGTCTTACGGCCCGCTCGCGGCGATGCTCGTCGAACTTTTCCCCGCCCGCATCCGCTACACGTCGATGTCGCTCCCCTATCACGTCGGCAACGGCTGGTTCGGCGGCTTTCTGCCGACAACAGCCTTTGCAATCGTCGCGGCGACAGGCGACGCCTTCGCCGGCCTCTGGTATCCGGTGATCGTCATGAGCGGATCGTTTGTGATCGGCATGGCGTTCCTGCCCGAGACGCGCGGGCGAGCCGTCGGGCACGAGTGAACGCCGCAGCCGCCGCCGGCTTCAGCTAAAATAGCCTTGCAGCCAGCCAAGGGTCGTGATCGCAAGCTTCCATGTGAAGGCGATGGCCGCCGCGGTCGCGGCGAAGCCGATGAGCGCCAACAGTCCATCGCGCTGGGCGAGCGCCAGTCCGAGAATTCCCGCCGCAATCGCCGGCGGCAGATTGCCGAGAAAGGGTATGGGCAAGATCAGCACGAAGGCGAGCGCGAGCAGCGCGATGCCGACAATCTGGGAGCCGAACCCCTGCGTCAGAAATTCAAGCCGCGGATGGGCAAGGCGTTCTACGAATTTCAGGCGCCGCTCCAGCGTGTCGATGCCGTTAAGGAGCTTTGACCGCGTGATCTTCAAGCGCCGCATGGGTCTTGGAATCCACGGATGCTTGAAACCGAGGATCATCTGAATCGCGAAGAAGCCAAGGATGACGCCGGCGACAGTCGGCACGCCCGGCGGCATCGGCAGGCACACCGGCGCCATGATGACCATGATGGAAAGACCGAACGCCCGGGGCCCGAGCGCGCTGACGACTTCCTGCGCATCGACGAATTCGGCGTCGCCCTTTCGGATCGCCGCCCGGAGCGGCTCATAAATCGTCGACGCCATCAACCCCGCCCGGCACCTCAGCCTCGGCCGACACCGGCCGCCAGAAGCGCAAAGATAAGAAGTCCGAGGCCGATGCGGTAGTAGGCGAACGGCGTAAGACCGCACCTTGAAATGAAGGCGATCACCCCCTTGACGACGATCAAAGCTGACACGAAAGCTGCAGCAAACCCCACCGCGACCATCGCCGCGCCGTCAGCCGTGATGTCGTCCCGCGCCTTGTAAGCGGCGTAGGCGGTTGCGCCGAGCATCGTCGGAATAGCGACAAAGAAGGAAAACTCCGCCGCAGCGACCGCCGAAAGTCCCAACATCCGCGCGCCGATGATCGTCGCGCCGGATCGCGAGACGCCGGGAATGAAGGCGAGACACTGGACGGCGCCGATCTTGAGCGCCGTCACCGGATCGACGCTGTCGGCGTCTGCGAATTTCACGGGCCGCTCATGTTTTTCGAGAAAGAGAATGGCGAGCCCGCCCAGAATGAGCATCGTCGCCACGATTTCCGGCCGGAACAATTGTTCGCGCACGACGTCGCCGGCGACGAGACCGAGCACCACCGCCGGGGCGAAGGCGGCGAGGATGGCGATCGCAAATCGCCGCGCCGCCGGATCGCTGAAGAGCCCGAGCGCTTTGCCCCAGAGCCGCCCCCAATAGGCGACGCAGACGGCGAGGATGGCGCCAAGCTGGATGCAGATTTCAAACACGCGCCCCGGCGGCGTGCGCACGTTGAAAAAATCGACGAGCACGATGAGGTGCCCAGTCGATGAAACGGGGATAAATTCGGTGAGCCCTTCAACAACGCCGAGGAGAAGCGCGGCGACCAAGAACCCTTCGGTCGCCGCTTCGGTCGTGTCGGTCGAGATCGGTTGCATCGCGGAGGCCGTTTAGCTGCGGCCTGCCGCCGCCTGACCCACGGCCTAGGCTGCTTCCCTTAACAAAACAATTCGCGGCGCGCCTACGCTAAAGCGCCGCCTTGAAGGGAGCTTCCGTCTGGGCCTTCACCTCGTCGAGGCTGACGCCGTCAGCAAGCTCGATAAGGGTCATGCCCTTGCCGCGCTCGATCGTGAAGACGCCGAGATTGGTGATCGCCATGTCGACGACCTGTTTTCCGGTAAGCGGCAGCGAGCA
>CAZGXT010000248.1:0-3259 GCA_964529675.1 uncultured Caulobacterales bacterium
GCCTCGAACCGCCCAGAACTCGCTGCGCGGTTTCATGGGCAGCCCGACCCAGCGGGCGAAGCGAGTGAGATTAGAACCGTAACTCGGGTAGGCCTTGCCGACGCCCGACACTTTTAAAACTTCGCGGCTCATAGGACGTCGACAATCTCCGGACTCGCCCGGCGAAAGAGAACGAACGCAACGACGCAGAGAGTCGCTCCAAGTGCGGCCGGATAGGCGAGCAACTGCAAGTCCGGCCATTTCTGATAGAGCAACACTTCCTGGTAAAATTTCACAACGCCCGTCACCGGATTGCGCTCGATCACCGACCGCACCCCTTCGCCGAGGACGTCCGCCGTGTAGACAATCGGCGTTAGCCAGAACCACATCTGGAAAAACACGCCGAAGACGAGCCCGACGTCGCGCGCGAAGATGTTCAAGACCCCGAGAAAGAGGCCGATGCCGAAGCCGAGCATGGCGACGACGCCGACGCCGAGCGGCAGGATCGCCCAGTGCGCGGTCGGAAAGTGGCCGAAGAACATGAACACGAATGCGATCGCCGCCAACAGGAGCGCCTGGTTGAGCATCGCGCCGCCCAGCACGATCAGCGGCAGGGCGATCCGCGGAAAGGCGATCTTCTTCATCGGCCCTGCATACTCGATGAAGATCGTCAGTGAACGGTTGGTGATTTCCGCGAACAGGCTCCACGCCGCCATCCCCGCCATCAGGTAAATGGCGTAGGCGGCTTCGTTTTCAACGCCGCCGAGCTTCGCGGCGAGCACTTTCGAAAGAACGAACGCGAAGATGGCCGCCTGCGCCAGAGGATTGAGCACGTGCCACAGGGCGCCGACGCGCGATCGCGCAAACCGCGACTTCAACTCACCGGCGATCGCCGACAGGATGAAGTGCCGATAGCGCCAAGCCGACCCGACATGTCCTGCAACGACCATCGGATCAGGCCTCCCGCCGCCAATAATCGAGCGTGTCCGAAAGGGTCTTCTCAAACGCGATGGCGGGGCGCCAGCCGAGCGTCTTTCTCGCCAGCGATGCGTCGCCGCAGACGACCGGGCATTCATCGGGCCTCAGGCGGCCAGCGTCGACTTCAACGTCGACGTCGCCGCCGATCGCTGCGATCAGCGCGTCTAGGATATCGCCGATCCGCCGCGCGGCGCCGGAGGCGATGTTGAGCGTGCGTTCGCCGGACGCGAAGGATGGCTTCGCAAGCGCCTTGACATAGGCGTCGGCGACGTCGCGGACGTCGAGGAAATCGCGGCGCGACTCGAGACCGCCGACCGTCACCTTTCGCGGCTGCGCGCCCTTTTCGATGCGCGCAACCTGGCGCGCGAAGGCCGACACGACATAGTCGGGCGACTGGCCGGGGCCGGTATGGTTGAAGGCCCGGAAACAGACCGCATCAAGACCGTCGATCGCCATCTGCCCGAGCATCACGTCGGCGGCGGCCTTGGTCGCGCCGTATGCCGTGATCGGCCGCAACGGCGCGGTCTCGGCTGTCGGCCCATCGATCTCAGCGCACGATCGCCCATAGGCCTCGGCGCTGCCGGCGAAAATCAGTCGCGCTTCGGGCGCGGTCGTGGCGATCGCCGTCGCCAGCGACCGCGTCGCGTCGAAATTGAGCCGCCAGGCGAGCTCCTTGTCTGCGCGGGCGCGCGCGGGATGCGCGATTGCGGCGAGATGGATCACGGCGGTCGGCTTGACGGCCCGCATCGCCGCGACGTGACTTTCAGGGTCGGCGAGGTCGAAGCGGACGGCGCTGACGCCTGCGCCCGGCGCATCGCCGCTGCGGCCCGCGCTGAAAACTGCGGCGGGCTCTGCGCCGGCCCCGAGAAGCGCGCCGATCACGTGACGGCCGACGAATCCCGCGCCGCCGGTGACGAGGATGCGCTCCCCTGTAAGATCTCTCAGCGTCGAATTGGTCATAACCGTTGGCGCCTGCGGCGGCGCGCAAATCAGGCGGAGTTGCGGCCGCGGTGGCGCACGATGTCCGCCGCCACCATTTCTTCAATCATTTCAGCGAGCGAAATTTGCGGCTCCCAGCCGAGCTTCTCTTTCGCTTTCGTTGGATCGCCGAGCAAGACTTCCACTTCCGCCGGACGGAAGAAAGCCGGATCGATAACGAGGTGCTTGTCCATGTCGAGTTCGGCGTACTCGAACGCGAGCTTGCACATGTCGCGCACCGTCGTCGTCACGCCGGTTGCGATGACGAAGTCGTCAGGCGCGGGTTGCTGAAGCATCAGCCACATGGCGCGCACATAGTCCTTTGAGTGACCCCAGTCGCGCTTGGCGTCGATGTTTCCAAGACGCAGCTCTTTCGCCTTGCCGGTCTTGATGCGAGCCACGCCGTCGGTGACCTTGCGCGTGACGAATTCAAGGCCGCGCAGCGGGGATTCATGGTTGAACAGAATGCCGCTCGAAGCATGAAGGCCGAAGCTCTCGCGGTAGTTCACGGTCAGCCAATGACCGTAGACCTTGGCGACGGCGTAAGGCGAGCGCGGATAGAAGGGCGTCGTTTCGCGCTGCATCGGCTCCTGAATGAGCCCGTACATTTCCGAAGAAGAGGCCTGATAAAACCGCGCGTCGGGTTTTTCGAGGCGGACCGCCTCAAGCATGTTCGCGACGCCGACGGCGGTCACTTGGGCGGTCAGCAAAGGCTGGTTCCACGAGGTCTTCACGAAGGATTGCGCCGCGAGATTGTAGACTTCGTCGGGCTTCACCTCCTTGATGGTCCGCAGAAGTCCAGACAGGTCCGTCAGGTCGCCGTCGACAAGGTCGACGTCGTCGGTGACGCCGAGCCAGTCGAGACGAACGGTATTGACCTCAGATGTGCTCGACCGCCGGACGAGTCCGCAGACGCGATATCCTTTCTCAAGCAGGAGCTGCGCCAGATAAGCGCCGTCCTGACCGGTAATGCCGGTGATCAGGGCGGTCGGCTTGGACCCGATGTTCATGAAAAATCCCGTACCGTCTGCAAATTCAAGGGAGCGCGTTCGCTACTGCAATGTCGCCGCAGGCGTCAATGCAGAGCGCGGCGGGTCCGCGGTCTTGCAAGCGTTTGCGCCAGCATCCGGGGCTCGTCCATTGGAGAGCGAATGCAGTGAAGCCCTTCATCGCGCGACCGCGAGTTAAATCAGCCGAGGAAGACTGCCGGAGCGCCCCAACGGCTTCCCGCAAGGCCAATCAGGGGAACAGAGCGGCAGCAACCGGACGCGGCGAACGCCTCTCCTGCTGGACTTGGATTGAGTTGGGTCAGACAAGTAGTCAT
>CAZGXT010000249.1:0-3257 GCA_964529675.1 uncultured Caulobacterales bacterium
ATCACCCGGCCCTCAGGCGGGCATGATGTAGTGGTAGCCTGTCAGCTTCCCAAGCTGATCGTGCGGGTTCGATTCCCGCTGCCCGCTCCAACCTCAATAGACCGGTTTGGTTATTGGCCTTCCGTCGGAGCGGGGACCGCTTCTTCACTTTGCACCTCGGCTGAAGCGCCGCCGTCAGCGGGCGCAGCCGCCGCGGGCGCATCCGCTGCCGGCAGCGGCAAGGGCGCGTCAGAGAGCGTGTTGAGATAGGCGATGATCTGGGCGCGATGCTCCGGGTTTGGGAACTTCTGAACCATCGCCGTGCCGGGCATGAAACTTTGCGAGTTTTCGAGGTAGCTGTTCAGCCTCTCGAAATCCCACACGCCGCCGGCGCCTTGAAGAGCCGCCGTATATTTGAAGCCGGCATGGCTGGCGACCGCCCGTCCGACGACGCCGTAAAGGTTCGGGCCGGTTCCGTTGGCGCCGCCTTTTTCAAAGGTATGGCAGGACTTGCAGAGCGCCGCCTTGCGTTCGCCCCCGCCGACATCTGCGCCTGCGAGAAGCGTTGCAAAATCAGCCTTTTCCTCGCCCGCCGCGCCGGCCTCGCCAGCTTCGGTTGCAAAGGCCACCGGATATTGCGGGAACGGGTGGCCCTCGGCGTGATGGGCGCCATGATGGCCGCCGCGCAGCGCCGTCGCGAGCTGGGGCAGGCCAAAAAAGATCAAAAGCGCCGACAGGGCGGCCCCGGCGAGCTTGTTGAAAAACAGCGGGTCTTGCATGGGAAGGCCTTTGGACGGCGAGAAGACGGCGCGGCTTGTACCGACGCTCACTGGCGGGCGCAACAAGGCCGCCCGCCCGGCCAGCGCGGCCTAACGGCGCGGGGCTTGCTTGCCGCCGGCGCGCCGCTTCGGCAAGGAACACGGCCGAACGGTGAGGGCGAGGACGAAATGGTCAAGTCGGGCAAAGTCGTATTCCAGGGCGAGCCGGGCGCCTATTCACACCTCGCCTGCGAGATATTCGCGCCGGATTTCGAGCCCGTTCCGTGCCCGACCTTTGAGGAGGCCCTCGCCGCCGTCCGCGAGGGCCGCGCGGAACGGGCGATGCTGCCGGTTGAAAACTCGCTGGCGGGCCGGGTCGCCGACATCCATCATTTGCTCCCCGAGTCGGACCTCAACATCGTCGGCGAGCATTTCTTCGCGATCCGGCATCAGCTTCTCGGCCTGAAAGGGGCGAAGCTTTCCGACATCCGCGTCGTCAAGAGCCACGCGATGGCGCTTGGCCAGGTGCGTTCGCTGCTGGCGCGGCCGGGCATCCGCGCCGAAATCGCCGGCGACACGGCGGGCGCGGCGCGCGCCCTCAGCGAAACCGGCAAGCCGCATGAAGCGGTGATCGCCTCGGCAAAGGCCGCTGAGCTTTACGGGCTCGACATTCTTGAAGCTGATGTCGAAGACGCCGGGCACAACACGACCCGCTTTCTGGTCATGGCGAAGGAGGCGATCGACCCGAAAATTGCCGACCCGAAATTCACAGGCGCGATCGTCACGACCTTTGTCTTTCAGGTCAGAAACATCCCAGCCGCCCTTTATAAGGCGCTCGGCGGCTTCGCGACGAACGGCGTCAACATGACGAAGCTTGAAAGCTACATGCAGGGCGGGTCCTTCGCCGCGACGCTGTTCTACGCCGATATCGAAGGCCATCCGGACGACGCCAATGTGCGGCTCGCGCTGGAAGAGCTGTCGTTCTTTTCGACGCGGTTCAAGCTGCTCGGCGTCTATCCGGCGGCGCGCGCGCGTTAGCGCTCGGCCCATCGCTCGATCAGCCTCCGCGCAATCGTGAATCGCGGCGGCAGGCGCAAATCCTCACGTCTTTCGCCGTCGAGCAGCCGGCGGACCACCTCGCGCTCGACCCAGCGCGCCTCCTCGATCTCTCTCCGGTCGAGCGTCAGACTCCGGTCCTTCGCGTCGGCGATGAAACCCATCATCAGCGAGGACGGGAACGGCCAGGGTTGCGAAAACTGGTAGCGCACATTGTCGATGACGACCCCCGCCTCCTCACGCAATTCGCGGATCGCGCAGGCCTCCGGCGTCTCGCAAGCCTCGACGAACCCTGCGAGCGCCGACAGAAAGCCCGGCGGGAAATGCGGACTGCGCCCCAGAAGGCAAGCGTCCTCATGCGTTGCAAGAACAATTGCTACAGGGTCAGAGCGCGGAAAATGCTCAGCGGCGCAGGCGCCGCACTGCCGTTTGGCGCCGCCGTCTTTCATCCGCGTCGGCGCTCCGCATACGGCGCAATGAAGGTGGCGCCGGTGCCAGTCCATCAGCCAGCGCGCCTCGCCCGCGACCGCAAGATCATCGGGCGGCAACACCCCCGCCGCCTCGCGCAGCGGCGAATAGGTTCCAAGGTCTGCGAAGGGCGCGGTCTCGGGCGAGGGCGCTGCGGAGGCGTCGACCGCGAAGCAGGCGGCGCCCTTCAGCAGCCCGAGGAAAATGCGCCGGGCGTCCGCCGGAAAATTCGCCAGCGCCGCGACGCCGAGAAAGGCGAGGCGGTCGCTGCGCACCAGGGGATCGCCGCGCCACAGCGGCAGGATGAGCGTTGAGGGATCCTCGAGCTTTGCGGCGATCCACGCGGCGTCTGCACGCGCATCCGACGCGCGGTCGAGCGGTTCGTGAGAGAAGAGAACGGCGGCGTCAGAAAGGTCCATGCGGTCGCTTTTAGGGCGAAGCGTCAAACCCGCGCCAGCGCGTCTTGCAATCTTCGGCGCGGGCGCGGATAAGCGCCCCCGGAAGGCTGGCGGACGGACCCCTCGCCAACCCGGTCAGGTCCGAAAGGAAGCAGCCGTAACGAGTTTCGGCCCGGGTCGTTTCAGCCTTCCACTTTTTCCCTTTATTCGTCCTTGCCGCCGCCGCGCTTCGGGCGGTAAGCCGGGGCATGTCTTCAAGCCCCTATCAGGTCCTCGCGCGGAAATACCGGCCGCAGACCTTTGACGACCTCATCGGCCACACGGCGATGATCCGGACGCTCCGCAACGCCTTCGCGACGGGGCGCATCGCGCACGCCTATGTGCTGACGGGCGTTCGCGGCGTCGGCAAGACGACGACGGCGCGCATTCTCGCGCGCGCGCTGAATTATGTGGGTCCGAACGGGGAAGATAACGGTCCGACAGTCGACCTGCCGGTCGAAGGGCGCCATTGCCGCGCCATTGCGGAAAGCCGTCACCCGGACGTCTTCGAGATGGACGCGGCCTCGCGCACCGGCGTCGGCGACATCCGCGAGCTGAT
>CAZGXT010000250.1:0-3196 GCA_964529675.1 uncultured Caulobacterales bacterium
AGGGCGTGAACGAGAAGATGTCGGAGTTCATCACGCCGGTGGCGATGCTGGGCGAGCAGATCACCAAGTTCACCACCGAGCTGGGCTTCAAGGGCTACCAGAACGCCGACGAGGTGGGCGGCGCCGCGGTGGACTACCTGCGCGTGCTAGGCCACCTGGTGTTCGGCTACTTCTGGGCCCGCATGGCCCAGGTGGCGCTGCGCCAGATCGCGGCCGGCAACAGCGACCCGTTCTACCAGGCCAAGCTGCAGACCGCGCGCTTCTACTTCGCCCGCCTGTTCCCCGAGACGGCGACGCTGATGCGCACGGCCCGCGCGGGGGCCAAGAGCCTGCTGGATACCGAGGCGGCGCTGGCATGAGCCCCGCCACGGCTTCCACCGCTGGGGTTTCGCTTCGCTGCCACCCCAGCCTACGACAGGCAGCCGCTCCTCCCCTCGTAGGCTGGGGTGGAGCGCAGCGCAACCCCAGCGTTCCCGTCGTGCGCAGCGCCCTTGTCGCCTTCACCACGCTGCTGGCGGCCTCCGCCTTTGCGCAATCGTCGCCGGTCGGCCTGTGGCGCAACATCGACGACAAGACGGGTCAGGCGAAGGCCGAGATCCGCATCGTGGAGCAGGCTGGCGCGCTGTTCGGCCGCATCGAGCGGCGCCTGTCCAAGGACGCGAAGCCCGGCGCCGTGTGCGAGGAGTGCTCCGACGACCGCAAGGGCAAGCCCATGGACGGGCTGGAGATCATCCGCCATGCCCGCAAGGCCGAAGGCAAGGATGTGTGGGAGGGCGGCAAGATCCTCGACCCCGAGAACGGGCGCGAGTACACGCTGCGCCTCACCCCGCAGGAGGGGGGCCGCAAGCTCGACGTGCGCGGCTCCTTCGGGCCCTTCGGCCGCACGCAGACATGGCATCGGGTGCCCTGAGCACCCCGCAAGGAACACTGATGTACCAGGACCGTGAAGAACGCAGCGGGGGCCAGGCGGCCCCGGTCAACGACGAAAGGGCCCAACGAATGAGCCGATTCCAGGTGAAGAAGGTGGCCGTGCTCGGCGCCGGCGTGATGGGCGCTCAGATCGCCGCCCACCTCGTGAACGTGAAGGTGCCGGTCGTGCTGTTCGACCTGCCCGCGAAGGACGGCCCGAAGAACGGCATCGTCACCCGCGCGGTGGAGGGGCTGAAGAAGCTCAAGCCCTCGCCGCTGGGCGTGGCCGACGACGCGGCACTCATCCAGCAGGCCAACTACGAGGAGCACATGGCCCTGCTCGGCGAGTGCGACCTGGTGATCGAGGCCATCGCCGAACGCATGGACTGGAAGCTGGACCTGTATCGCAAGATCGCACCTCACGTGGCGCCGCACGCGATCGTGGCCTCCAACACCTCGGGCCTGTCGATCACCAAGCTGTCCGAGGCGCTGCCCGAGGGCATCAAGCCGCGCTTCTGCGGCATCCACTTCTTCAACCCGCCGCGCTACATGACGCTGGTGGAGCTGATCGCCACACCGGCCACGCAACCGAAGATCCTCGACGACCTCGAGACCTTCGTCACCAGCGGCCTGGGCAAGGGCGTGGTGCGCGCCAAGGACACGCCCAACTTCATCGCCAACCGCATCGGCATCGCTGGCATGCTGGGCACGATGAAAGAGGTGGAGAACTTTGGCCTCACCTTCGACGTGGTGGACGACCTCACGGGCAAACGCCTGGGCCGCGCCAGCAGCGGCACCTTCCGCACCGCCGACGTGGTGGGCCTGGACACGATGGCCCACGTCATCAAGACGTTGCAGGACAACCTGAACGAGCAGACCGACCCGTTCTACGGCAGCTTCGGCACGCCCCCCGTGCTCAAGGCGTTGCTCGACAAAGGCCACCTGGGCCAGAAGACCAAGGCCGGCTTCTACAAGAAGGTCGGGCGCGACGTGATGCGCTTCGAACTCGACAGCGGCGAGTACGTGCCCGCTGGTGAAAAGGCCGACGATGTGTACGGCCGCATGCTCAAGAAGCCCGCGGGCGAGCGATTGAAGCTGCTGCGCAACAGCACCGGGCCCCAGGGGCAGTTCCTGTGGGCCATCCTGCGCAACAGCTTTCACTACGCGGCTGTGCACCTGGCCACCATCGCCGACACCGCGCGCGACGTGGACCAGGCCATGCGCTGGGGCTTCGGCATGAAGCAGGGCCCGTTCGAGCTGTGGCAGGAAGCCGGCTGGCTGCAGGTCGCGCAATGGATCCAGGAAGACATCGACGCCGGCCGCGCGCTGTGCAAGGCGCCGCTGCCCGACTGGGTCTTCAAGGGGCCGGTGGCCGAAGCCGGTGGCGTGCACACGGCCGAAGGCTCGTGGAACCCCACGGCCGGCCGCTTCGAGCCGCGTCGCAGCCTGCCGGTGTATGGCCGCCAGCTCTTCCCCGAACTGCTGCTGGGCGAGGCCGGGCCGCGCTTCCAGACGGCGGGCACCACGGTGCACGAGGACAAGAGCATCCGGCTGTGGTCACTGGACGGTGATGTCCTGATCGCCAGCCTCAAGACCAAGATGCACACCATCAGCCCGGAGGTGTGCGAGGGCCTGCAGCTCGCGATCGAGACGGCCGAGAAGGACTACCAGGGCCTGGTGATCTGGTCGGGCGACGAGCCCTTCAGCGCTGGCGCCGACCTGGAGGCCACGCTGCCCGCCTTCATCGCCGTGGGCGTGAGCGCCATCGAGGACGCCGAGGGCTTCATGCAGCAGACCATGCTGCGCTTGCGCTATGCCGGCGTGCCGGTGGTCTCGGCCATCCGCGGCCTGGCCCTGGGCGGCGGCTGCGAGCTGGGCCTCTACAGCGCGCTGCGCGTGGCCCACATGGAAAGCTACATCGGCTTGGTCGAGGTCGGCGTCGGCCTGCTGCCCGGTGCCGGCGGCCTGACCTACATCGCGCGCCGCGCCGCCGAGAACGCGGCGGCCAGCACCGACAAGGACCTGCTGAAGTTCGTGACCGAGGGCTTCACCGCCGCGGCCATGGCGAAGGTCGGCACCAGCGCGCTGGAGTCCCGCAAGCTGGGCTACCTGCTGGAGTCCGACCTGATCGTGCCGCACAAGGACGAACTGCTCTACGTGGCCGTGCAGCAGGCCAAGGCCATGCACGACGCCGGCTGGCGCGCGCCGCATCGCCGGCTGTTCCCGGTGGCCGGCCGCAACGGCAAGGCCACCATCCAGGGCCAGCTGGTCAACATGCGCGACGGCG
>CAZGXT010000251.1:0-3133 GCA_964529675.1 uncultured Caulobacterales bacterium
AGCGGTCCGGGTTGGCAGCTGGAGGCGGCGCGCAAGCGCCGTCCAAGAGGAATGGCCGTCCCTTCGCAAGAAGGACAGAACCCGGCTTACAGGCCGCCTGACGCGTTCTTCCTTTGCGGTTGCGCCACGCGCGACGAGCGGCTATATTCATTTTGAATAATTCGAGAGTCCGGCATGGCCACGACTAGCGTTTCGCTCGGCGAGCATTGGGAAGCGTTCTTGCGGGCGCAAGTCGACTCCGGTCGCTACGCGACGATCAGCGAAGTCTTGCGGGAGTCGCTCCGGCAGATGGAGCTTCGTGAAAGCCGTATCGCCGCTTTGCGCGCGGCGATTCAAGAAGGCATCGACAGCGGCGAGCCAGCCCCTGTCGATTTCAACGACATTAAGCGCGATGCGCGGGCTGAATACGCGCTGCGGCAAGCGAAAGCATGAAACAGATCTGTTGGCGGCCGGCTGCGCGTGCGGACCTAATCGAGATCTGGATTTGGACGGTGGAAAAATGGGGCGCTGCCAAGGCCGACGAGTATCTCGCAGGCATTGAACTTGCGGCGAATATTCTGTGTACGCATTCCGCGATCGGCGTTGACGCCGGTGATATCGCGCGCGGCTTAAGGCGGCATATCGTGGGGCATCACCATTTCTACTATTTCGTTTCGCAAGACCGACTCGATTTCGTCCGGGTTTTGCACGAGCGTATGAGGACCGATCTGCACATGTTTGACGAGTGATCGATTGACTGAATCGCCTGTCGCCGCCCCGTTCGTGCAACGTCGTATCGCCGGCGCCGCAGACATTGACGGCTTCAACCATGTCAACAACGCCCGTTACATCGACTGGGCGAACGAGATCGCGTGGGCGCATTCTAATGCGCTCGGGCTGTCGATGGATGACTACCGGCGCCTCGGCGTCGGCTGCGTGGTCTGGCGGCATGAATTCGACTATGTCGCGCCGGTGGTCCTCGGCGATGAGATCGACGTCGCGACCTGGATTGCGGAGAATGACGCTCGCGTGCGCCTCATCCGCGCTTATGAAATGCGCAACGCCGCCGGGCGCGTGGTCTTCCGGGGACGGACGACCTTCGTTTCGATCGACATGAAGTCCGGCAAGCCGGCGCGCATGCCGAAGGAATTCATCGACGCCTACAAGCCGGCAACCGGAGCCTGAACCATGCCATCCTTCGACATCGTTTCCGAGATCGACATCGCCGAAGCCGAAAACGCCATCGCCAACGTCATGCGCGAGATCGGCACGCGCTATGACTTCAAGGGCTCGAAATCGACCGTCGAGATGAAGGAGGGCGTCATCACCATCAACGCCGATGACGACCTGAAGCTGAAACAGATGCACGAGCTCCTGCAGGGGCACATGCAAAAGCGCGGCATTGGGCCGGGCTCGCTCGACTACCAGAAGGTCGAAAAGGCGGCCGGCCAGTCCGTTCGCCAACTCGTCAAGCTGAAGCAGGGCATCGACAAGGAACTGGCGAAGTCGATCGTCAAGGCGGTCAAGGACGAGAAATTCAAGGTTCAGGTCGCAATCCAGGGGGAGGAGTTGCGCGTCACGGGCAAGAAGCGCGACGATCTGCAGGAGGTGATCGCCTTCGTGCGCGCCATGAAGAACGAGCAGCCCTTGCAGTTCAAGAACTTCCGCGATTAAGGAGGGGCGGCGCAAGCGGGAGAGCCCCATGTCCGACCTCGACCAGGGTATCATCGACGTCATCAAGAACCACGCGGTCGGCCTCACCGCGCCGCCGACGCGCGACACGCTCATCACCGATCTCGGCATCGACAGTTTCGCGATCGTCGAGATCATCTATGAGATCGAGGAAAAGCTCGGGCTCGAAATCCCGTTCAACGCCAACGAAAACCCGCTCGAAGGAAAGAAGACGGTCGGCGACCTAGTCGACGTCGTCAAAGCGCTCGCCGGGAAGGCATAAATGGCGCGGCGCGTCGTCGTCACCGGCCTCGGCGGGCTTTGCGCGACGGGCGCTGATGTCGCCGAATTCTGGGCGAATGCGAAGCGGGGCCATTGCGGCATCTCGCGGCGCACGCTGACGGCGGGCGAGGACTATTCCATCACGCTGCCCATCGCACCGATCGACGGGTTCGAGGCGCGCGTTGAGAGCCTCGGGCGCGAGATGACGCGCGCCGACCGCTTCACCCAGCTCGCCGTCGCGGCGGCCGATGAAGCGGTGAAGGACAGCGGCGTCGATTTCGCGGGCGGCCTCGGCGAGCGCACCGCGGCGATCATCGGCACCGGCATCGGCGGGCAGACGACGTTCGACGCCGCCTATCTCGCGATGCTGAAGCACGGGAAGAAGCCGCATCCCCTGTCGATCCTCAAGATCATTCCGAATGCGCCGGCGAGCCATCTCTCGATCCGGTTCGGCCTTCGCGGGCCCGCCTTCGCGATTTCCTCGGCCTGCGCGTCGGGCGCCCATTCAATCGGCGTCGCCGCCGACCTGATCCGCTTCGGAACCGCAGATGCTGCGCTCGCCGGCGCGTCAGAGGCGCTTCTCACCTACGGCGCCATGGAGACGTGGAAGGCGATGCACATCATGTCGGATGAGCTCTGCCGCCCGTTCTCCAGGAACCGCAAAGGCCTCATCATCGGCGAGGGCGCCGGCGTTCTGGTGCTTGAGGAAATGGAAGCCGCGAAAAAGCGCGGCGCGAAAATCTACGCCGAGCTCGCCGGCTTCGGCATGAACGCCGACGGCAAGGACATGATCAACCCCGCGGTCGAGGGCGCGGCGGGTGCGATGAAGACGGCGCTCGCCGGCGTTTCCAGCGCAGACCCCGCGCGCGTCTACATCAACGCGCACGGCACCGGCACGCTGCTGAACGATCCCACGGAAACAAAGGCGATCCGCGCCGTCTTCGGCGCGGATGCCGACGCGCTCATCGTCTCGTCGACGAAGTCGATGCACGGGCACCTGTTAGGGGCCGCCGGCGCGATCGAGGCGATCGCCGCAATCAAGGCCCTTGAAGAAAGCGTCATCCCCCCGACGATCAACTATGACGAGAAGGACCCCGCCTGCGATCTCGACTATTGCCCGAACGAAGCGCGCGAGCGGCGGATCGATCTGGCGGTGTCGAACTCGTTCGCGTTTGGGGGTCTCAACGCGGTGGTTGTGTTT
>CAZGXT010000252.1:0-3128 GCA_964529675.1 uncultured Caulobacterales bacterium
CGCGCTTCTGATCGTCGTCAAGATAGAAGATTGCCGAGCGATATTGCGAGCCGACATCGTTGCCCTGCCGGTCGACGGTCGTCGGATCATGGATCTGGAACAGGAACTCGAGCAGCTTGCGATAGCTGATCTTCGCCGGATCGAACGTGATGCGGATTGATTCCGCATGGCCGGTCGTTCCGGTTTTGACGTCCTTGTAGGTCGCGTTTGATGTGCGCCCGCCGGTGTAGCCGACTTCGGTTGCAACAACGCCCGGCAGCTTGCGGAAAAGATCCTCAACGCCCCAGAAGCAGCCGCCGGCGAGGATCGCGGTTTTGGTTTCACTCATGATGATCTCCTAATGCCCGGCGCCGAATTCGCGGCCGGCGAGAAAGCGCTCGGCTTCAAGCGCGGCCATGCACCCCATGCCGGCGGCGGTGACCGCCTGCCGGTAAATGTCGTCGGTGACGTCGCCCGCCGCGTAAACGCCGGCAATTTCCGTCGCGACCGAACCCGGCTTCACGATCAGATAGCCGTTGTCCTTCATGGGCAGCTTGCCGGCGAACAGCTCGGTCGCCGGCTTGTGGCCGATGGCGACGAAGACGCCGTCGGTTTTCAATTCGCGCGTCGCGCCGGTCTTCGCGTGCTTCAGGCGCACGCCGGTGACGCCAGGCGGGTTGTCCGTCCCGAGAATTTCGTCGACCGTCTGATCCCAGACAACCTCGACATTCGGCTTGGCGAAGAGGCGGTCCTGCAAGATTTTCTCGGCGCGGAAATGATCGCGCCGGTGAATGATCGTCACCGATTTCGCAAGGCCGGAAAGATAGAGCGCTTCTTCAACCGCCGTGTTGCCGCCGCCGACGACGACCACATCCTTGCCGCGATAGAAAAAGCCGTCGCAGGTCGCGCAGGCCGAAACGCCGAAACCCTGAAACTTCTTCTCGGAGGGCAGCCCAAGCCACTTCGCCTGCGCGCCGGTTGAAATGACGAGCGCGTCGGTCTCGTAAACCTCGCCGCTGTCGCCCTTCAGGACGATAGGCTTCGTCGTCAGATCGACATCGACGATCAGGTCACTGATGAATTGCGCGCCGACATGCTCCGCCTGCTTCTGCATCTGCTCCATCAGCCAGGGGCCCTGGATGACGTCTGCAAAGCCCGGATAGTTCTCGACATCGGTCGTGATGGTCATCTGCCCGCCGGGCTGGAGGCCATGGACGACGACAGGCTTCAGTCCCGCCCGCGCAGCGTAAATCGCCGCGGTGAGACCGGCGGGGCCGGACCCCAGAATCAACAGCTTCGTTCTCATGTGAAGACCTCTCGCGCCTCGCGATATGGCGGGCGCGCGGCGCAGGGGCAAGCCCGCCCGGCGGTCACAGGGCCGGGAGCGCTACTCGCCTTTCTTCCCGGACCTGCCCTGCAGCCAGTCGGCGATCGAAAAGGCGATCGCCGAAAACACCAGCGCGACGTGAATTCCTGTGAGCCACATGAGTTCGCGGTCGGAGAGTTTTTCAAGCGACATGAACGCTTTGAGGAGTTGGACTCCGGAAATCAGAACGATCGACGCGAGGAGCTTCTGCTTGAGCTGCGAGAAATCGACCCGCGTCATCCAGTCCGGCCAGTCCTCGTGCTCGCCGGTGCGGATGCGCGACACGAAATTTTCGTAGCCGGAATAGACGACGATCAGGATCAGGCTTCCCATCAGCGTGATATCGATGAGCGAAAGCGCCCCGAGAATGGCTTCTTCCTCGCCAAACGAGGCTCCGCCCATCAGCGACCCGATCGCCTTGCCGGCATAGGCTGCAAGGATGGCGAAAAACTCGATGAAGAGGACGCCGAGCGCGACGATCAGGCCAAGATAGAATGGCGCCATCAGCCAGCGCGCGGAAAACAGGACTCGCTCGACGAATTTTTCGACCATGAACGCCTCACCCTGACCGGCCTGCACCGTGGCGGCGAGTCGCGGTTGCGGGGGAGGCGGGAAATTGGTAACATATGTTACTAATTTAAGGATTTCCCCATGAAACGCTGGATCACCGCTTCAAGGATCGAGGGCGAGGCCTCGCGCCAGGCCCATGCAGACCTGCCGCCCGGTACCTATGAGCGGGAGATTTCCAAGGAGGGGTTTTTCGGGCCTGCCGCGTTTCTTCACCACCGGCGCCCGCCGACGGGATGGTCGAATTTTGAAGGTCCCTTGCGCCCGCGCGCCTTCGACCTCGCGGCCATGAACGCCGCCGAGGGCTCGCCCTGGGCGGCCCCGCGCGTTCTCCGTAACCGCGCCACGGAATTGCGGTTTTGGAAGCTGAGCCGTCCGATGGAGGCGCTTGCGCGCAACGCCGACGGCGACCAGCTCCTCTTCATCCACGAAGGCGGCGCTGATCTCTTCTGCGATTACGGCCATCTCGTCGTGGAAGCGGGCGACTACGTCGTCCTGCCGCGCGGCACGATGTGGCGACTGTCGCCGTCGAGGGCGCTCAGTATCCTGATGATCGAGGCGACGGGCTCCCATTACATGCTGCCGGACAAGGGCCTTGTCGGGCCGCACGCCATTTTCGATCCCGCCTTGTTCGACACGCCGAAACTTGACGACGCCTACCGCGCCCACCAGGCCGACGACCGCGAGACGCGCGTCGAAATCAAGAAGCGGGGTCAAGTGTCGGTTGCGACCTATCCTTACAATCCGCTCGATGTCGTCGGCTGGCACGGCGAGCTTTCGCCGGTTCGCATCAATGTCCGCCATTTCCGGCCGCTGATGAGCCACCGCTATCACGTGCCGCCGTCGGCCCACACGACTTTCATCGCCGACCGTTTCGTCGTCTGCACCTTCGCGCCGCGCCCCTTTGAGACCGATCCCGGCGCGCTCAAAGTCCCGTTCTTCCACAATAACGACGACTATGATGAAGTGCTTTTCTATCACGCCGGTGATTTCTTCAGCCGCGACAATATCCACGCCGGCATGATGACCTTTCACCCTTCGGGCTTCACGCATGGGCCGCATCCGAAGGCGCTGAAAAACATGCTGGTGCAGAAAAAGCCTGCGACCGACGAATATGCGGTGATGATCGACACGCGCGATCCGCTTGATGTCGCGGACGAGGCCTCAACCGTCGAGTTCGCCGGTTATGTCGACAGCTGGAAGTCCAAAGCGGGCG
>CAZGXT010000253.1:0-3114 GCA_964529675.1 uncultured Caulobacterales bacterium
ATCAAGACCGGTCTTGATCGTCGTCATAAGATTTTCCTGTTGTAACTGCGCATTCTAGATAGGCGCCGCACCGCATCGACACAAACTCATTATCCAGATAGCCTTCATCGACAGCATCGATCGCTATCCGTTCAGCCCTTCACAGAAGCGCTGGATCCGCCGGCACGCGTCTTCAAGTTCCGGCATCGCCGCCGCGTAGGAGATGCGGAAATGCGGCGCCAGACCAAAGGCTGCGCCGAATACGACCGCGACGCCTTCTGCATCAAGCAGCGCACTGGCGAAGTCCTCGTCCGTGGCGATCAGCCGACCTTCGCGCGTTTTCTTCCCGATCACGCCCGCGCAAGAAGGATAAACATAAAACGCCCCCTCCGGCGTCAGGCAGGAAATGCCCGGGGCTTCGTTCAGCATGGCGACGACGCGGTCGCGCCGGGCGGCGAAAGCGGCGTTGCGCTCAGCGAGGAAAGAATGATCGCCGTTCAGCGCGGCGACGGCCGCCCATTGGCTGATCGAGGTCGGGTTCGTTGTCGATTGCGACATCATCTTGGCCATTGCGGCGATCAGCGGCGGCGGCCCGCCGGCATAACCGATGCGCCAGCCGGTCATCGCATAGGCTTTCGATGCGCCATTGACGGTCAGCGTGCGGTCGAACAGCGCGGGCTCGACCTCGGCGATCGTCGCGAACCGGCGATCATCATAGAGAATGTGCTCGTAGATGTCGTCCGTCATCACCATCACGTGGCGGTGGCGCAGGAGAACGTCGGCGAGCGCCCGCAGTTCCCCCCTGTCATAGGCGGCGCCGGTCGGGTTCGACGGCGAATTGAGGATCACCCATTTCGTCCGCGGGGTGATCGCGGCCTCAAGCGCTTCGGCCCGCACCCGGAAGCCGTCTTGCTGCGAGGCCTTGACGATGACGGGTGCGCCGCCGGCGAGACGGACCATGTCGGGATAGGAAACCCAGTAGGGCGCGGGGATGACGACCTCGTCCCCCGCGTTCACGCTCGCCATCAGCGCATTGTAGATGACGGCCTTGCCGCCCGGCGCGACGGAAATCTCGCCGGTCTTGTAGGCGAGATTGTTATCGCGCCGGAATTTTGCGGCGATCGCTTCCTTCAGCTCGATGATGCCGTCGACCGCCGTGTATTTGGTTTCGCCGCGGCGGATCGCGTCGATCGCCGCTTCCTTCACGTGCTCCGGCGTATCGAAATCCGGCTCGCCTGCCGAAAGGCTGATGATGTCGCGTCCCTTGGCTTTCAGCTCCCGCGCGGCCTGCGTGATTGCAAGCGTCGGCGAAGGCGCGATTCGGGCGAGGGCGTCTGACTGGCGGAAAGCCGGCATGGCAGGTGCTTTCAAGGAACGGCGAGCGTTGATAGCGGCTGGCGTTATCGAGGCCAATGTCGCCGGTGGGGCGGCTGCGCGCGTTTCTTGCTCGCGGCGCGGACGCGCCTGTACCGTCCGGCCGCCTGCAAACGGAGTCGTCGGATGAGCGTGCTCAAGGGCCTTCGTGTTGTCGAGTTCGAGGGGCTGGGGCCTGGCCCGTTCTGCGGCATGCTGTTCGCTGATCTTGGCGCCGACGTCATTCTCATCGGGCGGGCAGGCGGCGCCGCAGGGGCGCTCTTCAATCGCGGCAAGCGCGTCCTTCCGCTCGACCTCAAGCAGCCAAAGCACGTCGCCGCCGCAATCCGCATCGCGGCGACGGCGGACGCGACCATCGAAGGGCTGCGCCCTGGCGTGATGGAACGCCTCGGGCTCGGGCCGGAGGCGCTGATGGCGGCGAACCCGCGCCTTGTTTACGGCCGCATCACCGGATGGGGCCAGACCGGCCCGCTCGCCGCCGCCGCCGGGCATGACCTCAATTATGCGAGCCTTGCCGGCGCCGCTTGGTATGCCGGGCAGGCGGGCGCTGCGCCCGTGCCGCCGCCGACGCTGGTCGGCGATATCGGCGGGGGCGCGCTCTATCTCGCGATCGGCGTTCTCGCGGGCGTCATCCGCGCACGGGAAACCGGGAAGGGCGCAGTCGTCGACGCGGCGATCGTCGACGGCGCGGCCCACATGCTGGGCCTCCTCATGAGCCTCAGGGCGGCCGGCGGCTATCCGGACGAGCGCGGCCGCTCGATGCTCGACGGCGCTGATTTCTATGACGTTTATCAGTGTGCGGACGGCGGCTGGATTTCGATCGGCCCGCTGGAGCCGAAATTCTATGCGTTGCTGATCGAAAAGCTCGCGCTCAAGGATGATGCGCGCTTCGCAAACCAGTTCGATCAGGCGCAGTGGCCCGTCCGGAAGGAAGCCCTTGCGGCGCTCTTCGCCGCGCGCCCGCGCGCGCATTGGTGCGCGCTGCTTGAGGGAACCGATGTCTGCTTCGCCCCCGTGCTGTCGCCTGCCGAAGCGCGCGATCACCCGCACCTGAAGGCGCGCGGCGTCTGGCGCGAAGCTTTCGGCGCGCTTCAGGCTGCGGCCGCGCCGCGCTTTGACGGCGTCTCGCCGGCCGATCCGAAACCCGCCGCCGCAACCGAGGTGGACGCCGACGCGATCCTGAAGGAAGCCGGTCTTTGCCGCGCCGATCTCGGCTAGCGCCGACCGGCGAAACAGGGCGGAAGGCGCCGCAGGCCTGTAGGTTGGACCGGCCAAATCCGCGGCCTCCGGAGGATTTGTACGGACAATGCGGAGTCCGCGAAGCCTGATCGCTGAGACTTTTTCGCCGACGTCCATCAGAGTTCCACTCCTTTCCTCGCGACGACCGGCGCGACCGCGCCCCTCGACAGCAAGTCCCCATAATAAGGCCTCGGAATGGGGGTGGGATAAGGTGGGGGATAAGGAGGGGGATAACATGGGGGATAACTCGTGGGACGCGCGCGTTAACCAACGAAGTTATTGTTCGCGCGCGTATTTTGGGCGCCCGTTTCTGGGAAACGCAAACGCCGCGCACTACTTGCGGTGGAATGCGGCGCCTCCGGAAATGATCAGTGTACAGAGTAATTAAGATCATGCCCCGGGGGCTCGCCGGCCAGCGCCTCGGAATCGAGGAAGTCGACGACCAGATCCTGCTGGTCTCGTTCATGAGGTGCGATCGCGGCTATATCGATCTGGAGCAGAAGACCTTGCAGACCATCGACA
>CAZGXT010000254.1:0-3110 GCA_964529675.1 uncultured Caulobacterales bacterium
CGCCTACCCCATCCGCGACGGCATCCCGATCATGCTGATCGAGGAAGCACGGACGCTATGCGATGATGAGGTGAATGGGTTGGGGTGAGGTCGAACTTTACGCCAAGAACCGATATCCGAAGCTGCCTTTCGCGCGCGCGCTCGATGGCGCGCCTGAATCGCCATTTTCGCAAGCCGTTTTTTACTGCACGATAAGTCGGCCTGGAACACCGGTTGTATCCATGCGCTAACGCGCCCGCTCCCCCGAGTGCCAACAAGACGAAAGTCATTACTCAGATCATTTCCGGCCGGTCGCGGCCGAACACGAATAATCAGATAATCCCCGCGAACAGAGCTATAAACGACGCGGCAGGCGACTTCGCCAGGCTGCCGGTTGAGGCTATCATGCTCCTCAAAAGCTGTTCCTCCGGCATTAGTTTTCGAACTGCTCGATCATGGCGAGGCGTAAGCTCCCGCGGTCTTTATCGAACGCAATTTGAGGTTAGGCCGTAATCATGTTGTTCAAGAGCGTCGCGCAAGTCGCGGCGCCGGCCCCGCGTTCAGCGGCCGCCTGAACACTTCTTTTGACTTAAAACCATTCTCGCGAGACCTCGTCGACGAGCTTCCGGAATCCCGACAGCATTCAAGCTTGACTCCTTGGTAGCATATATGGTACTATCCAATGATTAAGGTCGTCGAGTATCTCGATGCGGCGGGACGCAGTCCTTTCGGCGGCTGGTTTGACGGGCTTGAGGTTCAGGCGGCGGTCAAGGTCCGGCGGTCGATCGCTCGCATGGAAGCGGGCAATCTCGGCGACGCCAAGCCTGTCGGCAAAGGCGTCATCGAGCGCCGGATCGATGTCGGCCCCGGCTACCGGATCTATTTCGGCCGGGATGGCGACGAGCTGGTTGTCCTTCTTGCGGGCGGAACAAAGAAGCGCCAGCAAAGAGATATCGAGGCGGCCCAAGACTATTGGGCTGATTACAAGGGCCGCAAGAAAGGCTGACGGAATGGCGCTGACAAAGGAGTTCAAGGAGACAGTGCAAGCGCGCGCGCGACGCGACGCCGCTTTTCGCCGCGGCCTGCTGACCGAAGCGCTCGATTGTTTCCTCGCCGGCGATTATGGCGAAGGAAAGCTGATGCTTCGCGATTACATCAATTCGACCATCGGCTTTGAGGAGCTTGGGCGGCTGACCGACAAAACGCCGAAAAGCCTCATGCGCATGCTGAGCGCAGAGGGAAATCCGCGCGCCGACAATTTGTTCGCTATTGTGAGCAGCCTGCAGGAGCGCGAAGGCGTGCGGCTGGTCGTCAAGGCAGGCTAGACGTCTTTCGGGAAAGCGGCGCGCCAACGCCCTTGTGACCGCCGCCGCAATCTCGCCCTGACCTTCCCTCGCTTTCGCCATGCGCCTGAAGAGGGTAAGGGAGCCGAAATCGGCTGGAGGGTTTGATGATCGCCGGGCTTTTCACTTCCGCCGCGCTCTTTTGCGCCGAGGCGAGTTTTGCGATCGCCGCGCCGGTCGTCGCCGCGGCGGCGGCGCCGGCTCAGCCAATCGTCATCGCGCAGGCGCAGCCGGCGCCGGCTTCCGACATCGCCGTTTCGAAGCCGGCGTCGCGGCTCGCCTTCGCCGATCTGTCCGACCGGGCGATCGCCGATGCGGCGCTGAAGTCGATTGAAGCGATGACGACGCTGTCGGCGAAATTCCGCCAGACATCGCCCTCGGGCGCAGTCGCGACCGGCGATGTGAAGCTGCGCCGGCCCGGTCAGGTGCGCTTTGATTATGATGCGCCCTCGCCCATCACCATCGTCGGCACGGGCGGCATCGTCTATGTCGAGAACGCCGATCTTGAAACCACCGACAGCTACCCGCTCGGCAAGACGCCGCTGAAATTCCTGCTGTCGAAGCGCATCGACGTCGGCGACGCGGAGCTTGCCGGCGTCGAGCGCTATGAAGACGCCGTCGCCGTCTCCTGGACCTCGACCGAATCGGAAACCGAAGGCGCGCTGACGCTCTTTCTCTCCGCGCCCGATCTTTCGGTGCGCCAATGGGCCGTCACCGACGCGCAAGGCGGCGTGACGCTCGTCGAGCTCATCGATCCGAAGCTTGGGGAAAAGCTCGACAACAGGCTCTTCCGCGCGCCGGACGCCGGCGGCGCCTTCATTAGAAACTAGTAAGGCAGCGCAAAACCGTCCCGGATTCGATCACGAACACGTTGGTCAAGGGGTCACACGCAAGCTTTTTCTGAATTTAACTATTGAAAAGTCGGCGGATGCGGCGTTAGAGTAACAGTGTTGAGGCGGCACTCTACCGGACCGGCGTTGCCCCCCCGCTAGCAGGTTCGGTCGCCGCCCCAACCGCCGGAATATCCCCTCCCGGCGTAGGCGCAACAGCGCAGCTTGGCGCCCGGTGCTGTGTTCCAGCATCGGGCGCTTTTTTGGTCGGGGCCGGACGCTTACATCGGGCCCTATGGACGACGCCGACCTCGAAGGCCTTGAACGCGAACTGCCGGCGCTCGCCCGGGTTCGCCGGTTTGCGCGCTCGCTCGAAGGCGTGCCGTGGTTCTCGAATCTGGGTGAGCCGATGACGCCGGGCGCGCGCGCGAGCGCGCGGCTCTACGCCGACAGGCTCGGCTTCCCGGACGCCGATGTCGCGATCCTCATCGACTGGGAGGATGCGGCCGCCGCGGCCGAGCATAATGACTGGAACAGCCCGGCCTGGGAGGCGGAGGAGCTCTTGCGCGCCGACCTGACGACGCGCGCGCTCGAGGTCTTGTCGGAAGACGCGCTGAAAATCGCGATGACGCTGATCGCCGACCGGATTCTCGACCCCGCGCGCGAGGCGATGGAGCAGGCGAGTTTCATCTGGGACGTCGAGGACGAAGCCCACCAGCAGCTCGCCGTCGGCGCCGCCGTGCAGGCCGCCCATCAGGCGATGCTCGTCCTCATCGCAGCGATCGACCCCGACTTCGACGCCGAAGATCATCCGTTCACAATGAAATTCCGGCTGTTCGAATTCGGACGCTGGCCGGTCGGCGTGACCGGGTCGTCGGTGAACGTGTTTTGAGTGCATAGTGCGTAGATGAGCTGTTCTCTTCCTACGCACTACGCACTACGCACTACGCACTACGCA
>CAZGXT010000255.1:0-3069 GCA_964529675.1 uncultured Caulobacterales bacterium
AATCGCGCAGCATCTCGCGGGCGGCGTTGTGTCCGGGCCATCCGGTCACGCCGCCGCCCGGGTGTGTCGATGATCCGCACATGTAAAGGCCCGGGATGGGGCTGCGGTAATCGCCATGGCCGAGAATTGGCCGGGCGCTGAAAAGCTGGTCTAGCCCCAATTGTCCGTGAAAAATGTCGCCGCCGACGAGCGCGAGCTTCCGTTCGAGATCGAGCGGGGTGAGGACGCTGCGGGCGATGACGGCGCTGCGAAAGTTCGGGGCGAACCGCGTCACCGCGTCGATGACCGTGTCAGCGGCGGTTTCGCGCGCTTCGTCCCAGCTCTTCCCGCCCTGAAGCGCCGGCGCGAAATACTGGCAGAAGAGGCTGGCGACATGCGCGCCCGTCGGCGCGAGGGTGTCGTCATAAGCGCTCGGCATATGCATCTCGATCGCCGGCGCGCGTGACCACCCGAGACGCCGGGCGTCCGTATACGCCGTATCGATATAGTCGAGCGAGGGCGCGATCAGCATGGAGGCGGTGTGATGACGCGCGACGCCGGAGGAGGGGAGGGCGGTGAAATTCGGCGGCTCCGACAGGGCGACGTTCATGCGCAGGACGCCGGAGCCGGATTTCCATGCGCGCATGCGCTGCGCGAAGTCCGCAGGCAGCGCGTCCTCGGGGAGGAGGCCGCCGAAGAGGAGGCGCGGGTGGATGTTCGACGCGACGGCCCGTCCGGCGATCTTCTCACCCGTCGCCAGCACGACGCCGCGCGCCGCGCCGCGCTCAAGAATGACTTCCTTGACGGGCGCATTGACGCGGATTTCGGCGCCAGCCTCCTGCGCCGCGCGCGCCATCGCCGCTGTGATCGCGCCCATGCCGCCGATCGCATGGCCCCACGCGCCCTTGACGCCGTTCACTTCGCCGAAGACGTGATGGAGAAGCACATAGGCCGAGCCCGGCGTATAAGGGCTTCCATAGAATCCGGTGATCGCGTCGAAGCCGAGAGCGCCCTTGATGAGATCGTTCTCGAACGTCGCGTCGAGAATGTCGCCGGCGGACTTGGCGAAGAAATCGAGCAGGTCGCGCTGGCCTTCAAGGCCGAGCTTGCGGACGTCATTGCCGAGGCTGGCGGCGGCGAGGATGTCGCGCAGACCGCCGCCGGCGTTGGGCGGCGTCTTCCCCAACATGGAGCGGAGAAGATCGACCAGCCGGTCGAGCTTGTCATTATACGGATCATAGGCCGCCGCATCCTTCGCCGAGAGGTTCGACAGCGCAGCGCGATTCTCGGCCTTGTCGCGTCCGAGGAGGAGATAGCGCCCGTCCGGCGCCGGCGCGAAATAGGCCATCGGGCGGATGATAATCTTCAATCCGTGACGCGCCAGCGCCATGTCGGCGATGATCTTCGGCGACAGAAGGCTGACGGCGTAGCTGGCGACGGAGTTGCGGAAGCCGGGGTGAAACTCCTCCGTTACGGCCGCGCCGCCGACGATCTCGCGCCGTTCGAGCACCAGAACCTTGCGCCTCGCGCGCGCCAGATAGAACGCGCACACAAGCCCGTTGTGCCCGCCGCCGATGATGATGACGTCGTGGATTTCGCTCATGCGCCGTCCTGTTCCCCTCTCCCGCTCGCGAGAGAGGGGTTAGGGGTGAGGGGGTGTCACCCGTTGCAGACCTTTTTGGCGCCGCCCCTCACCCCCGGCCCCTCTCCCGCGAGCGGGAGAGGGGAGGAAGGGTGCGCGTCACTCCACCAGTTCCCCGCCCTTCATCACGATCTTCGCGCCGGTCAACACCGAAACATCCGCCAGCGGATCGCCGTCGATCGCGATCATGTCCGCGTATTTGCCGGGCGCGATCGCGCCGACATCGGCGCGCCAGCCGAGAAGGTCGGCCGCGTCGATCGTCGCCGAGCGGATCGCCTCCATCGGCGTCATTCCGTATTTGACCATATAGGGGAGCTGCTTTGCGTTCTCGCCATGCGGGAAGACGCCGGCGTCCGTGCCATAGGCGATCTTGACGCCCATTTTGACGGCCTTGCGGAAGACCTCGCGCTGCGTGTCAGTCGTCTCGCGGTTCTTGCGCAGCGTTTCCGCGGGCCAGCCGTCACGCGTGCCGATTTCGTCGATATAGTCGCCGTTATAAATATCGGCGACGAGATAGACGCCGCGCTTCTTCATCATCGAGAGCGCCTCGTCGTCGAGGATTGAGCCGTGTTCGATCGAGGAAACGCCGGCGCGGATCGCCGCTTTCGCGCCTTCCGCGCCATGCGCGTGCGCGGTGACCCTGCGGCCGTATTTTTTCGCCTCCTCGACGATCGCCCGCATTTCCTCCTCTGAAAGCTCCTGCCGGCCCGGCTCGGTGCCGACCGTCAGCACGGCGCCCGTTGCGATCAGCTTCAGGAAGTCGGCGCCGCGCTGGAGGAAAAGCCGCGCCTTGATGCGCGCATCGTCCGGGCCGTTGACGACGCCGCGCGTAAAGTCCGGCGGCAGGGCGACGCCGTCGGCGACGCCGGTGATCGCGCCGCCGCCCTCAGGGATCGTGAAATAGCCCCCAGCGCCGGCCATGCGGGGGCCCTGAACGAGGCGCTTGTTGATCGCGTCGCGCAGCGCAAGATCGGTGAAGGCGCGCCAGATGCCGACATCACGCACGCTCGTGAAGCCCGCGCGCAAGGTCGCACGCGCATTTGCAGCGCCGAGAAGCGCGTCCTCGGCCTCGGAATAGGTCAGAGGATCGGCGAGCCCCGCGCTCTGGATGTCGCCCACAAGATGCGTGTGCATGTCGATGAGGCCGGGCAGGACCGTCTTGCCCGACCAGTCGATGACGCGCGCGCCGGCGGGCGGCTCGGCGAAGGGAGAGACCGCGGCGATGCGGTCGTTCTCGATGCGGACGATCTGATCGGTGAGAACGCGCGCGCGCTCGACGTCGATCAGGCGCCCGGCGCGAACGTAAAGGGTCTCCGCAGACGCCGCCCCGCTGACTGCAAGGGCGATCGCGGCTCCGGCCGCAAGGCGTTTCATGCCGCCCTCCATGGAAAACGGGCGGAAGGGTCCGCCCATTCCGCCCGCCGTTCAATCTCCGAGGTCAGGCTCTA
>CAZGXT010000256.1:0-3037 GCA_964529675.1 uncultured Caulobacterales bacterium
AGACTCCCTTAGTAGTGACGAGCGAACGGGGACTAGGCCAGTGGTCTAGAGGTAAGAATCAGAATGACTTGGAAAAGTCAGCCATAGCGGGTGATAGCCCCGTATGAGTAGAAAGCCTTTAGATCCTCGAGTAGGGCGGGACACGTGAAATCCTGTCTGAATATGGGGCGACCACGCTCCAAGCCTAAGTACTCTTATGCGACCGATAGTGAACTAGTACCGTGAGGGAAAGGTGAAAAGCACCGGGACAACCGGAGTGAAATAGTACCTGAAACCGAATGCCTACAAGCAGTAGGAGCCCGTAAGGGTGACTGCGTACCTCTTGTATAATGGGTCAGCGACTTAATGTGTTAAGCAAGCTTAAACCGATAGGTGTAGGCGTAGCGAAAGCGAGTCTGAATAGGGCGACTTAGTTTAACGTATTAGACCCGAAACCTCAGTGATCTAGCCATGACCAGGTTGAAAGTGGAGTAACATCTACTGGAGGACCGAACCGGTGCCCGTTGAAAAGGTCTCGGATGAGTTGTGGTTAGGGGTGAAAGGCCAATCAAACTGGGAAATAGCTGGTTCTCCGCGAAAACTATTTAGGTAGTGCCTCGGACGAATACCGTGGGGGGTAGAGCACTGGATGGGCTAGGGGGTCCCAAAGACCTACCAAACCTAACCAAACTCCGAATACCCATGAGTACTATCCGGGAGACAGACTGCGACAGCTAACTGCCGTAGTCGAGAGGGACAAAAACCCAGACCTACAGCTAAGCGCCCCCAAGTGGTGGTTAAGTTGGAAAGGATGTGGAGATACTCAGACAACCAGGAGGTTGGCTTAGAAGCAGCCATCCTTTAAAGAAAGCGTAACAGCTCACTGGTCAAGCGCACCTGCGCCGAAAATGTAACGGGGATTAAGCCATGTGCCGAAGCTATGGGTTTCAAGTGTGAAAACTTGAAGCGGTAGCGGAGCGTTCCGTAAGCCTGCGAAGGTGAACCGTGAGGTTTGCTGGAGGTATCGGAAGTGAGAATGCTGACATGAGTAACGACAAACAGAGTGAGAAACTCTGTCGCCGAAATCCCAAGGTTTCCTACGCAACGTTAATCGGCGTAGGGTCAGCCGGACCCTAAGGTGAGGCCGAAAGGCGTAGTCGATGGGAATCAGGTTAATATTCCTGAGCCAGCGGGTGTGTGACGCATTGCTGCGATTATGTTGGATTATTGGTTATTCCAGCGTAGTCAATGCGGTGCCAGGAAATAGCCCCCGCATAGACCGTACCTGAAACCGACACAGGTGGGAAGGTAGAGTATACCAAGGCGCTTGAGAGAATGGTGTTGAAGGAACTAGGCAAAATGCTCCCGTAACTTCGGAAGAAGGGAGACCCTTACTGGGCAACCAGTGTAGGGTGACACAAGCCAGGGGGTAGCGACTGTTTACTTAAAACACAGGGCTCTGCGAAGTCCATAAGACGACGTATAGGGTCTGACGCCTGCCCGGTGCTGGAAGGTTAAGAGGAGGGGTGCAAGCTCTGAATCGAAGCCCCAGTAAACGGCGGCCGTAACTATAACGGTCCTAAGGTAGCGAAATTCCTTGTCGGGTAAGTTCCGACCCGCACGAATGGCGTAACGACTTCCCCGCTGTCTCCAGCATCGACTCAGTGAAATTGAATTCTCCGTGAAGATGCGGAGTTCCCGCGGTTAGACGGAAAGACCCCGTGCACCTTTACTGCAATTTTGCACTGGTATTAGGAATGAACTGTGTAGCATAGGTAGGAGACTTTGAAGCGTTGTCGCCAGATGATGTGGAGTCGCAATGTGAAATACTACCCTGTTTGTTCTTGATATCTAACGACGATCCGTAATCCGGGTCTCGGACCATGCATGATGGGCAGTTTGACTGGGGCGGTCGCCTCCTAAAGAGTAACGGAGGCGCGCGATGGTAAGCTCAGGATGGTCGGAAATCATCCATTAGAGTGCAATGGCATAAGCTTGCCTGACTGCAAGGCTGACAAGCCGAGCAGAGACGAAAGTCGGTCATAGTGATCCGGTGGTTCCATGTGGAAGGGCCATCGCTCAACGGATAAAAGGTACGCCGGGGATAACAGGCTGATCTCCCCCAAGAGTCCATATCGACGGGGAGGTTTGGCACCTCGATGTCGGCTCATCACATCCTGGGGCTGGAGAAGGTCCCAAGGGTATGGCTGTTCGCCATTTAAAGTGGTACGTGAGCTGGGTTTAGAACGTCGTGAGACAGTTCGGTCCCTATCTGCCGTGGGTGTAGGAAAATTGAGAGGATCTGACCTTAGTACGAGAGGACCGGGTTGGACGTACCGCTGGTGTACCTGTTGTTCTGCCAAGAGCATACGCAGGGTAGCTACGTACGGAAGGGATAACCGCTGAAAGCATCTAAGCGGGAAACCCGCCTCAAAACTAGTTTTCCCCATTAGGGTCGTGGTAGACTACCACGTTGATAGGCTGGATGTGGAAGCGCGGTGACGCGTGAAGCTAACCAGTACTAATAACCCGATTGACTTATTCAATTCAGAATGCTTCCGCGATTTTCTGCTGAAAATCGCATGAAGCGAGTTCAAGACTGGTCGGCCTTCTGGCCTCCTTTCTTGAGCATTCAAATTCACTGAGCGTTGCCTGACACCGTTTGCGTGCAGTGCAAAGCAGAAACGGTGATGAATGAAGAGTCCATCAGTGATGAAAACCATCATCACTCGTAACTCATCACTCATCACACCAGACAAAGACACGGAAAAACCTATTCAATTATAAAAAGGCCGGCTTATCCGGCCTGGTGATTTTAGCGAGGGGTGAACCACCCGTTCCCATTCCGAACACGACCGTGAAAACCCTCAGCGCAGATGGTACTATGTCTTAAGATATGGGAGAGTATGTCGTTGCCAGGCCTTATAAACCGGCCTTTTTTATTTTTTACAAAGGGTTGTTTTTTTTTACACGCCCGGCTATCCATTTATTAATATTTATTTATCTTTTTTATGCCAAATTAACCTCCTGTCTTATTCAATAGGGAGCTATATATGAG
>CAZGXT010000257.1:0-2885 GCA_964529675.1 uncultured Caulobacterales bacterium
GCTTGCGGCGGCGGTCGATGCGGACGTTGACGATGTCCTTGGCGTCGAACTCGAAATCGAGCCACGACCCGCGATAGGGAATGATGCGCGCGGCGAACAAGAGCTTGCCCGAGGAATGCGTCTTGCCCCGGTCGTGGTCGAAAAAGACGCCCGGCGAGCGGTGCATCTGCGAGACGATGACCCGCTCGGTGCCGTTGATGATGAAAGTGCCGTTGTCCGTCATGAGCGGAATGTCGCCCATGTAGACTTCCTGCTCCTTCACGTCGCGGATCGACTTGGCGCCGGTGTCCTGGTCGACTTCGAAGACCGCGAGCCTCAGCGTCACCTTGAGCGGCGCGGCGTAGGTCATGTCGCGCTGCTGGCACTCGTCGACGTCGAATTTCGGCTCCTCGAATTCGTAGGAGACGAATTCAAGCACGGCGGTCTCGGTGAAATCGGTGATCGGAAAGACGGACCGGAATACCGCCTCGAGGCCCTCGTTCAGGCGGTCGGCCGGCCGGATGCGGCGCTGGAGGAATTGTTCGTAGGAATCTTTTTGAACCTGAATGAGGTTCGGCATCGGGGCTGCGTCGCCGATGCGGCCGAAGCTTTTGCGAATTCTCTTTTTCTCGACGAAAGACTGCGCCATTCTCAAGTTCCTTACGCGGGGCTGTGCCCGCTTCTCGCGCCAAATGGATCGCGCAACGCCTCTCCGGGATCGCGAAGCCCGGCGCATGCGCGAATCGCCCCTTCAGGCCGCTCAACAGCGCCCGGGGCGTCGATTAGTCCGAATTTTCAGTTCTCAATTGTCCGAAGCACGTCGCCGCATCGCCTGGCCGCGGCGGGCGCCCCCGTCGCAGCGAACGCCGTTAATAGGGATGTCGCCCGGGCCCCGCAACCCCTCGAAACGGAAAAAGTCAAGAAAATTCTTACACGATTTCCCGAGGAGCCCCGGAGACCAGGCCAACAACCATCCCGGCCGCTGATACGCAGGAGCCGGCCGCCGGCCCCGGCGCCCCGTTGGAGCGCCGGCGCCATCCGGATTACTTGAGTTCGACCTTGGCGCCGACCGCCTCGAGCTTCTTCTTGAGCTCTTCGGCTTCGGCCTTGGCGACGGCTTCCTTGACGGTCTTGCCGCCAGCCTCGACGAGGTCCTTGGCTTCCTTGAGGCCGAGACCGGTGATCGCGCGCACTTCCTTGATCACTTCGATCTTCTTCGCGCCGGCGTCGACGAGAACGACGTTGAATTCCGTCTTCTCTTCGACCGCGGCCGCGCCGGCGCCGGCGCCCGGCATGGCGACTGCGACAGCGCCCGCCGCCGGCTCGATGCCGTATTTGTCCTTCAGGATCGTCTTCAGCTCAGCCGCCTGGAGGAGCGTGAGGCCGACGAGTTCTTCTGCGAGTTTGTTAAGGTCAGTCATTTTCGGTTCCTTGTTTCAACAGGTTCGGGTCAGATGGTCATGTCGCCGCCGGTCAGGCCGCTTCTCTCTTCTCAAGGGTCTCGAGGATGCCTGCGATCTGCGCGCCCGGCGCGGTGATCGCGCCGACGAGGTTCGCCGCCGGGGACATGATCGTCTGGACGATCTGGCCGAGCAGCTCCTCACGCGAGGGCATGGCCGCAAGCGCCTTGACGCCCGCCGCATTCATGACCTCCGCGCCCATCGCACCGCCGAGAATGACGAGCTTGTCGTTCTTCTTGGCGTAGGCTTCGACGACTTTCGCCGCCGCGACCGGGTCCTCTGAAAAGGCGATCGCGGTCGGTCCCTTGAAAAGGTCAGCGACCTTCTTGGCCGGCGTCTTGGAAATGGCGATCTTGGCGAGGGTGTTCTTGACGACTTTCATGCCCGCGCCCGCCTTGCGAAGTTCGCCGCGCAGCTCGGTCATCTGGGCGACCGTCAGGCCCCCGTTCGCCATTACGACAACGGCGTTCTTGTCGAACACCTTGCCGATCCACTCGATCTGATCCGCCTTCTGGGTTCGTTCCATCGGATGATGGTCCCTTCCTTGGCCGGTTCGCGTTCACGCACCGCGCGTAAACGCGTAGTCCTTGGCGAGAATGGAGAGGAACCCCAAGGGCTCCGCGCCACGCGCCGGAGCCTGCCCCAGAAGGTCAAAAGGCCCGCCCGGAGAAACCGGAGGTCCGAATGCTTTCCGTCTATGCGGGACGATTAAGCCCGAAGAGCGCCCGCAGTCTTGGACAGGTCGCCGCCCGGCAAACCGGGCAGCGGGCGGGTGGATAGAGGATGGCGCGTGGAAGTCAAGCGCGCGCCGCGCTGATTAGACCTTGAGGATATTACCTGGGTAGCGGGCGAGGATGCGGTCGGAGGTCATCAGCACAAGATTCTCGTGAACAGCCTGTGCAACAATCAGCCTGTCGAACGGATCCTTGTGGATCGCCGGAAGATCGAGTGTCGCCGCCGCATGTTCTCCAGTGACCGGAATTTCCCGCCAGCCGTTCTGGAGCAGGCCGGCGCGAAGAGATCGCGGATTGACCGAAAATCCAGGCTTGCTCCGCGCCAGCTTGATCGCGACCTCCCAGATGCTGGCGGCGCTGAAACAGGGAACCGTCTCGGTCCCTTCGATCAGCGAGCGCGCCGCCTGCGGCAGATCGGGGGATTCATTCGCGGACCACAGAACGATGTGGGTATCGACGAGCAGGATCACTTGTCACCGTAAAACAGGCGCTCGATTTCCTCCGCTCCCATCTCATTGAAGTCGTCGGGAACGGTGAACTCACCCTTCATGAACCCAATACGGCGCGAAGGGCGCGCCTCGTCCTCCAAGATGGGCACGACCTTTACCAGCGGTTTTCCAGCCTTGGCGATGATGAACGCCTCCCCCTTCGCCGCCTGATCGACCAGGCGGGAAAGGTGGGTCTTGGCCTCGTGGATGTTGACTTTGCGCAT
>CAZGXT010000258.1:0-2872 GCA_964529675.1 uncultured Caulobacterales bacterium
ATAGCCGAGGCCGAAAATCGCAACCTTCATCGCCCTTTTCCTCACCAGCGGGCGATCCGGTTCTCGCAAACAAGTCTTAATCCTTTGCGCGCGCACCGGGGGGTTGCGCGGCGGGCCATTCGATTCCCCTGTCGGATGAAAATGCGGCGGCTTTCGCGAATAAGGTTGCCGGGGCGTTAACGGCGCGGCAGCATTGCGCGGCGTCAAAGGAGGTCCGCCATGTCGCCTGTCGGGCGCGCTGCCGCCGCTGCACTCATTCTTTCCGTCGCCGCCGCCGAGGCTTGCGCTGCGACGCTCGTCAAGCCGGGATCGGCCGTGCGCACGAGCGAACGCGGCGTGACGGTGATCCGCGGCGCAAAGCCCGTCGAGCTTCCCGTCGTCGCAGCGCCGGCGCCGCGCGCCGCCTGCGCTGAGGTCAAGGTCGCCGTCACGACCGTTTGGCCGGCGCGCCGCTTCCGGCAGCAGGGCTTCTGGTCGGGCGACGGCCTCGCAACAGCGTCAATGCGCGCCGCGCGCCGCCGGACGACGCAAGGATTTTACGCCGACCGCATCGCCGCAGGGCTTTAGCCCAGCGAGGGGTCGAGCTTTACGCACGCGGCCATCAGCTCGTGCACGGCGGCGACGGAGCTGTCGAACATCTTTTTCTCGTCGGCGGTGAAGGACACTTCGACGATCTTTTCAACGCCGTTCTCGCCGACGACGATCGGCACGCCGACATAGGTGTCCTTGACGCCGTACTGGCCCGTCAGATGCGCCGCACACGGAATGACCATGCGCTTGTTCCGGAGATAGCTTTCCGCCATCTGGATCGCAGAGGCCGCGGGCGCGTAATAGGCCGACCCCGTCTTCAGCAGCGCGACGATTTCGCCCCCGCCCTTGCGCGTGCGGTCGACGATGGCGTCGATCTTCTCTTGGCTCGTCCAGCCCATCTTGACGAGGTCGGGGAGCGGAACGCCGGCGACCGTCGAATAGCGCACCAGCGGAACCATGGTGTCGCCGTGCCCGCCGAGCACGAAGGCGGTGACGCTGTCGACGGCGACGTTGAACTCCTCCGCCAGGAAGAGCCTGAAACGCGCAGAATCAAGAATGCCGGCCATGCCGACGACTTTCTTCGTCGGCAGGCCCGAGAAGCGCTGCAACGCCCAGACCATCGCGTCGAGCGGATTGGTGATGCAGATGACGAAGGAATTGGGGGCGTACTGACGAATGCCCTCGCCGACCGACTTCATGACCTTGAGGTTGATGCCGAGAAGATCGTCGCGGCTCATGCCTGGCTTGCGCGCGACGCCCGCCGTGACGATGCAGACGTCAGCGCCGGCGATGTCCTTGTAGTCTTGCGTGCCCTTGAGCTTGGAGCCGTAGCCGTCGACGGGCGCTGACTGCGCGATGTCGAGCGCCTTGCCCTGCGGCAGGCCCTCCGCGACGTCGAAGAGCACGATCTCGCCGAGGTCCTTTTGCGCGGCGATATGGGCGAGCGTGCCGCCGATCATGCCGGAACCGATGAGCGCGATTTTCGTGCGGGCCATGAAGGTCTCCTTTAAGGGGGGCGAAAAAGATGCGCGGTCTATAGGGGTTTTGCGCGGCGACAGGAAGGCGGCGGGGAATTAGGTGATTGGTCGGTGGTGAGTTGTGAAGGGGGGGGAGGCGCGTGGGCAAACCCCAGCCGCTCCACCCACTTGCGGGTGGGGCGGTCCCGAAGGGGCTGAAGGGGCGCGCTCCCTCTACGAAGGCCGCCGCCCGAGGGCGACAGAGCGCCCCCCCTCAGGCGCTGCGCGCCAGCTCCCTCGCCTCGCGGGGGGGGGTGGGCGCGCATGCTCCTTATACGGAGCAAGTGACGCTAGAAGACGAGGCGCACCGTCGCCATCACGCTTGACGCGGCGAAAGCGTCGCCGTCGAGGCGTTCGAATTCGGGGCTGAAGGTCGCCGACGGCGGAACCGACGCGTCGAATTCCTTTGGGCCGTAGACGACCTCCGCTGTCCGGAAATAGGAATATTCAACGCCGAACGACAGCGACTGCGACAAGGCGAGATCGACGCCGACGCGCCCCTGATAGGCGAAGGCGGCGTCGCGCCGGCCGAGCTCGTTTTCAACGCGCGCGCCCCCGAGTCCGACGCCGATATAAGGCGTCAGTCGCGAGGAATTGACGAAGTCGAAATAAATGTTCGACATCAACGCAGAAACCGTGAAGGCGCCGGCGTCCGACACAGCCGAGGGGACGGCGCCGCCGGTCAGCGCGACTTCATCCGCATCAAGATCAAAACGCCGGAATTCAAGTTCGCTGCGCGTCCTGGCGTATTGAAAGCCGATCGCCGCCGACCAGGCGACGCCTTCGCCGATGTCGGTCGACTTCGCCGTCGGCGGCGCGACGATCGGCAGATAGCTGGGGCTGTAGGAAAAATCCTGGTCGAAGCCGTCGGCGAAACCGACGCCGGCGCCGCCGCGGACGTAAAGGCCGGTCTTGCGCGACGGCGGATCGGACGGCGCCTCATCTTGCGCGAGGGCGGCTCCGGTTGCAGCGTTGGCGGCGAGCGCTGCGGCGTAAAGGATGGCGTGTCGCAAGGATGACCCCGTCGGCTGGCGGGGCGCTGCCCCTGCGATTCGTAGACGTAAGCCTAACAAGCCGGACGCGGTCAAGGGAAGCCTACTCAGCCGCCGCCCGCATGGTCCTGCCCGACACATCCGCGTGGGCGCGCATGAATTTGGCGACGCGCGGCTGGATTTCCCTGCGCCAGCGCCCGCCGTTGAAGACGCCGTAATGACCGACGCCCGGCTGGATGTAGTCGGCCTTGAGCGACGCGGGCAGGTTGACGCACAGATCATGCGCGGCCTGCGTCTGGCCGATGCCGGAAATGTCGTCGTTCTCGCCCTCGA
>CAZGXT010000259.1:0-2869 GCA_964529675.1 uncultured Caulobacterales bacterium
ATTTGAGCGAACGGCTCGAACCCGTCGGGCGCCTCGACATTCTGGAAGAGGTCGGCGGCGAGGTTCTTGAATATTACGAAGATCAGGACCTGAAGTCGCTGGACGCTGGCGCGCTGTCGCGACGCGCCAGAGCGCTGATCAAGCTTGGGCAGGTTCATCAACGGCGCGGCGATCCTGATGCGGCGCTCAACGCCTATGAAGCGGCGTTCGCCGCTACGGAAGAACAGCTGCGGCGCGCGCCGAATGATCCGGAGCGTCTCTTCGATCATGCGCAGAGCGTGTTCTACATCGGAGATATCGCCAGCATTAAGGGGAACTTCGAAGCGGGCGAGGCCCGCATGCATGAGTATCTCGCGCTCGCCGAGAGCATGGTCGCCCTGGACGCGAACAACTCGAAATATCGACTAGAGCTTGCCTATGCGACGAGCAATCTCGGCGCATCGCTATATAATCAAGGTCTGTTTAACCAGTCGATCCCGCATTTCAAACGATCGGTCGAAGCGCGACGCCAGCTTTATGAAACCGATCCTGACGATAGGAGAATCACGCTCGCTTACGCCTACGCCTTGTCTTGGCTTGGCTTCGCCGAACTGCTGGTGGGGCGGATTCAAAATGCGGAGGCTTCGATCGTCCGACAGATCGATCTTTACCGGACGCTCGGCGACTCATTCGAGGACGACTATCAAGTCATGGAGCCGCTAATCATAGCTCTGCGGCGCCTTGCCACCGTTCAACTTGCACAGGGGCGGATTGAAGAAGCGGAACGCACGATCGCCAAGGGCTGCGCGTTTGCAGCCAAGCTCGTCGGTCGCGATCGATCTAATCGCATAGCCGTCATCAACGCGTCAGCCCTCGAACGGCTCGCATCACACGTAGCAGGGCTTAAAGGCGACCGGGCGTCGGAGAGGGCCGCCGCGGAGCGCGCCTTTGCATTGGCGCAGATTCCGACGGCTGGCGACCCGAATGGGGAGGGCGCGGGATTGATCGTCCTCGCGCTGGCGAGGCAACTTGAGGCCTTTGACTTAAAGGACGAGCGACTGCGAGGCGAGCTGCAGAAGAAAATGTCCATGCTCGTTGCTGTGGATCCGCTGCCGGACATCGACGCTTTCGCTGCGGGGTCGCTGACGCTTGCGCGCGCGGCCTTGGCGACTGGCGACAGCAATGGAGCGGCCCGTATCGCCACGGCCTCGGCTGAGAGGATCAGAGCGCAGCCGGGCGACATTGCGGCGAACGCAAAGCTGACTTTGGCGCAGCTTGATTACATCGGCGGCGACATCACCGCATTCCATCGCGGCGTCGAGGAATTGACCGCTTTGGGTTACGCCCATCCAGATTTGCTGGAGATAAAGTCGAGGCTGGCTGCATCGGAGCAATGAACGCAGATGGCGAACGCATAATAACGGGGCAGGCCCTTTTAGGCGTTTATCCCGCACTCGACTCATGCAATGAATAAGTTTTGAAGAGCTGGAGGAGTTATATGCATTTTAGGAGTTCTTTCGCTATCGCCGTATCGTTAGGGCTGGCCGTCGCTTCTTGCTCCCATTTGGCCCAAGGAACGAAATTCCGTGAAAGTCTTGGGGTTCCGGCGAAACTCTCGGTCGCCGAAGTTTCACCTGGCGTCTTTGATTTCAAATATGATGCGCCGTTCGCCAACGCCGACGGGGATTTCGACTTCTCCAAGGGCGAAGCGCTCGGAAAAATCATCAATCTGAGCTTCACTATCGTCGACGATCAGGGTCTTGGTTTGAAGTTCAAGTCTGAGGCGACAGACGCCATCTGGATAGTCGACAAGAAATTCGTAGGACCGGACGGCAGCCCGGAGGGGCCGTTTCGCGGCGACCAATTTAGAGATTTCAAGGTGAGCAGCGACGGCCGCACGCTGTCGCTCACTAACCTCAACAGCGACGGCGTCCTCTATCGCTACGGGCTGCGCTTCGACAGGGGGGCGGAAACCGTCATCGACGACCCCGATCAGCAAAATGGAACGCACACCGGCGGCAACAACTGACGCAGGCGAGAGCAGCGCAATAAAAAGCCCCGGCGGTCGCCCGCCGGGGTTTTTTTGCCGGTATGGGGACGAAGCCTACTGCTTGCCGCCCTTCTTGAGCGCGGCGCCGAGGATGTCGCCGAGCGAAGCGCCCGAGTCGGCTGAGCCGTATTGTTCGACCGCTTCTTTTTCTTCCGCGACTTCGCGCGCCTTGATGGACAGCGAAATGCGGCGCGAGACCTTGTCGAAGCCGGTGACGCGGGCGTCGACCTTGTCGCCGACCGCGAAGCGCGAGGGGTTCTGTTCGTTGCGGTCCTTCGACAGGTCCGACTTGCGGATGAAGGCCTTGGGCCCGCCCTCGCCGCCGACCTGAACCTCGATGCCGCCCGATTCGATCGCCGTCACCGTGCAGGTGACGTCGTCGCCGCGGTTGATCTCGCCGACCGAGTCCATCGGGTCGGACGCGACCTGCTTGATGCCGAGCGAGATGCGCTCCTTCTCCGGATCGACGTCGAGGACTTTCGCCTTCACGACGTCGCCCTTCTTGTACTCCTTGATCACTTCCTCGCCGGCGCGGTTCCAGTCGAGGTCGGAGAGATGGACCATGCCGTCCATGTCTTCCGTGATGCCGACGAAAAGACCGAACTCGGTGATGTTCTTGATCTCGCCTTCGATGATCGATCCGATCGGGTGCTTTTCGGCGAAGTTGTCCCACGGATTGTCGAGACACTGCTTCAGTCCGAGCGACACGCGGCGCTTGTTCTCATCGACTTCGAGAACCATGACTTCGACTTCCTGGCTGGTCGAGACGACCTTGCCCGGATGCACGTTCTTCTTGACCCAGCTCATCTCCGAAACGTGCACGAGGCCTTCGATGCCCTG
>CAZGXT010000260.1:0-2819 GCA_964529675.1 uncultured Caulobacterales bacterium
GGTGGGCTCAGGACCGGCGGGGCCGCCCTGCTCAACCGGGGCCGCGACCGCTGCGGCCGCTTTGCGCCGCGCCGCCGCCTCCATAAGCGCGCGGCGGGCGGCGGGCGTCAGCGCCACGCCTGGCGCCGCGCCTTCGATGTCATGATCGTCATTGTCGGTCATATTGAAGGGCCTCGCCGTGCTTCACATATAGGCGTCGCATTTAAGAGCCGCAAAGGGACAAGATGAGTCAGCTGCGCACCTATATTCTGCTCGCCGCGTTGACCGCGATTTTCGGCGCTGTCGGCTTTGCGATCGGCGGATCGGGCGGCATGTTGATCGCGCTCGCCGTCGCGGCGGCGACCAACGTCTTCACCTACTGGAACGCCGACAAGATCGTGCTGCGCATGTATAGGGCGCAGCCGGTCGACGCCGGCCACCCGTCAGGCGCGGTACGCCGCTACGTCCAGATCACCGAGGAGCTGGTGGAGCGGGCGGGCCTGCCGCGCCCGGTCATCACCCTTATCGACAATGATCAGCCGAACGCTTTCGCAACCGGCCGCAATCCGGAAAACGCCGCCGTCGCAGCGACGACCGGCCTGTTGCGGATGCTGACCGAAGAAGAACTCGCCGGCGTGATGGCGCACGAGCTTGCGCATGTCAAAAACCGCGACACGCTGACCATGACCGTCACCGCGACGATCGCCGGCGCAATCACGACGCTGGCGAATTTCGCCCTGTTCTTCGGCGGTAACCGCGACGGCAATGGCGGAGGCAACATCATCGCCTCGCTCGCCATGATGATTCTCGCCCCGATGGCGGCGGCGCTGGTGCAGATGGCCATCAGCCGCGGCCGCGAATATGAAGCGGACCGGGTCGGCGCCGAGATCCTCGGCCGCCCTGAGGCGCTCGCTTCGGCGCTCGCCAAGATCTCGAACGGGGCTGCTCGCATTCCGAACGAAACGGCGGAGATGCATCCCGAGACCGGCCAGCTGATGATCATCAACCCGCTTTCCGGGCGCGGCGCCGACAACCTGTTCTCCACCCATCCGGCGACGCAGAACCGCATCGACAAGCTGATGGCGATGGCCGGCGGAAGGCCGCGGACACGCGCCGCCGGCGCCCGCGGTCCCTGGGGTTAAGGCCCCGTTAAGGGCCGCCTGCGAACGCCGCCAATTTTAGACGTGCTTTAAGCGCTCCCTTTACGCCCCGGCGACTAAGCTTCGCCCCGGTTGAGGGAGCGCTTTTCATGCGCATCGATTTTGCGACGATCGGCGGCATCGTCGCAGGTCTCTTTGTCGTCGGCGTGGCGATCGTGCTCTCAGGCTCGGTCGTCGTCTTTTTCAACGCGCCGAGCATTCTCATCGTCGTCGGCGGCGCGGCCGCCGCGACGCTCCTTCGCTTCCGCCCGGATATCGTGCTGACCGCGCTCGCGACCGGCGCACGCACCGCCTTCCTTGACCAGGCGCGCGATCCCGGCGCCTTGCTCGACGAAATTCGCACGCTGGCGCAGGTGATCCGGCGCCAGGGCCCGATGGCGTTGGAGCGCACGCCTGTGTCTGAACCGTTCCTCGCCCGCGGCAAGCAGATGATCGCCGACGGGCTCGCGTCCGTTGATCTGCGCGCGCAGCTGACCCGCGAACGCGACCTGGAGATTCAGCGGCTCGTCGACGGCGAGCGCATCTTCCGCGCGATCGGCGAGGCCGCGCCCGCCTTCGGGATGATCGGCACGGTCGTCGGGCTCGTGCAGATGCTGTCGATGATGGACGATCCCTCGACCATCGGCCCGGCGATGGCGGTCGCGCTGCTGACGACGCTTTACGGCGCGCTCATCGCTTATGTCATCGCGCTCCCCATCGCTGACAAGCTCGCCTCGAAGCTGGAAACGCAGGAGACGAACCTATCCCTCATCATTGACGGGCTCGCGCAGGTCGCCGAGCGCCGCTCGCCCGACGCGATCACCGACATGCTGATCGTCTACCTGCCCGAGAAGTCGCGCGGCGCCTTCGCGCCGGCGGCCGCATGAGCGCCCGGCCCGCCGCCGGCAATCGCAGGCGCAATGCGGCGTGGATCATCACCTATGCCGATCTGATGACGCTGCTCGTCTGCTTTTTCGTGCTGATCGTCTCCTTCTCCGTGCAGGACCGCACGAAGATGCAGGTCGTCACCGGCTCGATCCGTGAAGCCTTCGGCGTCACCAAGGAACGCCGCTACGCCGGCGAAAAGGAGCTCATCGGAACGCCGGAATCGCGCCAGCCCGCCTCTATCGTCGCAACCGACGCGCCGTCGGGCCAGGCGATCGGCGAGCATTTGAGCGCTCGGCCCGCCGCAGGGGCTGAAGGCGCGCGCGGCAATTTCGAATTCGCCCCCGCCGACCAGCGCCGCTTCGAGGCGGCGAAAGAGCGGCTTGAGCACGCGATCCTCCTGAACCCCGTCACACGCGGGCTTGATGACGCAATCACCATCAATCTGACGCCGGAAGGCCTGCAGGTCGTCATCATCGACCGCGACGGACGCGCGATGTTTGCAAGCGGCGGCGCTGAGCCGACGCGCGAGGCCGCAGCGCTCATCGCCGAGACCGCTCGCGCGCTGGCGCCCTTGCCGAACCGCATTTTCGTCGAAGCCCACGCCGACGCGACGGGCGCCGGCAGCTATTCGCCCTTCGACCTCACCGCCGCCCGCGCCAACGCCGCCCGCCGGATCATGGAAGAAGCGGGCCTTCCCGCCGACCGCATGGCCGGGGTGACGGGAAAGGGCGAAGCCTTTCCTCTGTACCCGGAGGACCCTTACGCGGCGGGCAATAGGCGGATCGAGATCACGCTAGAGGCGGCGGCGCCGCT
>CAZGXT010000261.1:0-2784 GCA_964529675.1 uncultured Caulobacterales bacterium
AATGCGCAAGAAATCCGACCTGCCGGTCAAGACCTGCGCCGCCTGCGGCCGGCCGATGGTCTGGCGCAAGCGGTGGGAGAAGGTCTGGGACGAGGTGAAATACTGCTCGGACCGGTGCCGGTCGGTGCGCGCAAAGGCGGGTTTGAAGCCTGCGCCCGGGCGCGGCTAGAATAGGAGGGCGAGTCGCCCCAACCCCCGGGTGCGATCCCTCGACCGCTGGAGCCGTCATGCAGTTTTTCGTCGACACCGCTGAAGTCTCGGAGATCAAGGCGCTGATCCCAACGGGGCTCGTTGACGGCGTGACGACGAACCCGAGTCTCGTCGCAAAGTCGGGGCGCGACTTCCGCGAGATGATCGCCGAAGTGTGCGCGCTGATCCCGGGCCCGGTGAGCGCTGAGGTGACGGCGCTTGAAACCGAGCAGATGGTCGCCGAGGGGCGCTCGCTCGCGAAGATCGCAAAGAACGTCGTCGTCAAGCTGCCGTTGACGCTTAAGGGCATCGCCGCCTGCAAGGCGCTGACCGACGATGCGATCAGGACCAACGTCACGTTGTGCTTTTCAGTGAACCAGGCGTTGATCGCGGCGAAGGCGGGTGCGACCTACATCTCGCCTTTCATCGGGCGGCTCGACGACATCGGGCAGGACGGCATGGAGCTCATTCGCGAAATCCGCGCGGTCTACGACAATTACGGCTTCACGACGAACATACTCGCCGCGTCCATCCGCTCGCCGCAGCACATGCGGGAATCAGCGCTCGCCGGGGCCGATGTCGCGACCGCGCCGCCGGCGGTCATCAAGGCGCTCGCCAATCATCCGTTAACGGATAAAGGGCTTGAAGCCTTCCTCGCCGACTGGGCGAAGACCGGGCAGAAGATCCTTTGAGGGCCCTGCGGGGCGTCATCACCGTCCTCGCTGCGGCTCTGGCGTGGGCCTCGCTCGCCGCCGCGCAGGACGAGCGTGACGGCGCTCGGGAAAAGGAAATCGCCGAGTCGGCGCAGGCGCTTGGAGACCTCGCCGCCGCGCTTGAAGACGCAGCGGTCGATGACGGCGCGGCCTTCGGGCGCGACGTCCGCGAGGCGGTCGAAACGTCCCGCGCGCAGCTTCCCGCGGTTGAAGCAGCGCTGCGGCGCGCAGAGGAGAGCCTGGCGCTGCTCGGTCCGGCGCCGAAGGAGGGCGAGCCGGCCGAAGCGCCCCTGCTCGCCGCCGACCGGCAGGCGCTGGCCGAGCGTGTCGCCTATCACCAGAGCCTGCGCACGCGCATCCTCGCCAACATCGACGAGGGCGCCCGGTTGCTTTCGGCGTTGTCACAACAGCGGTTCGAGGCGCGCTGGCGGCGCATTCTGCGCCGCGATGCGCCGCTGATCTCGCCAGGACTGTGGTCGAAGGCCGCCGCCGAGGCGAGGGCGCTCGTCGGAAAGACGGGTGATTATTTCGCGCGCTGGCGCGATGGTCGCCGGGGCGAAGGCGGCGTGCTGCTCGGCGCCGTCGCGATCGGCGCCGCCTTCGCCTTCTCCTTCCTGATGTTCGGGCCGGTGCGAAACTGGGCGCGAAGCGCCTTCACCGCGCGGCTTGAAACACTTGAGCCGACGCCTCCCCGGCGGGTCGCGCTCGCCGGGGTGCGCATGCTGACCCGGGTGATTCCGGGCGTCATCGGCGGCTTCGCCGTCGTTGAAACGGCGCGGGCCGTGGGCCTGCTGGCCGATGACGGCGTCGGGGTTGCGCGCGCGCTGTGGGGCGCGCTCATCGCCTTTCTTGTCATTGATGGATTTTCTGTCGGCATCCTGTCCCCCGCAGCGCCCAATTGGCGGCTGACCGGCCTTGATGCGGCGCGCGCGCGCGCGGTCTCGCGGCTCATCCTTGCGATCGTCGTGATCGTCGGCGCCAAAACGGTCTTCGTCGCTGTCACGCACGCGGCGGGCGATGCGGCCAGCGCCGGCAGGCTTGCGGCCGCAATCGGCGCGATGATTGTCGGCGCGCTTCTTTTTGTCCTTTGCCTGCCGCCGGCCAAATCATCAGCGCCGCCTTCGCCGGAAACGAAAACTTCGATCTGGCCGGGCCTGCGCTTCATCGGGCGCATTCTCGGCGTCGCGATTGGCGCTGCGGCGATCGCCGGACACGTCAATCTCGCCGACTTCGCCGCAACCCGCCTCTACTCCGTCGCCCTGATCGCCGCCGTGCTGTGGTTCCTGCGCGCCGGTCTTCGCGAGGCGTTCGCCTTCGCCGACCGGCGCCTGAAGTCCGGCCGGTCCGGGCCGGGCTCGGAGGCCGGCGATTTCAGTTTCTGGATCGGGCTCGGCGTCGACGCCGTCCTCGTGATGGCGGCGGCGCCGGCGCTCTTGCTGCTCGCCGGATTTGAAACCGAAGCGGTGCGCGGGCTGTTTGCTCGCGCCTTCATCGGTTTCCGGGTCGGCGGCGTCGTCATTTCGCTCACCGACATCCTGTTCGCGATCCTGGCTTTCGTGGCGATCCTCGGCGGCACGCGCCTCATCCAGAGCGGCCTTCAGCGCGGCCCCCTGGCGCATTCGCGCATGGACGCCGGCGCGCAGAACTCGCTCATCACGCTTCTCGGGTATGTCGGCCTCGTCATCGCGGGCGCATCGGCGCTGTCGATCGCCGGGGTCGATCTGTCGAACCTTGCGCTGATCGCCGGGGCCTTGTCGGTCGGCATCGGCTTCGGCCTGCAATCCGTCGTCAACAATTTCGTGTCGGGTCTTATTCTGCTTTTCGAACGGCCGGTGAAGGTCGGCGACTGGATCGTCACGCAGTCTGGCGAGGGGATCGTGAA
>CAZGXT010000262.1:0-2774 GCA_964529675.1 uncultured Caulobacterales bacterium
TCAGTCGCCGTCGGCGACAGCTCCCCCGCAAGCGGATGGAGCGGGACGCACCTTCGCCGGTTGAACTTCGGTCGCGTGCGTCGGCGGGGTAAACCCCGCCCTTAGAGATCGCTCAGCGCCTTCACTTCGATCGGCCCGAGGCCCAATGAGGCGACGCCCGCTTCGATCTTTTCGCGGTCGCCGACGATGATCCAGACGAGGCTGTCCGGGTGCACGGTTTCCGCTGCCGCGGCGCTGATGTCGCTAAGGTTCAATGCTTCGTATTTCGCCTTCAACGTCGCAGGGTAATTCCACGGCCGCCCGAAGCGGTTGGAGCTCGTGAGGCTCCCCAGCACGTCGCCCGCCGTCTCGAAGGAGCCGGGCAGCGAGCGCGTGTTGTTGTCGATCGCGCGCTTCAGTTCGACCGCCGTCGCCGGCCGCCCGCCCTTGAAGCTGTTCAGCTCCTTCAGGAGCTCGGCGAGCGATTCCTTCGTCTTGTCGGTTTGCACCGGCGCGTAGACGAGATAGGGGCGCTGCCCGCGCGCGTCCTGCAGGAAGGTGTAGGCGCCGTAGGCCCAGCCCTTGTCTTCGCGGAGGTTCATGTTGACGCGCGCCGTGAACTGGCCGCCGAGGATGTCGTTCATGGCGTTGATGGCGACGGCGTTATCGGCGCCCGAAGGAGGCGCGACGTGGCCGGCGAGAATGAGCGACTGCGGCGAACCCGGCTTGTCGACGAGGATGACGCGGCCCTTCGCCGGGCGCTCCACCTGCGCGACGTTCTTCTTCGGAACCGCGCCGGCGGGCGCGCGCCAGTCGCCGAAAGCACGCTCGAGCAACGGCTTGATCTCCGCCATCGTCGCGTCGCCGGCGACGAACAGCGTCGCATTGTCCGGGCGCAGCCAGGTCTGATGGAACTTCGTCAGATCATCGCGCGTCAGCGCCTTGATCGTGTCGACCTCGCCCGAGCCGGTGAAGGGAACGCCGTAGGCGTGCCCCTTTCCATACATCACAGGGGGCAGCAGGCGCAGCGCAAGCTGCACCGGCTGGGCCTTTTCCTGCTCGATCTGCGCAAGCCAGCGCGCGCGCAGCTTTTCAATCTCGCCTTTGTCGAAAGCCGGGTTCCTGACGACATCCGCCATGATGTTGAGCGAGGCGCTGAGATTGTCCTTCAACGCCGACAGGGTGACGCCCGTCATGTCGAGATTGGACCCGACGTTCAATTGCGCGCCGAGCCCCTCAAGCTCCGAGGCGATGGCGAGCGCCGTGCGCCGCTTCGTTCCCTCATCGAGCATCGCGCCCGCGAACGACGCTGTCCCGAGCTTTGCGCCCGAAGCGTCGGAGGCGTAGCCGGCGTCGAACTGCATGGCGACATTGACGACGGGCACGGTCGGCCGGTTCGCGAGAACGACCTTCATGCCGTTTCCGAGCCTTGCTTCCTCAATCGCGGGGAACGTAAGGTCAGGCGAGGTCGCGACGGCGGGCAGTCCCGTCTTGCGGTCGACGGCCGCCGCGCTCGTTGAATATTCCGGGAACGGAAGAACGCTGAGCTGGTAATAGCCGGCGTTCATCACCTCGCGGGCGGCGAAAAGCACCTCCGCCGGCGTCGCGGCGTTCAGCCATTCAAGCTGCTTCAACACGAACGCCGGATCGCCGGCGTAAAGCGCGCCCTCGGCGAGCGCCGTCGCCTTGCCGCCGAAGCCGCCGACCTTTTCAAGGCCGCGCAGGACGCCCGCCTCGATCGAAGTTTTTGAGCGCTTCAGCTCCGCCGGCGTCGGCCCCTTGGCCAGAAACTCGGCGACGACCTTCTCCATTTCGGCTTCGGCTTTCGCCGGGTCGACTTCCTTTTTCGGATCGACGGTCACCGACCAGAAGCTCATCAGCTCCTGCTCCTGCAGGTTCGCCGTCGCCGCGGTCGCAAGCTCAAGATCATAGACGAGACGCTGATAGAGCCGCGACGTCTTGCCCCCGCCGAGAATGTCGGCGGCGAGCGTCAGCAGAACCGCCTCTTTCGTCGTGCGCCCGGGCGCGACCCAGTTGCGGTCGATTTTGACCTGCGGCACGCGGTCATACATGATCTCTTTCTTGGAAACCGCGAGCTTCGGCGCGTTCGACTGCGCGCGCACGAGCGGCGGGCCGGCCTCGATATGGCCGAAATATTTCTCGACCTTTTCGCGCGCGGTCTTGGCGTCGATATCGCCGGCGAGGACGAGCACGGCGTTCGCCGCGCCGTAATATTCCTTGAACCAGTTCTTCACCGTCGGAAGATCGGCGGCGTTGAGGTCCTCCATCGATCCGATCGTCGAATGGCGATAGGGATGGCCCGCCGGCAGCAATCCTGCGAGCACGGAATATTCCATCCGGCCATAGGGCTGGTTGTCGCCCTGGCGCTTCTCGTTCTGCACGACGCCGCGCTGCTCATCGAGCTTCTCCTGCGTCACTGCGCCGAGAAGGTGGCCCATGCGGTCCGATTCCATCCACAGCACGCGGTCGACCGCCGGCGTCGGCACGGTCTGGAAGTAATTCGTCCGGTCGAACCAGGTGGTGCCGTTCAGGTCGGTGCCCCCGACCTCTTCCAGCGGCAGGAACCATTCGCCGTCGTAGTTTTCAGTGCCGTTGAACATGAGATGCTCGAACAGGTGCGCAAAGCCCGTGCGCCCTTCCGGCTCGTCCTTGGAGCCGACATGGTACCAGATCGAAACGGCGACCAGCGGCGCCTTGCGGTCCTCATGCACGACGACCCTGAGCCCGTTATCGAGCGTGAACGCCTCATAGGGCAGCTTGATGTCGGCGGCGGA
>CAZGXT010000263.1:0-2770 GCA_964529675.1 uncultured Caulobacterales bacterium
TCGACCTGCCGCCCGACACGCGGCTGTGGATGTGCCACGACTACCTGACGCCGACTCGCGACCATCACGCCTGGGAGAGCACCGTGCGCGAGGAGCGCAAGCACAACGTGCACGTGCACGACGGCATCGAAGAGCAGGAGTTCGTGAAACTGCGCCAGGCGCGCGACGCGACCCTCGCCATGCCCGTGCTGATCCTGCCCGCCGTGCAGATCAACATGCGCGCCGGGCACAAGCCGCCACCGGAAGCGAACGGCGTCTCCTACCTCAAGATCCCGCTGGACGTGCTGTAGGTCGGACTTCAGTCCGACATTCGGCCATGCATGGCAGGTTGAAACCCGCCTTGTAGGGCCGATTTCAATCGGCCGTGTACGGCGCCGACGATAGCGTCGTGCATGGCGGGTTGAAACCCGCCCTACGCAGATGCGGTCGTAGGGCGAATTGGTTCACACACCTATGGCGCTCGTCGAAGCGCCATACATTGGCGGGTTGCCGCCGAAAGCGGGACAAGAAACGGAGTTCGCGCGCCACGCGTCCCACCTAATCTGCGCTCCTCACGTACTCACGAGGAGCGCCACTATGAATCACCGTCACGAACTCGCCCTGGCCGTCACGCTCGGCAGCGCCGCGCTGCTCAGCTGGGCTCTCATGATCTACATGCTGCAGAGCCAGCTACGCGTGCCCCTGATGGCATGACGCAAAACATCCACCGAGGCGCCGCGCAGGGCGGCGCCTCGCCGGCTCACGCCCGCCCCGTCGACCCCCCATCCACGCACAGCACCGTGCCCGTGCAATAGGAAGCCTCGTCGGAGGCGAGGTACAGACAGGCGTAGCCAACCTCCTCCACCGTCGCCGGGCGCCCCATCGGCGCGACCAGCTTGGGGTTCTCCGGGGAGAAGAGCTGGTCGAGCACCATCTCGACCATCTGGGTCTTCACGAAGCCCGGCGCGACCACGTTCACGCGGATGCCGTCATCGACGTAGGCCACCGCCATCGAGCGCGAGAGATTGATGATCGCGCCCTTGGTGGCGGTGTAGGTGTGGGCATCGGGCGCACCGCCCAGGCCGAAGATGCTGGCGACGTTGACGATCGCGCCTTTCTTCTGCGCCTTCATCTGGCGCAGCGCGATGCGGCACACGTAGAACACGCTGTCGAGGTTGATGGCCATCACCTCACGCCACTTGTCGACCGGCGTCGTGTCCACCGGGTCCATGGAGCCGGGGCTCTGCAGCTTGTAGCTGTAGCCGACGCCCGCCGCGTTCAGCAGGATGTCGATGCGGCCGTATTCCTCGATGCACTTCTGCACCGCCGCCTCGGCACGCTCGGGTAGTGACAGGTCAGCGCTGTATACGCTGCCCTTGCCGCCCACCGCGTGGACCTGCGCGAGCGTCTCGTCGAGATTCGCCTGGGTGCGCGCCACGCCAAACACGGTCGCGCCTTCCTTCGCGAACATGCTCATGCAGGCGCGGCCAATGCCGGCGCCGGCGCCGGTGATGAGTGCGATCTTTCCTTCCAGGCGTCCCATGGTGAACCTCGTAAAGACGGTGATGTGCCAGCGTCGCGCCGGCCCAGAAATCATGTCGGCTGCCGCTCTGTAGGGCCGATTTCAATCGGCCATGCACGGCGCAGGCCGATTGAAATCGGCCCTACAGCTTCCGCAGTTTCAGCTCGTAGCCGGCGGCCGCGATCTCCACCACCGGCGAGCGCGCGAGCTTCATCAGCCGCGCGACCTGGTCGAGCTCCGGTGAGGATAGTAGCGGGTAGCTGGTCTTCACCGGACCGGCGGCGCGCATGCGGGCGAGGTCGGCTTCCGGCACCAGCGCGCGCAGGATGAGCTCGTCGTCGTTGTCGACGCCATAGCGCGCGCGCAGTTCCTCGATGGAAGGCTGCTCGGGCGGCTCGGCGAGGATGGCGCGCGCACGGGGCGCGGCCATGATGCGGTCCAGCACCTCGGGCTCGATGGGCGCGACGGTCTGGCCGTAGTAGCCGGCGGCGTACTGGATGACCTCGTCCGGCACCACGCTGTAGCGCTTGCCGGTCACGATGTTCAGCACCGCCTGGATGCCTACCAGCTGGCTGAATGGCGTCGCCATGCCCGGATAGCCGAGCTCACGACGCACGATGGCGGTCTCCTCGAACACCTCCTCCAGCTTGTCCGACATGCCGTGCTTGGCGAGCTGGGCGCGCAGCGTGCCGACCATGCCGCCCGGGATCTGGTGATCGACCGACAGCACGTCGTATTCCGCGAACTGGTTGACCAGGTAGCCGGCGGCCTGGCCGACCTTCTCGAAGTGATCCGCGATGGGCTTCAAAAGCTTCTCGTCGATGCCATGGGTGTGCCCGCGCCGGGTCACGTTGCGCGCCATCACCTCGATGGACGGCACCGCGGGTCCGTTGGCGAGCGGCCGCGTGCTGGTGTGCAGGATGTTCACGCCGCACTCGATGCCGGCGAGGTAAGCCTGCACGGACTGCCCGAGGCGGTTGTTCGAATGGAGTTCCAGCGGCCGCCCGCCGATGCGCGCGACGATGGCCGGCACCAGGGTCCTGATGCGCTCGGCGTCCAGCACGCCGGCGGTGTCGTACAGCAGGATGGTGTCGATGTCGGGAGAGGCGGCGATCTGCGCGGCCTTTTCGGCGAAGTACTCGTCCGAGTGCACCGGGCTCAGGGTGTACATCACCGTGCCCGCGACCTCGGAGCCGTAGGCCTTCGCGATCTTGGCGAGCCGGTGCATCTTGTCGATGTTGAACAGCACGTCGTAGATCCAGAAGGAGC
>CAZGXT010000264.1:0-2712 GCA_964529675.1 uncultured Caulobacterales bacterium
ATCGTCACCGAGTGGCGCTTCGCGCCGGGCGCCGAGACCGGCTGGCATCGCCACGCCCACGACTACGTGGTGGTGCCGCTCACGACCGGCAAGCTGAAACTCGAGACGCCGGAGGGTGAGCGCATCGCGGAGCTCGTGCTCGGCCAGTCCTACGCGCGGCCGCTCGGCGTCGAGCACAACGTGATCAACGCGAACGACTACCCGCTGTCTTTCGTCGAGGTCGAGATCAAGCCGCAAGCGCAGGATTGATCGGCCCAACCGCCTGGGTTAGCTTCAAAAGACACGTGGCGGCGGCGCGGGCCGCCGGCGTGAACCGAGGGGAGCGCAAGCAGCATGACCGCGTCCGCGAGCCGCGTGCCGGCCGAATTCAACAATGCCGTCATCGTCGACGACTACGACCTCGCCTTCGATCCGGGCGACAAGCTGAACGGCAGTCTCTATCTCTGCACGCCGCGCGGCAGCGCGGCGACGCGGCCGGACGGCGCCATCGCGGCGCTGCGCGCGGCGGGCCTGTGGTCGGAGGTGGCGCCCAAGTCGGTGCCCGACGAACAGCGCCAGGCCTACAAGGACGGTCTCATCTTCGTCGCCGCCATCGCCTACCGCGCCGGCGCCGAGCACCTGGTGATCGCGCGTTTCGACCATCCCAAGTTCCCGAGCGACTCCAAGCGCTGGGAGGCCTGGGTGGACTTCTTCGACGCGCGCCAGGAACGGGCGCGCTGAGGTGAGCGGGGCGGGCGATCGATGAGCCTGCCTCGCGTCTGGCTGCTGATCCTGTGCTGCGCCCTCGCGGGCTGCGCCGAGGGCGCCTGGCAGCGGCTCTTCTACGACGTCGGCGACCAGCTGGCCTGCCAGCAGCGCGGCGCTCACCAGGGTGTGGCTGCGGCGCGCGCCGCGGAATGCGGCGATGCCGGTCATCCCGACCGCAGCCGCTACGACGATTACCGCGCAGCGCGCGAACAGACCCTCGGGGCCGCCCAATGAACGGCGCGCGCCGCGGCGCCCTCGCCGTCGGCGCGCTGGCCGCGCTGCTCGCCGCCTGCGGCGGCGCGCCGCCCGAGCAGGTGGTCTCGGAATTTCCCTCGCGCCAGGGCGACTATCGGCTGCGCCTGACCTTGCTGCCGAGCGAGGAGGCGAGCGTGCCCCACACCCTGCGGCTCTACGTCCTGTCGCGCGAAGCGGACGAGGCCGGCGCGCCGGTCGCGAGCACCACGGTGGAGAACGAGGGCTCGCCCTTCACCGGCGACCAGGTACGTCTCACCTGGGCGGCGGAGCGCACCGTGCTGCTGTGCGTGACCCCGCGTGCCGCGGCCCGTCATGGCCTGCGCGTGGAGCTTGGCGAGCCGCCGCGGGTCGAAGAACTGCCCAAGTGCTAGCTAGCGCCGCGTCGCGGTGCGCGTCTGTAAGGAGTCGTCCCATGCCCGACATCGCCCTGCGCGGCGTACGCCTTCACTACCAGCTCGACGGCCCGACCGGCGGCACGCCCATCGTGCTGTCCAACTCGCTGTCCTCGAATCTCAACATGTGGGACGCGCAGGTGCCGGAGCTGACCGCGGCCGGCTGGCGCGTGCTGCGCTACGACAACCGCGGGCACGGTCGAAGCGAGGCGGCGCCTGGCCCCTACACCCTCGATCAGCTGGTGGACGACATGGCGGCGCTGCTCGACGTGGCCGGCTTCGAGCGCGCGCATTTCTGCGGGCTGTCGCTCGGCGGCATGGTCGGGCAGCGCGCCGGCACGCGTCACGCCGCGCGCCTCGTGAGTCTTACGCTGTGCGACACCGCGGCCTACATGGGACCGCCGGAGATGTGGGCCGAGCGCATGGCGGCCGTCGAGCAGGGTGGCATGGCGGCGCTGGTCGACGGCACCATCAACCGCTGGTTCACGCCGGCCGGGCAGGCGCGCCTGCCCGAGACCGTCGCGACCATCCGCGCCGCCATCCTCGGCACTTCGCCGGCCGGCTACCTCGGCTGCTGCGCGGCGATCCGCGACATGGACCAGCGCGAAGCCATCGCCGGCATCCGGCTGCCGACCCATGTGATCGTCGGCGCCGACGACGCCGGCACGCCGGTTTCTGCCGCCGAGTTCATCCACCAGCGCATCGCCGGCAGCCGGCTGACGGTGATCCCGGAGGCCGCGCACCTCGCCAACGTCGAGCAGGCGGCCGCGTTCAACGCCGCGCTGCTGGGCTTCCTCGAAGCTCAGCGATGAGCGGGCCGCGCGGTCGCAACGCGCGGGTGTGGGCGGTCGTTTCGGCGATCCCGCAGGGCTGCGTCGCGACCTACAAGCAGGTCGCGGCGCTCGCCCATATCGAAGGCCCGAGCGGCGCCCGCCAGGTGGGCTATGCGCTCGCCGCGCTGCCGGCCGGCAGCGACGTGCCCTGGCACCGGGTGGTGAACGTCAAGGGTCAGCTTGCGCTCCGCGCCGACGGCGAGTGGTCGGGCGAGCAGTACGACCGCCTGGCGCTGGAGGGCGTGGCCTTCGACGCGCAGGGGCGCATCGATCTCACGCGCCACGCGTGGCGTTTCGATGACTGAGGCGCGCACATCGCGCCGGCTCGGCGCCTTCGCGCTGCTCGCGCTGGTGGCGGTTTTCGCGGGTGTGGAGATCAGCCGCTCCAGCGTGCGCCCGGTGCATTGCGACAAGGACTTGAAGCCCGGCGCGGACACCGTGGTGATGCTGAGCGCCTCCTGGTGCCAGTATTGCGCGGCGGCGCG
>CAZGXT010000265.1:0-2667 GCA_964529675.1 uncultured Caulobacterales bacterium
AGCACGCGTTTGACGCTGGACACGCAGCCCATGCAGGTCATGCCTTTGACGGGGATTGTGATGGTTTCCATGTTTGCTGTCTCCTTGTATGGATGTAGTGAATCAATTTCCGGCGCGTTGCGGGCGCCAGCGTTTCAGCAGCAGCGAATTGCTGACCACCGATACCGAGCTCATGGCCATTGCCGCGCCTGCAATCACCGGATTGAGCAGGCCCGCTGCGGCGAGCGGTATGCCCAGCACGTTGTAGATAAAAGCGAAGAACAGGTTCTGCTTGATCTTGCGGAAAGTCGCGCGTGACAGGCTGACGGCATCGACCGCGCTCAGCAGGTCGCTGCGCATCAGCGTGACGTCGGCGGCGTGGATTGCCACGTCGGAACCGGCGCCGATGGCGAAGCTGACTTGTGCGGCGGCCAGGGCGGGTGCGTCGTTGACGCCGTCACCGATCATGCCGACCTTGCGACCCCGGCCGGTCAGCGCGGTGATGCGCTGTGCCTTGTCCTGGGGCAGCAGTTCGGCTTCGAACGACGATACCCCGGCTTCTCGGGCAATGTGCGCGGCTGTACGCCGGTTGTCGCCGGTGAGCATGATGACTTCGATGCCCAGTACCTGAAGCGCGGCAACCGCGGCCGGCGAGGTCGGCCGCAGCGGGTCGGCAATGGCAATCATGCCGAGCACCTGGTTGCCGCTGGCGATACCGATCACGGTTTTGCCCTGCTCCTGGAGTGCGGAAACGGTTTTTTCATCGAGCAACAGGCCCTGGTCAGCCAGAAACTTCGGCGAACCGAGCAGCGCGGGTGTGCCGTCGATACGTGCGCGCACGCCCTTGCCGGCGACGGCTTCGAAGTCCTGCACCGGCGCGGCGGCGATCTGCCGTGCGTCGGCGTGAACGAGCACGGCACGCGCCAGCGGATGTTCCGAACCGTTTTCCAGGGACACGGCGATGCGCAGCAGTTGAGTTTCGTCTGCAGCTGGCGCGACGATGACATCGGTGACGGCCGGTTTGCCCTGCGTCAGTGTGCCGGTCTTGTCGACGACCAGGGTGTCGATGTGGCCGGCGCGTTCCAGCGCTTCGGCGTTCTTGATCAGCACGCCTGCGTGCGCGCCTGCACCGCTGCCGACCATGATCGCAGTGGGGGTCGCCAGACCCAGGGCGCAGGGGCAGGCGATCACCAGAACAGCCACGGCCGGCACGATCGCATCGGCCCATGAGCCGGAATACCACCACCAGCCGGCGAAGGTCAGCAATGCCAGCACGACCACCACCGGCACGAATACCCCGGAGATGGAATCGGCCAGGCGCTGGATCGGCGCCTTCGAGCCTTGGGCTTCCTCGACCAGGCGGATGATGCCGGCGAGCGCGGTGTCAGACCCCACGCCGGTGGCCGAGCAGCGCAGCAGGCCCTGGGCGTTGATGGTCGCCGCATACACCGGGCTTCCCGGTGTTTTCGCAACCGGGAGGCTTTCGCCGGTCAGCATGGCCTCGTCGACGCTCGAACTGCCGTCGATTACCTGGCCGTCGACCGGGATGGCTTCGCCAGGGCGCACCACGAACACGTCGCCGACGCGGAGTTCGGCCACTGGAATTTCGGCAATGCCGCCATCGCGCTCGATGCGCGCGGTTTTGGGCTGCAGACGGATCAGTTCCTCAATCGCTGACGAGGCGCGGGCACGGGCGCGCGATTCCAGCAGTTTGCCGAGGAATACCAGCGTGATGATGCTCGCGGATGCTTCGAAATAGAGGTGTCCGTCCAGACCGAACAATACGACGGCTGCGCTGTAGAACCAGGCGACGCTGGTGCCCAGCGCGATCAGCACATCCATGTTGGCGCCACCGCCGCGCAGTGCATGGTATGCCCCGCTGTAGAACCGGCTGCCGATCCAGAACTGTACCGGGGCCGAAACCAGCAATTGGGCCATCGACGGGAACCACGCGGCATGGTGGGCGCCGGTCAGCATGTACAGCATCAATCCGAGGAAAGGCAGGGACAGTGCCGCTGAAATGGTGAACAGCCGCAGATCATTTTTGTATGCGGCGAGGCGTTCAGCCTTGCGCGCGGCATCGCCGTCAGCGGCGGGAAGCTGTGCGTCGTAACCCGCTTTCCGGATTGCGCCGATCAGTTCGGCGGGTGTGATGCGGCCGGCCGGGTATTCGATATGCGCTTTCTCGGTCGCAAAATTGACGCCTGCCTTGACGTCGGGCAGGCGGTTCAGGCTTTTCTCGATGCGCGCGGCACAGGCGGCGCAGGTCATTCCGGTGATCGGCAGATCGATGACCGCGCTTTTCGGGAATGTGGCGAGGGTACTCATTGGGCTGTCTCAGAACGAATGATTTCGATAGGCGCATCATATACCCCACTGGGGTATATTTGCAAGCCCTGCTACATGGTGGAAGTGAGGGGGTGTCGGTGACTTATAACCTTATGTTTTCGTTGACTTTTTTTCCACCGGTTTGCACCTTCCAGCAGTTGGTGGCAAGAAAAAAGCGCCCACTGGGGGGCGCTTTTTGCGAAGCAATGGAGCGTCAGCCCGAGGTCAGCGTGCCGTTCACCACGCGCACCTTGCTCCCGGCCTGAAAGGCGGGCTGCGAGTCATAGGAGAAGGTCTGCGTCGAACCGTCATCCATTTTCACCGTGACGTCGTAACGCACCGTCGACTTCAGGTGTTTTT
>CAZGXT010000266.1:0-2634 GCA_964529675.1 uncultured Caulobacterales bacterium
AGTGCACCTGCACGCCCAGGTCCACGCCCTCGAGTTCTATGCCCGCGCCGGCTTCGTCGCCGAGGGCCCGGTGTTCGACGACGCCGGCATCCCCCACCGCACGATGCGGAGATCATTGTAGGGCGGGTTTCAACCCGCCAGGCACGGCGTCTGGCGCCGCGCAGTACATGGCCGATTGAAATCGGCCCTACCGCCGGAAAAGGTGTCAGGTTTATTTTTGCGCTCGTGTCTTGGCGCACGGCTCTTCTGCCTTGCCGCAAAAATAAACCTGACACCTTTTCCGTTGTGCCTCAACCCGCCCGCGTCAACACCAGCTGCGCAGGCATCGGCGCCGGGAAGCCGGCTTCGCCCAACGACTCGCGGATCGCGCGGTTGCCGTCGAAGTAGACCTGCCAGTAGTGATCGTTGTGGCAGAAGGGGCGCACGGCCAGCACCGGGCCGACCAGGTTGAAGTCGAGGATCTCGACTTCCGGCGCAGGTGACTTCACCACGTTCGGGATCGCGGCCATGCGCGCGCGCAGCAGTTCCATCGCCGCGACGTGATCGGCGCCGCCCGCGAGTTGACACTTCAGCTCCACGCGCCGATGGGGATTGGCGCTGAAGTTCTGGATGGTGTCGCCGAAGATCTTGCCGTTGCCGATGATGGTCAGCACGTTGTCCGGCGTGTCGATGGCGGTGGCGAAGAGTCCCACTTCCTTGACCGTGCCGGTGACACCCGCGGCGGTGATGAAGTCACCGACTTTGAACGGCTTCAGCACGATCAGGAAGGCGCCGGCCGCGAGGTTGGACAGGAGTCCGCCCCAGGCCGCGCCGATGGCGATGCCGACGCCCGCGACCAGCGCGGCGAAGCTCGTGGTCTCGATGCCGCAGTAGCCGAGGATGGCGACCACCAGCGCGATGTTGAGCGTGACCGAGAGGATGTTGCCGATATAGCGCATCAAGGTCGGGTCGACCTTCTGCCGCTGCATCATCTCCTGCAGCAGGCGGCCGATGAGGCCGATGAGCCAGCGGCCGACGATCCAGAAGAGCAGCGCCGCGCCGACCTTCACGGCGCCCTCGGCGAGGTAGTGGGTGGCGAGTTCGCGGTAGTTCTGCAGTTGATCCATGTCGTGTGCTTCCGTGACTGACGAGTGAAGACGTGAGCGCGATCGCGGGCGCGGCGCGTGGCCGCGCCCGTCGATGGGTCAGGGCGCGAGCTTGGGACGGCGCTGGTGATGATCCGTGGCGCGCTGCCAGGCGTCGCCGGCGCGCACCAGCAGCGGTTCGTTCAACAGGTCGGCGACCAGCTGGAAACCGAAAGGCGCGCCGTCGGCGTTGAAGCCGGCCGGCAACGACAGGGTCGGCGAGCCGGACACGTCGAAGGGCGCGGTGTAGCGCAGCAGGTTGTCCCAGTCGTCGACCTGCGAGCCGAAGCTCGCGAAGCGTTCCAGCGTCATGTTCTGGCCGAGGAAGGCCGGCGCGAGCAGGACGTCGACGCCGCGGAACAGGGCGGCCATCTGGCCGCGGAACTGCTGACGCACATCGTGGGCGCGCGCGTAGTCGAGGCCGGAAGTGGCGCCGCCCGCCTCGATGAGGCCCTTCAGGCCCGGGCCGTACTCCGCCGCGCGGGACGGATAATTCTCGGCATGGGTCGCCGCGACCTCGGCGCAGCACATCGGCGTCCAGGCCGCGAGCGCCGCCTGGGTATCGGGCATCTTCACCGGCACCACGGTCGCGCCGGCGTCCTTCAGCACCGCGAGGCAGGCCTCGAGCGCCTGCTGGGTAGGCGCATCGATACCGTACGACGCCCACGCGGTGTCAAGACCGACGCGCAGACCGCGCAGGTCGCCGTCCAGCTTGTACAAGTGATCCGGTACCGGCGCCTGCAGCGCGGTCGGATCGGCCGGGTCGGCGCCGGCGATGGCGTTCAGGATCGCGCCGCAGTCGGCGGCGCTGCGCGCCATCGGACCGACGTGATCGAACGACCAGGCGAGCGCGAACACGCCGGCGCGGCTCACCCGGCCCCAGCTCGGCTTGAGGCCGGTGACGCCGTTGGCGAAGGAGGGCAGGCGGATCGAGCCGCCGGTGTCCGAGCCCAGGCCGCCGTAGCACAGGCCCGCGGCGACCGCGACGCCGGTGCCGCTCGAGGACGCGCCGCTCCAGTAGCCCGCGTGGTGCGGATTGACCGGCGGCGGTATGTCCGGATGGTGATGGGCGACCGCGCCCTCGGTGAGCTGCAGCTTGCCGAGGATCACCGCGCCCGCGGCGCGCAGCCGCGCGACGACGGTGGAATCGGCGCTCGCCGGCGGCACCGCGCCGCGGACCCGCGGCATGCCGGCCACCGTGCGCACGCCGGTCGCGTCGCACAGGTCCTTCACCGCCAGCGGCACGCCGTGCAGTGGCCCTCGCCAGCGGCCGGCGGCGATCTCCTCCTCGGCCGCGCGCGCCTCGGCCAGCGCGGTATCGGCCATCACCGCCGCGTAGCTCTTGAGATTCCCGTCCAGCGCGGCGATGCGCGCGAGCTGCGCCTCGGTCACGGCCACCGGCGACAGCTCGCGCTGGCGGAGCAGGGCGGACAGCGCGGTCAGATCGAGATAATGGGGCGCGGCAGAACTCATGGCGGCATCCTCGCGTAGTGGCTGGGTTCACCCGACT
>CAZGXT010000267.1:0-2618 GCA_964529675.1 uncultured Caulobacterales bacterium
GTGTCGACGCTCAATAGCGCAACTGCGCCGGTGTGGTCGCCGCCTGTCGCCGGCGGCTCTTCTCCTGCCGCCGTGGGCGGCCGGTTCTTGCATTGTCTGGACACCGCACGTGTCGTCCTCGCCGACCCCTCGCCTGCGCGCGACGTCCCTCGCACGTCGGCCAACGCCGGTTCTCGCCGCGCGAACTCGGATGAAGGCGTGACGCCTCAAATCTTGCTGAGGTCGCAACGTCAGGTCTATCGTCTGACCTGGCATCACGGTGACCCCGATGAGCGCGACGGCGTACGAGTACGCGGCTTTCATCAGCTACAACAGCGCCGATCGCGACATCGCGCGCAGGCTGCAGCGCGCCCTTGAAAGCTATTCCATTCCGAAGGCGCTGCGCGGACAGCCGACGGGTTTCGGCGTCATCGGCGAGCGCGTCGGCAAGGTCTGCCGCGACCGCACGGATTTCAAGACCGGCGAAAGCCTCAACGCCGCGCTCATCGAGGCGCTCGACAAGTCCGGCGCCCTTGTCGTGCTGTGTTCGCCGGACAGCGCCCGCTCCAGATGGGTGAACGCCGAGGTCGAACATTTTCAGAAGACCGGCCGCTCGGCGCGCATTTTTCCGCTGATCGCCCGAACTGATGAAAGCCGCGCCGTCGTCAATTCATTCCCGCCGGCGCTTCGCCGTGCGGACGGCGATGAGCCGATCGCCGCCGACCTGCAGGAAGCAGGCGACGGCTGGCATGACGGCGTTCTCAAGATTCTCGCGAGCATTCTTGACGTTGACTTCGACGCGCTTCGCCAACGCGCGCTGGCGGCCGAGCGCCGGCGCGCACGCGTCGCCTATGGGGTCGCCGCCGGTATGGCGGGGCTCAGCATCCTCGCTGTTTCGGCGAGCGTCATCGCCGTCGACCAGCGCAATCGCAGCCTCGAGAATTTTGAGGATGCGATCATCATCGCCGCCAAGTCCGCGTCACGCATCAACGATCTCGCAAATCAGACTGAGGTGCCGCGCGAAATGATTCACCGCCTGCTTACCGACACCGAGGCGGACCTCGACAGCCTTGGCGCGATGGAATCGCTGCGCCGCCATCCGCGCGCCCAGATCATCGGCGCGGAGTTCCAGCTCCTGCTTTCGGACCTGTTCGCCGAAGTCGGCCGCGCGTCGGATCAGCTCGCTTCCTCGCGAGCGGCGGACGAAACGCTCGCCGCCATCAGGAAAAGCGCAACCGACAAGACGAGACAGTTCTTTGACTCGCTCCTGTTCGGCGAGTCCAATACCGAGTTTTACGCTGATGACCTTGAAGGCGACGTCGCTGAATCGCTCGGCAAAGGATGGCTCAACGCCGGCGCGCTGGAACGGGCGCATGCCGAATTCGAACGTTGCCGCACGGGCCGCAAAGCCTTCATTGAAGATTGGGAGCTGGAAGCGGAGGAGGAGCAAAGCGCGCTGGACGGGCTCCTGTCATGCTCGGCGAACGCAGCGAACGTCCTGTCGATGCTGAACAGGCCGGGCGCCGCAATCAAGACGCTCGAAGCCGACATCGACGCCATGGGCGCTAAAAACGCAGCGAGCGGTTTTGCTCGGCTGGTTCTTGCGCAGCTCTACGCTGAAAACGGACGGCTCGCCGAGGCGATCGGCGTCCTCAGCGGGGAGATTCGGCTTTACGCCGATGGCGCCACCGGACGCCAGCAACGCATCGAGCTTGCAAAGCTCCTCGAAATGCGGGCGAAGGCGCTCGCGCTTCAGGGAAGGATTTCAGACGCCGCCCCCGACCTCGAACGCGCCGACGCGCTTCTCGCGGCGTTCCTCACCAGCGACGGCGACGACCGGCGCGCGCTGCTTCTGCGCGGCGACCTTCTGACCACGGCCGGCGAGATCGCCGCCTTCGGCGGAGAGCGGGCGCGCGCCGGCGACGTCTTCAGGGAAGGCGAAGAGCTGCTGACGCGCCTCATCAGGTTTGACGGCGCCCGGCGCGACTGGCGCCTTGCGCGGGCGCGTCTTTATCTGGCGAAGGCGGACAATGCGCTTCGCTTATACGAGGCCGACGCCCAGAAGACGCAAGCGCTCAATTCGGCGGAAGCAGCCTCCCGCGCCGCGATCGACGATATCGACGCCGCCGCCGTCTACACGGAGGATATCGTGGCGCAGCGGCTCGCGGTCATCGCGCAGGTGTCGCTGGCGCGCATCCTGAGGCTGCGCGGCGACAATGCGACGGCCGAAAGGTTGCTTGGGGCCGCGGAAAAGCGCGTCGGCGCGGCCGACGCGCGCGCGACGCCTCTTCTCAACCTCCTGATGGCGGCGATCGCCGACGAGCGCGGCGACCTTGCAACAGTTGAGCAGGACTACGCCGGCGCGAAGGCGCACTTTGACCGGTCGATTGCGCTGCAGAGAGCCTTCCTGCAATCCGAACCGGAGGCGAGCCTTGTCGCGCGCGATCTCGTCTGGACATCGATCGCCAGCGCGAAAAGCCTTCGCGCCGCCGGAGAGCCCGGCGCTGTAAGAACGCGGCTTGCCGAGGCCTGTGCGCTGAAGTCTGCGGCGGCGCTGTCAGAATACAGCCTTTTCGCCCGCGACGCCGAAACGCTGACGGCGCTGGCGGCCGGCAGCGGCGTCAGATGCTGAGATCTAG
>CAZGXT010000268.1:0-2614 GCA_964529675.1 uncultured Caulobacterales bacterium
TTCAAGATCCTGATCGATCGATTGACGGATCGCCCGCAGCGCTTCGCGTTCGAGGCGCCGCCGGGCTGGTGGACCGCCCGGCCCGGCAGCGAGGATCCGGCAGGGGAGGTGCGCTTCGAGCAGCCCTTCCACTTCGCCGTCTCGGCACAGCGCGTCGGGTCCGGCGTCCTGATCGAAGGCAGCCTCGAAGGCGGCATCTCCGTCGAGTGCAGTCGATGCACTCGGCGCTATGCTCACGCGCTTCGCGACTCCTTCCGCCTCGTCCTCGAGCCGCTCGAGGAGAACGCGTGGGGAGACGCGAGGGCCCAGGAGGCGATCGATCCCGAGGGAGCGCGCGCCCTCGCGGAGAACGGGATCTGTCTGGGGGACGACCTCGAGGCGGGATGGTTTCGGGGGCCGGTGATCTTCCTGGACGAGCTGTTCGCGGAAATCGTCGCCACGACGATGCCCATCCAGCCGCTGTGCGAAGAAGATTGCCCGGGGCTCTGTCCGCATTGCGGGATGGAGCGGCGCCGGGGAGAGGAATCGGCGCAGGCCACGGGGACCTGCGGCTGCGCGGACGAACGGGTACCGAGCCCGTTCGCCGTGCTGGCGAATTGGAAGGCGAAGCCGGAGGCGACGGTCGAGCGGCCGCGCGCCACCGGCAAGGCCGGGACCCGGAAGGGCTCGGGCTCCGGGTCCGGAAGTTGAAGCATGCCGGCTGATGCCGGCCCACGGGAGAGACGGTTTCCATGGCGGTTCCGAAACGAAAGACCTCGAAGTCCCGGCGTGACAAGCGCCGCAGCCACGATGCGCTGAGCACGCCGGCGACCAGCGCCTGCCCGCAATGCGGCGCGCCGAAGGCGCCCCACCGCGTGTGCGCGAGCTGCGGCAGCTACAAGGGCCGCACTGTCGTCGAAGTGGCCGACGAGTAGTCCCGGTGCTCGCGCTCCTCTTTCCGGGACAGGCTTCGCAGACGGTCGGCATGGGTCGGGACGTCTTCGATTCCTCGCGCGCCGCGCGGGAGACCTTCGAGGCCGCGGACGACGTCCTGCAGCTGTCGCTCTCGAAGATCTGCTTCGAGGGCCCGGAAGACGAGCTGCGACGAACCGAGATCCAGCAGCCCGCGATCCTCACCACCAGCATCGCGTTGCTGCGGGCCCTCGAGGAAGAGGTCGGGCCGCTCGCACCGGGCTACGTCGGGGGGCACAGCCTCGGCGAGTACTCGGCGATGGTCGCGGCGAACGCCCTCGACTTCGAGGATGCGGTGCGGACGGTGAACCTGCGCGGGCGCCTGATGCAGGAGGCGGTCGCCGAGGGTCGCGGGGCGATGGCCGCGGTGATGGGCGTCGATCCGGACGTGGTCGGCGAGGCCTGTCGCCGGGCCGCCGAGGAGACGGGGCTCGTCGTCACCCCGGCGAACTTCAACTCGGCCCAGCAGACGGTGATCGCCGGCGACGCGGTGGCGGTCGAGATCGCCTGCAATCGGGCGCGCGAGCTCGGGGCGAAGAAGACGGTCCCGCTGCCCGTGTCCGCTCCCTTCCACTGCGCCCTGATGGAGCCCGCCGCCCAGAAGCTCGAGGGCGAGCTGGCCAAGCTGCCCTTCCGTCCGGCCGTGCCGCCGATCGTGACGAACGTCGAGGCCGAGCCGAACGCCGATCCCGGGCGCATGGCCGGGCTGCTGCGGGCCCAGGTGACGGCGCCCGTCCGGTTCACCGAGATGGTCGTGCGGATGCGCGCGCTCGGCGTGGATCGCTTTCTCGAGGTCGGCCCCGGCCGCGTGCTCTCGGGCCTGATCGCCCGGATCGAACGGCGGGCCGCGAGGGCGAACTTCTCGGAGCTCTCGGAGCTCGCCGAGGTTCGCGCGTTCCTGGCATCGAACGGGGTCGAGATCGAGGGTTCAGCCTGATCCTGCAGGCACCTGGCCGTCGCCGTACGGGGGGTACGGCGCTAGCTTTCGTCGTCTCATCAGGACCGAGTCTTGGAGGAGCTCCATCCATGTCGTCGCTTGAATCGCGCGTCACCGATCTGATCGTCGAGCAGCTGGGGGTGTCGAGGGAGGAGGCCGTGCTGAACGCCTCGTTCATCGACGATCTCGGCGCCGACTCGCTCGACATCGTCGAGCTCGTCATGACCCTCGAAGAGACCTTCGACATCGAGATCCCCGACGACGATGCCGAGAAGATGCAGACGATCGCGGACGCGATCGACTATCTGAAGGAACGCGTCGACGAGTAGGGCTCGGCCGTCCCGGCCCGGTCGGGTGACGGCACTCGGGTCCCGGGGCAGGCGCGGTCGGACGGGTTCGGGGATCGGATCCCGAGCCGGGCCGGCCCGTGTCGTCTCCGCCGCGATGATCCGGTGACGCGCCAGAAGGAGTGGCCGAAATGTCCGATTCCGTGACCCCCCATCTCGATCGAGCCGATCCGGAGATCGCGCGCTTCATCCGGCGCGAGGGCCGGCGTCAGGGGCTCTCGCTCGAGCTGATCGCCTCCGAGAACTTCGTCTCCGACGCCGTGCTCGAGGCCGTGGGCTCGGTGCTCACCAACAAATACGCCGAGGGCTATCCCGGCCGCCGCTACTACGGCGGCTGCGAGGAGGTCGACGAGGTCGAGACCCTCGCGATCGAGCGGGC
>CAZGXT010000269.1:0-2571 GCA_964529675.1 uncultured Caulobacterales bacterium
AGTATACGGTCATTTACGAAGCGAACGCCGACCAGATCCGCGACCCGGACTTGATTTATCCGGGGCAGATTTTTGAAATTCCAGAGGGGGAGGACGCGGCGCCGGAGTAGGGAAGAAGGTCTCCACTCGCTGCGAACAAGGCGCGTGTTTGTGCATTGCCTATGGTTTGCCGGAGCGTTGGTTAGGCCCGCATGTTCGACTGGCGGACCTGCTTGTCGCCCTAAACATCCAGCTCCGCCGTCAGGGCGTTTTCCTGGATGAACTCGCGGCGGGGTTCGACGATTTCGCCCATCAGCTTTGAGAAGATGTCGTCGGCGTCGTCTGCCTCCTTCACCTTCACCTGCAACAGGACGCGTGCGGCGGGGTCGAGCGTTGTTTCCCAGAGCTGGTCGGGGTTCATTTCGCCAAGGCCCTTGTAGCGCTGGACGGAGACGCCTTTCTCGCCCGCGGCGCGCGCGGCGCGCAGGAGGCTGTTGGGGCCCGTCACCGGCTGGCGCTGGTCCTTCTTCGTCCAGGTCGCCGGGCGGTCGAAGATTTCCGCAAGGTCGTTCAAGAGATCCTGCGTGCGGCGCGCATCGCCGGAGACGAGAAGGTCGCGGCTGAGCGCATGACGCTCCGCGACGCCGCGCAGTTCGCGCTCGAAGACGTAACCGCCCTCGCCGTCGGGGCGGCCATGCCAACCGCGTTCGAATTCATCGGAAATGAGATCAAGGCGGGCCGCGATCTTGTCCGCCAGCGCCTGCGCGCCCGCGGCGTCCGACGGCGCCTCTGCGAGCGCGCGGGCGAGCGCGGCCTGCACGATGACGTCGCGGGAAAAGCGCGCCGGAAACTCCTCGATCGCCTCGCGCGCGCGCCGCGCGCGGGCGATGATGTCGGAGAGGTCGGCGCCGGCCACCACTTCGCCGTTCGCCAGGATGAGCTGGGCGTCGGCCGAACCCTCCGTGTAGAGATAATCTTCAAGGCCGCGATCGTCGAGAACATATTGTTCCGACTTGCCGCGGCTGATCTTGTAGAGCGGGGGCTGCGCGATATAGAGGCAGCCGCGCTGGATCACCTCCGGCATCTGGCGGAAGAAGAAGGTCAGCAGCAAAGTCCTGATATGCGCGCCGTCGACGTCGGCGTCGGTCATGATCACGACCTTGTGGTAGCGCAGTTTTTCAACGTTGAAATCATCGCGCCCGATGCCGGTGCCGAGCGCGGTGATGAGCGTGCCGATCTCCTGGCTCGACAGCATCTTGTCGAAGCGCGCGCGCTCGACATTGAGGATCTTGCCGCGCAAGGGGAGAACGGCCTGGTTCTCGCGGTTGCGCGCCTGCTTGGCGCTGCCGCCGGCCGAGTCGCCCTCGACGATGAAGAGTTCGGATTTCGCGGGGTCGCGCTCCTGGCAGTCGGCGAGCTTGCCGGGCAGCGACGAGATATCGAGCGCGGATTTGCGCCGCGTCAGTTCCCGCGCCTTGCGCGCGGCTTCGCGCGCCATCGCGGCTTCGACGATCTTGCCGACGACCTTGCGCGCTTCACCGGGGTTTTCCTCGAACCATTCGCCGAGCTTTTCGGCGACGACGCCCTCAACGACCGGGCGCACCTCGGACGAGACGAGCTTGTCCTTCGTCTGCGAGGAGAATTTGGGATCGGGGACCTTCACCGACAGGATGGAGGTGAGGCCCTCGCGCGCGTCATCGCCGGTGAGCGCGATCTTTTCCTTTTTCGCGACGCCGGATTCCGAGGCGTAATTGTTGATGATGCGCGTCAGCGCCGCGCGGAAGCCGGCGAGGTGCGTGCCGCCGTCGCGCTGCGGGATGTTGTTGGTGAAGCACAGCACTTTCTCGTGATAGCTGTCATTCCACCACATCGCGACATCGACCGTGACGCCGTCGCGTTCGATCGTGAAGGCGATCGGCGCTTCGATGAGCGGCGTCTTCGACTTGTCGAGATAGCGCGCGAAGGCGACGAGGCCGCCCTCATAGTAGAAATGCTCCTCGCGCGTTTCGACATGGCGCGCGTCGATGAGGCGGATCGACACGCCGGAATTCAGGAAGGCGAGTTCGCGCAGGCGGTGTTCAAGCGTTTCGAAATCGAAGGTGAGCTGCGTGAATGTCTCGCCCGAGGGCAGGAAGGTGACTTCCGTGCCCTTGTCGGCCGTGTCGCCGACGACCTTCAGCGGCTCTTCCGGCACGCCGCGCCGGAAGCGCATGAAATGCTCCTTGCCGGCGCGCTTGATGCGGAGATCGAGGCGTTCGGAAAGCGCGTTGACGACCGACACGCCGACGCCATGAAGGCCGCCCGAGACCTTGTAGGAGTTCTGGTCGAATTTTCCGCCGGCGTGCAGCTGGGTCATGATGACCTCGGCCGCCGAAACGCCCTCGGTCGGATGGATGTCGGTCGGAACGCCGCGCCCGTTGTCGCGGACGGTGACAGAGCCGTCTTCGTTGAGGATGACGCGGATGTCGTCGCAATAGCCGGCCAGCGCTTCGTCGATCGCGTTGTCGACGACTTCATAGACCATGTGGTGAAGGCCGGAGCCGTCATCGGTGTCGCCGATATACATGCCCGGGCGCTTCCTGACGGCGTCGA
>CAZGXT010000270.1:0-2562 GCA_964529675.1 uncultured Caulobacterales bacterium
GCAAGGCTGCGCTCGTCAAGCTCGATGCGGACGATCCGGCGCGTCTTGGTGTCGGGTTCGTCCGCCATGCACGGATCCTGTTACGCGAATGAAAGCTTAGCGGCGCGCCGGCGCGTGGTCACCCCTCATGCTCCGGCTTCATGCGGGTCATCCACGGCGCTGAGATGTCGGCGAGGCCGGCGTTGACGCATTCGACATCGAGCCGGATGGCGCCGCCGCCCGCAAAGTCAAAGGTGACGGCGCCGGCTCCGTCTTCACCGGGCGCAAAGCGCAGCGCGAGAAGCTCGACCACCGCGTCCCTGGCGTCGAGGCGCAGGTTCGACTGCCGGACCGCCGTCACGTCGTCGAAATGGCATCCCGTCCGGACGCGGGCGAAGGGACCGCGTTTCGCCCCGCCCGCCGCTTCCCACAGGAACCGGTTGGCGACGAAGGCGAAGCGGCGCTGGCGCGGCAAATGCGCGAAATCGCCGATCTTGACGACCGCGTCCTGAAGGACGGCCGACATGGCGCTGAGATCATCAGCGTCCTCAGCGACGAGCCGCAGCGGCTTCCAGCTTTCTAGCCCGGTCATCTCCCCCGCCTCACCCCTCGCCTTTGACGCGCTCGATCAGCGCGCCGCAGGCCCGGAGCTTGTCTTCGAGGCGCTCGAAGCCGCGGTCAAGGTGATAGACGCGGTTGATGATCGTCTGGCCTTCCGCGCCGAGGCCCGCGAGCACGAGGCTCATCGAGGCCCTGAGGTCCGTCGCCATCACCGGCGCGCCCTTCAGGCGCTTGACGCCGCGCACCGTCGCAATCTGTCCGTCTACGGATATGTTGGCGCCCATGCGCGAGAGTTCCGGCGCGTGCATGAAGCGGTTCTCGAAGATCGTCTCCTTGATGACCGAGACGCCGTCCGCGACCGTCATCATCGCCATGAACTGCGCCTGCAGGTCGGTGAAGAAGCCCGGATAGGGCTGGGTGACGATGTTGACCGCCCGGCAGCGGTCGGCGGCCCGCTTGACGCGCACGCCGCCTTCTTCCTGCGTCAGTTTCACGCCCGCCTCTTCGAGAACGCCGCCCGCCGCGCCGAGAATGTCGAGCCTGCCGTTCCTGAGGAACAATTCGCCGCCCGCCGCGCCCGCGGCCATCGCATAGGAGCCGAACTCGATCCTGTCGGCGATCACTTCATGGCGCGCCCCGCCGAGACGCGCGACGCCCTGAATGGCGACGGTCGAGCGCCCGGCGTTTTCGATCTTCGCGCCCATTGCGTTGAGGCACGCGGCGAGATCGCCGATTTCGGGCTCGCGCGCAGCGTTCGTCAGCACCGTTTCGCCTTTCGCGAGCGTCGCGGCGAGCATCGCATGCTCGGTCGCGCCGACGGAGACGAACGGGAAATCGATCTTGGCGCCGTGAAGGCCGCCCGGCGCCGATGCGACGACATATCCCTCATCGAGATCGATCTTCGCGCCCATCGCGGTCAGCGCCTTCAAATGCAGATCGACGGGCCGCGCGCCGATGGCGCAGCCGCCGGGCAGCGATACGCGCGCTTTTCCTTCGCGAGCGAGGAGCGGCCCCAGCACGTTGAACGACGCGCGCATCTTCCTGACGAGGTCGTAAGGCGCCTCGGTCGAGGTGATCGTCCTTGCGTGCAGCCTCAGCGTCGAGCCGTTGAAGTCCTGGTCGACGCCGTGCTGCGCCAGCAGCTTCAACAGCGTGTCGATGTCCGCAAGGCGCGGGGTGTTCTCGATGACGAGCGGCTCGTCAGTAAGGAGCGCCGCCGCCATCAGCTTCAGCGCGGAGTTCTTCGCCCCGCCGATGACGATTTCGCCGAAAAGCGGGCGCCCGCCGATGATCGCCAGTCTGTCCATGGGTGCGGCTTAATCTTTCTTCGCGTTCGCCTTGCGGCGTTTGAGGTTCTCGCGCAACGCCTTGGCGAGGCGCTCTTCGCGGGTCGGCTTTCTTGTGTCCGTCGCGCGCGGCTTTTCCGCGGCGCCGATCTGGCGCGGGCGGGGCACTGCCTCAGGGGCGTCCTTGGGGTCTGACATCGGCGGGGACCATAGGGTTGAGCCCTCTAGGGTCAAGAAGCAGGCGCTCTTTCCTCTGGTGCTTTTCAAGCCCTTGGGCCCGGGCTATAGCCGCGCGGGCTTGCTGCGGTAGCTCAGTGGTAGAGCACTCCCTTGGTAAGGGAGAGGCCGAGAGTTCAATCCTCTCTCGCAGCACCAGCTTCCCTCATTGCTGTCCCCCCGGCTTTCACACCGTCACCAAAGTTTCGCCGGTCCGTCATCGCGCTTTTGCGAATGCCCGCCATCAAAAGAGCGTCGCGGGGCCACCCGCGTCGCCTGCGGGGAATAGGCTGCGCCGTTGAGCCCCATCGTTCGTCGCCGCCCCGCCTTGTCTTGCCACGAGTAGAACTTCCCGTTTAGTTGCGTATTGGGCCGGTTCCTTGGGGGGCCGGCTCTTTTTTTTCGCCGGAATAGCCCGCGACAGTCGATCGTGGAGGCGCTTGTGCGGCTGGCCATCACCATTGCAGCGCTGACATTTCCCGCGAGCGCGGCCGACGCCGGAATCCTTGGACCCGATTGC